>JAKALB010000110.1 GCA_021813365.1 Pseudomonadota bacterium | reverse complement strand
AGATGAAGATGGGCCGCGACGAGATGGCCAACTGCATCATCTACCAGGTTGGCGCACTCTGCGGTTTTCTCAAGGCCGAGGGGATGGAGCTGAACCACATCAAGCCGCACGGCAGCCTTTACGGCATGGCCGCGCGGCAGGAAGAGATTGCCCAGGCAGTGTGTGATGCGGCGGACGTGTTCAAGGTTCCGCTGCTGGGCATGACCGGCACGCTGCACGAAACGGTCTATCCTGCCCGTGGCCATGTGTTCATCGCCGAATTCTACGCCGATCTCGACTATCGCCCCGATGGCAGCCTGATCGTGACGCGCGCGCATGATGCCAAGGATCCGGCGCTGATGGCGGCGCGATGCCTTCGGGCGATCACCGAGGGCAAGGGCACGTCCACGGATGGCTCTGACATCGACGTGCGCTGCGAATCGATCTGCATCCACTCCGACACGCCCAACGCCCTCGACATTGCCCGCGCCGTGCGAGCGGCCGTCCTGCCCTACACCTGAGAGGTTCATCCATGGCCCAGATCCAGTCACCGCTTCCCGGCACGTTCTACCGCGCTTCCGCCCCCGACAAGCCGCCCTTCAAGGCCGATGGCGATGCCGTCGCCGTGGGCGACGTGATCGGGCTGATCGAGGTGATGAAGTCCTTTCACGAGGTGCGGTCCGATGTGGCCGGGCGCAGCATCCGTTTCGTCGCCGACAACGAGGAACCCGTGATGGCCGGTGCCGTCCTGGCCGAGGTGGATTGATGCTGAAGAAGCTTCTGGTCGCGAACCGGGGAGAGATTGCCGTGCGCGTGATTCGCGCGGCGCAGGACCTGGGCATTGCGACCGTGGCCGTCCATTCCGACGCCGACGCCGCGTCGCTGCATGTGCAGATCGCGGACGAGGCGGTGAACATCGGCCCGCCGGCAGCGAAGAAAAGCTATCTCAATCAGGCGAACATCCTGAAGGCCGCCGCCGAAACCGGTGCCGACAGCATTCACCCCGGCTATGGCTTTCTGGCCGAGAACGCCGATTTCGCCGATGCCTGTGTGGCCGCCGGCCTGGTTTTCGTCGGGCCTTCGGGCGAGGCGATCCGCACGATGGGTGACAAGGTTGCCGCGCGCTCGGCCGCGCACGCGGCGGGGGTGCCGGTGGTGCCCGGCAGCACGGGACGTGTGGCCGACATCGAGCAGGCCCGGCACATGCTGATGGACACCGGCTTTCCGGTGATGATCAAGGCGGCGGCCGGTGGCGGCGGCCGCGGCATTCGCATCGCAAACGACCTGGCCGAGTTCGAGGCCGCCTTCCCGCAGGCGGCGGCCGAAGCGCAGGCTGCGTTCGGTGATGGCGGTCTCTACATCGAAAAGGTCATCACCAGGGCGCGGCACATCGAGGTGCAGGTGCTGGGCGATGGCCGCGATGCCGTGCATTGCTGGGAGCGGGAATGTTCGCTGCAGCGCCGCCGCCAGAAGGTCTGGGAAGAGGCGCCGTCCACGGCACTTTCCGACCGGGTGCGCGACGAGTTGTGCCAGAGTGCGGTGCGGCTTGCCCGTGCGGTGGGCTATTCCGGCGCGGGGACCGTCGAATTCCTCTACGACGACGAGACCGAGCAGTTCCACTTCATCGAGATGAACACCCGCATCCAGGTGGAACATCCCGTGACCGAGATGATCACCGGCATCGACCTGGTGGCCGAGGGCCTGCGCATCGCCGGCGGCGAACCGCTGCGGCTGAAGCAGCGGGACATCGTGGTGCGTGGCCATGCCATCGAGGTGCGCCTGAACGCCGAGGATCCGAGCCGCGATTTCGCGCCCTTTCCCGGCACGGTCTCTGCCCTGCGGGTGCCGGGCGGGCCGGAGGTGCGGTTCGAATCCATGCTTTATGCCGGCTACACCGTGCCGCCCTTCTATGATTCGCTGCTGGCAAAGCTGGTGGTGCATGGCGAGACCCGCGCCGCCGCGATCGCCCGCCTGGTGCGCGCCCTGAAGGAAACCCGCATCGAAGGCCTGCGCACCACGCGGCCGCTGTTCCTGGCCCTGGCCGGTGATCCCGCCGTGCAGGCCAATGCCGTTCACACCCGCTGGCTGGAAGGCTGGCTGGACACCCATTCCGCCCGGCTGGTGCCGGAATTCCAACCATGAGGGAGGAACCATGACGATCCGCTTCAGCTTTGGCGGCGACGAGCACATCTTCGGGGAAGTCTCGGAATCCATGTCGCTCGAAGCCTTCTTCACTTCGCTGTCGATGACCAACGCGATCCGTGCCGCCGGGATCAGGGGCGTGACCGAGATCTGCCCGGCCAACGCCAGTTTCCAGGTGAAGTTCGACCCCGACCTGATCAGGCCCGGCGATCTGCTGAAGGAGCTGCAGGGCATGGAGGCGGCCGCGGCACAGTCCGAGGCCAGCATTCAGACCCGGATCATCGAGATTCCGGTCTTTTATCAGGATCCCTGGACGCACGAGACGCTGATGCGCTTTCGCGAGCGGCATCAGGATCCCTCCAAGACCGACCTGGAATACGCCGCCGAGGTCAACGGGCTGGGCACGGTCGAGAATTTCATCAAGGCACATTCCAGCCAGCCCTGGTTCGTGTCGATGGTGGGTTTCGTGGCCGGGCTGCCCTTCCTTTACCAGATGGTCGAGCGCGAGCGGCAATTGCAGGTGCCCAAGTATCTGCGACCACGCACCGACACGCCGCGGCTGACGGTGGGCCACGGTGGCTGCTTTTCCTGCATCTATTCGGTGCGCGGCGCCGGCGGATACCAGATGTTCGGCATCACGCCGATGCCGATCTACGACCCCACCCAGCAGGTCGCCTATCTTCGCGACGAGATGTGCCTTTTCCGGCCCGGCGACATCGTGAAATGGAAGCCGATCGGCCGCGACGCCTATGATGCGGCGCTGGAGGCGGTCGAGGCAAACCGCTTCGAGCCGGTGATCCGCCCGGCGACGTTCTCGCTGTCGGAATTCAACAAGGACATGGCCGGGACCAACGCCAAGCTGATGGAGGCGCTCAATGGCCGTTAAGGTGATTCATCCGGGCCTGTCGACCACCGTGCAGGATCTGGGCCGCCCGGGCTATTACCATCTGGGCATTCCGCTTTCGGGGGGCATGGACCGCTTTGCCTTGCGGGTGGCCAACATGCTGGTCGGCAACGACGAGGGCGCGGCCGTGCTGGAGGCCGTGTTCATGGGGCCTGAGCTGGAATTCACCGCCCCGGCGACAGTGGCGGTGACGGGGGGAGACCTGCCGCCGAAACTGAACGGAGACGAGCGCCCGGGCTGGGAGGCGTTTCCCGTCAAGGCCGGCGACCGGCTGTCCTTTGGCTTTCTCAAATCCGGCGCGCGGGTCTTCATCGCGGTCTCGGGCGGGATCGACGTGCCGGTGAAGCTCGGGTCGCGGTCGACCTACACGCTGGGCGCGCTGGGCGGGCATGAAGGCCGCGCGTTGAAGGCGGGCGACGAACTGCCGGTCGGCATGGGCGGTCCGGGCAAGGGCAGTGTCCCAGGGGCCCTGCGGCGGATGCCGGGCAATCCGGCGGAACTGCGGATGCTGCCGGGGCTTTACTGGCACCGGATCACGGCTGAATCAGGCAGGCGCTTCTTCGCCGACACATGGAAGGTCGCGCCCGAGGCCGACCGGATCGGTTATCGCTTCCGGGGAGGCACGGCGCTGGACTTTGTTCCGCGCGAACAGCCCTTCGGGGCGGGGTCGAACCCGTCGAACATCGTGGATGCCTGCTATCCCTATGGCTCGATTCAGGTGCCGGGGGGAACCGAACCCATCGTGCTGCACCGCGATGCCGTGTCCGGCGGGGGCTACATGATGCTGGGCTGCGTGATCAGCGCGGACATGGACCTGATCGGGCAGTTGCAGCCCCATGCCGCCGCACGCTTCGTCGAGGTGACGATGGAGCAGGCCCTGGCGGCACGGCACGACCGGCAGGCTGCGCTGCAACGGGTGCGGGATCACCTGGGGCGATGAGGCAGGCAACCGCTCATCCTGCGCCTTCGGCCATGCCTGGCGGCGCAGAGCAGGGTGCAGGGAGCGTCATGACGGGCGCAGGGCGTGCGGCGACGAGCGGTTCATCCGCGCCCTCTTGCCTCTTTCGGGGTCACGCCGAACCTGGCCCGGAAGGCACGGCTGAACTGCGCCTGATCGGTGAAGCCGCGCGCATAGGAGATCTCGCCGATCGCGCGCCGGTCGGCGGGGTTCTTCAGATCCTCCATCGCCGCCTGAAGCCGCATGTCGCGGATCCACTGGCCAAGGGTGGTGTTGGTGTCGCGCAGAAGCTCGTGCAGGTAACGCACCGAAATCCCGCAACCGGCCGCCACCGCCTCGGGGCCGAGCTCGGGGTCGTCGACATGGCGGCGCACGAAAGCCTCGATCCGCGCCAGATGCGCTGCGCGGACCGAGGAGGCCCCCGAGGTCAGCACCCGCTCGTCGGTCTGGATCGCCAGGGCCAGAAGGTCCACCAGCTGGCGGCCAACGATGGCGCGGGTTTCCTCGGTCATGGCGTCGTAGCGCTGCGGGATCAGGTGCACCATGTCCACGAACAGCCCGTTCGCTCCGTTCGTGGCGTCGAACTGCAACGAACAGAAGCGGTCCGGTGCGCGGATGCGACCGCCCAGCATGTCTTTCGACAGCTTCATCACCCAGAGATCGGCGGGTTCGGCGTGGCTGAACTCATAGGGTTCGTGGCTGCGTTCGATGAAGAAGGCGCCAGGATTGGCGCGCACCTCCCTGCCGCCCTGGGCAAAGCGGACTTCGGACCTGGCGGGAAGCGTGACCAGAAACTCCTCCGGCCCCGGTTCGCGGAAATGCTTGGGCAGGCGGCGGTAGAGCAGCGCGTCCGAGGTCAGCCGCGAGATCGAGACGCTGCCCAGATCCCAGGATGTCAGCTCGCCATCGAAGGCCTCGGGGCGCTGGAAGGTCAGTTCCAGCGGGAAATAGGTCTGTGCGATCGTTTCGTGCCAGTGCCGGCTGCGGGCAGCCTGGTTTACCCCGCGCGTGGAAATCGTGCTTTTCATGGCGTCCGTCCCCGTTTCGAACATCAGGCCACGGTCGCGCGAGTCGGACAAGCGTGCGGCAGGCCCGATTGCACGGAAACGCAAGAACCGGTGCGCCCGGTGCAAAGACGCGCGAGCGCCGTCGCCCGTAGCCTTGCCCGATCAAAGGCGCAACAGACGCCGCGCGACAGGGAACGCAGAGTCGACCAGCGGGCGCCCAGCCCGATCACCGCCCGGTTGCGCGGCCATGACCGGAAGGTTTCGTGATGGCTAGAACGCAAAGCAGGAAGACGGTCGAGGTGGATCCGATCACGCTGTCGGTGGTGCGGGGAATCCTTGAAACGACGCAGCGCGAGATGACGCTGAGCCTGGAAAAGACCGCCCGGTCGTCCGTGTTCAACCTGGCGCACGACTATTCGACCGCGCTTTTCAACCACCGGCCGGAGATGATCCTGCAGGGTCAGGACATCCCGATTCATCTGGGCAGCCTGATCCCGGCGATGAAGGTGGTGGCGAAATATTTCGAGGGCGACATCCACGAAGGCGACCTGATCATCCACAACGATCCTGCCTGGGGCGGCAGCCACGCCATCGACACCTGCTTTTACAAGCCGGTGTTCTGGAAGGGGAAGCTGAAATACTGGACCGTCTGCAAGGGCCATCTCACCGATGTGGGCGGGCCGGTCCCGGCGGGCTACAACCCCAATGCCAGGGAAATCTACGCGGAATGCCTGCGGATACCGCCGGTCAAGGTCTGGGACCGGGGCAGCCCGCGCAAGGATGTGCTGAACTTCATCCTGACCAACATGCGCGCCCGGCGCGACCAGGAGGGCGATTTCAACGCCTTGATCGGTGCCTGTCAGGTGGGCGAGCGCGCCCTGCTGGCGATGCTGGAAAAATACGGCGAAGTGCAGGTCGATGCCTGCATCGACCGGTTGCTCGACATGGCCGAACGCCAGATGCGCAGCCTGATCGCCTCGGTACCGGACGGCACCTATGAAGGCGCGGCGATCCTCGAGGACGCCGGCCACGGATATGGCGACATCGAGATCAAGGCGAAAGTGACCATCGCCGGAGACAGCTGCCACATCGCCATCAGCAGCCCGCCGCAGATCCCCTATTTCATCAACAGTTACGAGGGAAACAGCCATTCCGGCGTCTACCTGGGCCTGATGATGTTCGCCCAGCTGCCCCCGCCCTACAACGAAGGGCTCTATCGCTGCGTGAGCGTGGATTTCGGACCGAAGGGCACGATCTGCAACGCGGCCGAACCCGCGCCGCACATGAATTGCACCACGACGCCGATGGAAACACTGACCGATGCGGTGCGGCTGGCCTTCGAAAAGGCCGTTCCCTCCAAGGTCTCGGCAAGCTGGGGCCATGCCAACGGGCTCAACATCGCCGGCTGGGACAAGCGGCACGACGAGGAATATGTGACGATGGTCCTGGCCACCATCATTAGCGGCGCCGGGGCCACGCCCAGCCAGGACGGCTGGCATGCCTGCGGGCCGGAGTGCTGCTTTGGCGCGCTGACCAGCGGCGATGTCGAGCTTCTGGAATACAGCTATCCCATCATCATCCACCGCTATTCGCTGATGACCGACAGCGGCGGCGCGGGGAAGTTCCGCGGCGGCTCCGGCACGGCGTGGGAGGTGGAGCCGCTGAACGCGGACATGACCTTCATCACCTTTGGTGAAGGCCGGCGCATCCCTGCGGTGGGCGCCGCCGGAGCGGTTTCCACCCTCATCGACACCAAGGTCGGGCGGCTCGAGCTGGTCGAGGGCGACCGCGCGGAAACCTTCCGCGAAAACATCATCAAGGTCATCAGGCCCGGCAACCGCATCACCAACATGAACCCCGGAGGTGGCGGTTACGGCAACCCGATGGATCGGGCCGTGGAAAAGGTTGTCTGGGACGTGAAGAACAATCTCGTCTCGATCGACGGAGCAAGGGAGGACTACGGAGTCATCATCACCGACCCCGCCACGCTGCATGTGGACATCAAGGCGACCGAAGAGCTGCGCGCGCGCCGTCGCGCCGCCCTGGCCGCGAACTAGGGGGGACCGGCCATGAGATCCGATTACCGACTGGGCATTGATGCGGGCGGCACCTTCACCGACTTCGTTCTGGCAGACCGGACGGGCCAGGTGCGGCTGTTCAAGGCGCTGTCCACGCCGCAGGATCCGACGCAGGCGATCCGCAACGGGCTGGCGCTGATCTCGGAAGAACTGGGGGTTCCGGCCGAAAGGGTGGTGTCGAACTGCGACCTGTGCATCAACGGCACCACCGTGGGACTGAATGCGCTGATCACCCACAAGGGGGCAAAGACCGGGCTGATCTGCACGGCGGGACACGAGGACAGCCTCGAGATCCGCCTGGGCCACAAGGAGGACGGTTTCCGTTATGACGCCGACTATCCCCCGGCCACCATGCTGGTGCCGCGCTATCTGCGCCGGGGCGTGCGCGAGCGGGTGCTTTCGGATGGTTCCGTTCGCGAGCCGCTGAACGAGGCCGATGTGCGTGCGGCCTGCGAGCTGTTTCGTGCCGAAGGGGTCGAGACGGTGGCGATCAGCTTCGTCTGGTCGGTGCTGCACCCCGAGCACGAACGCCGCGCCGGCGAAATCCTGCGCGAGATGCTGCCGGGTGTGGTGCTGACGCTGGGAAGCGAGCTTTACCCGCAGGTCCGAGAATACACCCGCACCTCGACGGCGGTGGTGAATGCCTATCTGGCGCCGATCATGAAGCGTTATGTCGAGGCGGTGGACAGCTACTTCCGCGGCCTCGGGGCGCGGCAGCCCGTCCGCTACTTCCAGTCCAACGGTGGCCTGGCGGTCGGGCAGGCCATGACCGACCGTTCGGTCTATGCCATCAACTCCGGTCCTGCCTCGGCGCCGGCGGCGGGGCAATATGTCTGCGAACCCTTCGGGTATCGCAATGTCATCACCCTGGATATGGGCGGAACCTCTTTCGACATCACGCTGACCAGGGACGGGTCCACCAACATCAACAAGAACATCGACTTCCTGCGCTACCGGATCGGTGTGCCGATGATTCAGGTCGAGACGCTGGGCGCGGGCGGCGGTTCGATCGGCTGGATCGACGACATGGGCCTGTTGCAGGTGGGGCCACAATCGGCCGGGTCCGATCCGGGGCCGGCCTGCTATGGTCAGGGCGGAAAGCTGCCCACCGTGTCGGACGCGAATCTGGTGCTGGGCTATCTGAATGCCGACGGGCTGGTCGGCGGACGCCTGCCGCTGGATGCCGCCAAGGCCCATCAGGCGATCAAGTCGAACCTGGCCGATCCCCTGGGGATGAGCGTGGAGCGCGCCGCCTATGGCATGATCACCATCGTCAACGCCAACATGGTGAACGGCATCCGCCGGGTGACGGTGGAACGCGGCTATGACCCGCGCGACTTCGTTCTGGTCGGGGCGGGCGGGGCTACGGCGGCGCATATCACGGCGCTGGCCGCAGCCATGGGGATTGACACCATCGTCCTGCCCAAGCTGGCCTCGGGGCTTTGTGCCTTCGGCCAGATCATCAGCGACGTCAAATACAATTACATGGCCACCGCACCGCTGCGGCTGGACAACGATGCGGCCTATGCGCGGATCGACGAGCTGTTCACCCAGATCGAAGCTGAGGGAATCGCGCATCTGAAGGGCGACGGCTTCAAGGCCGGCCATATCGTGACGAAGCGCAGTCTCGACATGCGATATGTGGGTCAGGTGCACGAATGCACCGTGGAAATCGGCACTTTCAGGGTGGATGCCAGGTCGATCGGCAAGGTCCGGGATGCGTTCCACGCCCGGCACAGGGAACTTTACACCTATGCCGAGCCCGCCTCGACCGTCGAGGTGGTCAACATCGAAAGCACTCTTTACGGCCTGGTCGACAAGCCTGCCCGCATGTCCATCGGCAAGGGGCTCTCGCCGCGGCGGGCCCTGAAGGGCCACCGCGAGGCGGTGTTCAGCGCAGACGGCCGGCGGATCCGGACACCGATCTACGATGGCACGCCGCTGGGCGCCGATGCCGTGATCAGGGGGCCGGCGGTGATCGAGGAGGTCACCACCACGATCGTGATCGAACCGGGCTGGACCGCGCGGCTGGATGCCAGCGGCTCCTACCTCATCACCCGCGACCGGAAAGGAGCAAGATGAAGGATCTGCGCGCTGACAAGGTATCGGTGGCCTTTGCCGGGCTGAAGGCGCTGTCGGGGGTAGACCTGACGGTGGCCCCCGGCCAGATCGTCGGACTGATCGGCCCGAACGGGGCCGGCAAGACCACGCTTGTCAACGTGCTGACCGGGTTTCAGGTTGCAACCGAAGGGGTTGTGCGCATGGACGGGCAGCCTCTTGCGGGCCTGAAGCCGCACGAGGTGCGCCGCCGCGGCATCGCGCGGACCTTCCAGGGGGGGCGGCTGTTCCGCGACCTTCCGGTCATCGACAATCTCGAAGTCACGGGCGTGGGGCTGGGCCAGTCGCGCGCGGCGGCGATCGCCGAGGCGGAAGCGATGCTCGACTGGGTCGGCATCACGCCGCTCGCGGAGCGGATTGCCGGCACCTTGCCCTATACGGATGAGCGCCGCGTCGCCATCGGCCGGGCGCTGATGGGGCGGCCGAAGTTCCTGCTGCTGGACGAACCCGCGGCCGGGATGAGCGCACAGGAAGCGGCCGATCTCTCGGCGCTGATCCGGCGCATCGCGGGCGAGATGGGCTGCGGCGTTCTCCTGATCGAACACAATGTCGGGCTGGTGCTTGGCCTGTGTGACCACATCGTCGTCCTCGACAGCGGCGCGGTGATCGAAAGCGGTTCGCCCGATGCCATTCGCGCCAGCGAAAAGGTGCGCCATGCCTACATGGGCAGCACCGCCGACATCGATCTTCCGGTGCTGGAGGTAGAGGCATGAGCCTGCTGGCCCTGTCCAACATCACGATCCGCTACGGGCGGCTGACGGCGGTCAGAGGCGTCACATTCTCGCTGGCCGAAGGCGAGATCTTGTTCATCACCGGACCGAACGGGGCCGGCAAGTCCTCGCTGCTGCGGGCCATCGCGGGGGTCACGCCCCCCGCCGGAGGGCGGATCGACTTCGCCGACCATGACATCACCGGTCAGGCGCCAGAGGATATCGCCAGGCTTGGCCTGTCGATGGTGCCCGAGGGGCGCGAGGTGTTCGGCTCGCTGACGATCGAGGAGAACCTGATGGTCGGCACCGGAATGCATGCGGCGACCCGCGGCTGGCGGGCCCGCGCGGCAAGCGAGCTCGAAGCGGTTTATGCCACCTTCCCGATCCTGAAGGAACGCCGTCACACGCAGGCTGGTCTTCTGTCGGGCGGGCAGCAGCAGATGCTGGTGATCGGCCGCGCATTGATGACGGCGCCGCGGCTGGTGGCGATCGACGAGCCCAGTCTTGGCCTTGCTCCGAACATGACCGATCAGGTCTACGAGCGGCTGGTCGCGCTGCGTGCCGAGCGCAAGCTGACGCTGCTGATCGTGGAACAGTCCTCGACCCGGGCGATGATGGTCGGCGGCCGCATGATGCTGATGCGCGGGGGCGAGATCATGCTGGACGGCGATGCCCGCGCCCTGGGGCGGAGCGAGGCGATGCAGGCCGCCTATTTCGGATATGGAGACCACTGATGGGCGGGTTGCTGCAGGTCGTATTCGACGCGCTTTCGCTGGGATCGCTCTATGCGCTGGGTGCTCTGGGCATCGCGCTGATCTTCGGCGTGATGCGGCTGGTCAACTTTGCGCATGGCGACATGATCGCCTTCTGCGTCTTCGCGCTGCTCTGGCCCTCGGTCGATGCGGTGGCCATCATCTTTGCGGGCAACCTGCCGTGGTTCCTGCTGATCCCCTTCACGCTTGCGGTGGGAGCCGGGCTATCGGTCCTGTCCGAGGTGGTGGTGTTTCGCCGCTTTCGCCGGGCCAACCCGGCGACGATGATGATCGCCTCTTTCGCGCTGGGTTTCGTGATCCGCTACTTTCTGCTGATGCTGTTCTCCAGCCGGCCGAAAAGCATCTCGCTGCTGCCGGGGCTGAGCCAGCCGGTCGAGATCCTGGGTGCCAGGATCCCGCTGTTGCAGCTGATCACCATCGTTGTGACCATCGCGGTGCTGATCGGACTGACCGCCTTCCTGCGCCGCACCCGCTTCGGGCTGGAGATGCGGGCGGCGGCCGAGAATTTCACCATGGCGCGGATGCTGGGCGTCAGGGCCAATCGGGTGATCATGGGCGCCTTCGCGCTGTCGGGCGTGCTGGCGGCTGCGATCGCGCTGATCCTGGGAAGCCAGACGGGCACGGCGAACATCATGATGGGGGCGTCCGTGATGCTGATGGCCTTCATCGCCACGGTGATCGGCGGCATGGGCAGTCTTGCCGGCGCGGTGATCGCGGGCTTTGCGCTGGGAGCCATCGCCACGGTGATGCAGGTGATCCTGCCGCCAGATGCCCGCGCCTTCCGCGATGCCTTCGTCTATG
>JAKALB010000109.1 GCA_021813365.1 Pseudomonadota bacterium | reverse complement strand
GCTACCGCTTCAACCTGGTGGACACGCCCGGTCACAGCGACTTTTCCGAAGACACCTATCGCACCCTGACGGCCGTGGACGCCGCGATCATGGTGATCGACGGGGCCAAGGGCGTGGAGAGCCAGACCCGGAAGCTGTTTGAGGTCTGCCGGCTGCGGGATCTGCCGATCCTGACCTTTTGCAACAAGATGGACCGCGAAAGCCGCGACACGTTCGAGATCATCGACGAGATCCAGCAGAACCTGGCCATCGACGTGACCCCCGCCTCCTGGCCGATCGGCATGGGGCGCGAATTCATCGGTGCCTATGACCTGTTGCACGACCGGCTCGAGATCATGGACCGCGCCGACCGCAACCGGGTGGCGGAATCGATCCAGATTTCGGGCCTGGATGACCCGAAGCTGGCCGAACATGTGCCTGCCGACCTGCTGGCCAGGTTTCATGACGAGATCGCCATGGCGCGCGAACTCTTGCCCGCCTTCGACCGCAGGAGCCTTCTGGAAGGTCACATGACGCCGATCTGGTTCGGCTCGGCGATCAACTCCTTCGGCGTCAAGGAGCTGATGGAGGGGATGGGCGAATATGGCCCCCCGCCGCAGCCGCAGAAGGCGGCCGAGCGCACCATCGGCGCGGATGAGACCGCGGTGACGGGCTTTGTGTTCAAGGTGCAGGCCAACATGGACCCCAAGCACCGCGATCGCGTGGCCTTCGTGCGCCTGGTCTCGGGGCATTTCACCCGCGGCATGCGGCTGATCCAGGTGCGCACGAAGAAGGCTATGGCCATCACCAACCCCGTGCTGTTTCTGGCGGCCGACCGCGAGGTCACGGAAGAGGCCTGGGCCGGCGACATCATCGGCATTCCGAACCATGGCCAGTTGCGCATCGGCGATGCGCTGACCGAGGGCGAATCCCTGCGCTTCACCGGCATTCCGTCCTTCGCGCCGGAACTGTTGCAGGGCGTGCGCGCGCTGGACCCGATGAAAGCCAAGCATCTGGAAAAGGCGCTGATGCAGTTCGCCGAGGAAGGGGCGGCCAAGGTGTTCAAGCCGATGGTCGGCAGCGGCTATATCGTCGGCGTCGTCGGCCAACTGCAGTTCGAGGTGCTGGCCAGCCGGATCGAGGAGGAATATTCCCTGCCCGTCCGTTTCGAACCCTCGCCCTTCACCAGCGCGCGCTGGGTCAGCGGCCCCAAGGCCGAGGTGGAACGAATGGTCAGTGTGAACAAGGGCCATATCGCGCTGGACAGCGACGGCGACATGGTGTTCCTGACCCGGCTGAAATGGGACATCGACCGGATCGAACGCGACTACCCCGAACTGAAGCTGACCGCGACCAAGGAAATGATGGTCTGACATGGCCCGTGCCAACCGCGTGCAGCCGGACGGCAGCTTTGGCTGCATCCCGGCGCGCGGGGCCTTCATGGGCAACCGGGGCTGCCTGCATGACGCCAGTGGCTTGATCCGCCGCAGTCAGGGCCGGCGGGGCTGGATTACCTGCACCCTGCGCGAAAAGCCGGGCCGCGGAGCGCATGGCTTTCCGGTGCCGGGCCGCTGGACGCCGCTGTTCTTTCTGGACGAGGCGGTGGCCTGCGCCGCCGGGCACCGGCCCTGCGCCGAATGCCGCCGTGCCGTCTACGACGACTTTCGCGCTGCCTGGGCCCTGGCCTTTGGCGCGCAGGCCAGGGCGGTGGACATCGACCGGGTGCTGCATGTGGCGCGGCTTGGCCCGCGCCACAGCGCCCCGGCGCACGATCTGCCGCCAGGAGCATTCTACCTGTGGCAGGATCGGCCGCATCTGCAGGGTGCGGGGCAGGCCCGGCCCTATCTGGGCGAGGGATATGGGGCGGCGATTCCGTCGCCCTGGCAGGATGTCACCGTTCTGACGCCCGCCCCTCTGGTGGCGGTGATGCGCGCGGGGTGGAGGCCGGTCCTGGCGCCGGCCGATGACCGGCCGAACTGGTAGCCTCAGACCAGCCTGGCGCTGAGGGTGATTTCGGCCTTGAGCAGCCGCGAGATCGGGCAATTCGCCTTGGCGCTTTCGGCCGCAGCCTGCAAAGCCGCGGCGCTGGCGCCCGGGATCCTTGCCTCCAGATCGAGGTGAATCGCCGTCACCGTGGCGCTGCCGCCCGGGAAATCGAGCGTCACCGTTGCCGTGGTCTTGATGTCTTCGGCCACCAGACCCGTCTTGCCCAGCTCACCCGACAGCGCCATCGAGAAGCAGGCGGCATGGGCCGCGCCGATCAGCTCTTCGGGATTGGTGCCGGCGGCGCCTTCGAACCGCTTGCGGAAATCGTAAGGAACACCCGACAGGCTGGCCGAGCGGGTGGAAATCGCGCCGGTGCCGGTTTTCAGATCGCCGGACCACCGGGCCGAAGCGGAATTGGTAATTGCCATGGGAGCCTCCGTCTGGGGTGATGATCCGCGGTCTTCGGGCCGCTCATCCGGCCCGTCGCAAGGACCATACTTCGTCCTGCGCGGTTTCGCCACCGCCTGCGGCATGGTCGGCCGCCCGCGGCGCGGCCGCGCGGGCCGCATCCTGTCATCGGGGCTTGCCGCGTGGATTGACCCTGTGGGCAAAATCCGCTATCGCGCGAAAGGGGCATTGGGCCCCAGACGCCGGGGCGCCCGACAGATCGCGTCCCTTGTATGACACGGGCAGACGAGTTCTGCCCTTTCAGGACGCTGATGACCAAATTCTCTGACCTTGCGCTGGACCCGCGCGTGCTCGACGCCGTGGCGGAAGCCGGCTATGAAACCCCCACACCGATCCAGGCCCAGGCGATTCCGCCCGCCCTTGAAGGCCGCGACGTTCTGGGCATTGCCCAGACCGGCACCGGCAAGACCGCCAGCTTTGTGCTGCCGATCATCACCCGGCTGAGCCAGGGCCGTGCCCGCGCCCGCATGCCGCGCAGTCTGGTGCTGGCGCCGACGCGCGAGCTGGCCGCCCAGGTGGCGGAAAGCTTTGACAAATATGCCAAGAACACCAAGTTCACCAAGGCGCTGCTGATCGGCGGCGTGTCCTTTGGTGATCAGGACAAGGCCATCGACCGGGGCGTGGATGTGCTGATCGCCACCCCCGGCCGTCTGCTGGACCACCACGAACGCGGCAAGCTGCTGCTGACCGGCGTGGAAATCATGGTCGTCGACGAGGCCGACCGGATGCTCGACATGGGGTTCATCCCGGATATCGAGCGCATCTTCCAGCTGACGCCCGCCAGAAAGCAGACGCTGTTCTTCAGCGCCACGATGGCCCCGGAAATCGAACGCATCACCAAGGCCTTCCTGAAGGATCCGGCCAAGGTGGAAGTGGCACGCCAGGCCACGACCTCGACCACGATCGAGCAGAAACTGGTGAAGTTCACGCCGACCCGTCGCGACCGCGCCTTTGCCGAAAAACGCGCGGCCCTGCGCGCGCTGATCCGGGCCGAAGCTGATACGCTCACCAATGCCATCATCTTCTGCAACCGCAAGATGGATGTGGATGTGGTGGCCAAGTCGCTGAAGGCGCACGGTTTCCATGCCGCGCCGATCCATGGCGACCTGGACCAGTCGGTGCGCACCAGGACGCTGGATTCGTTCCGCGAGGGTAGCCTGACGCTGCTGGTCGCCTCGGATGTCGCCGCGCGCGGACTGGACATTCCGGCGGTCAGCCATGTGTTCAACTTCGACGTGCCGTCGCACCCGGAAGATTATGTGCACCGCATCGGCCGCACCGGCCGGGCGGGCCGTCTGGGCAAGGCCTTCACCCTGGCGACTCCGGCGGATGACAAATACCTCGGCGCGATCGAGAGCCTGGTGAAGATGGCGATCCCGGCTGGCGAACTGCCGGAAGGAGCGCTCGACGACGCATCGGACCGGCCGGAGGCCGCCCGTGGCGGCCGAGGTGCGTCCTCTGGCCGGCCGGGCGCAGGCCGCGGCGGCAGCCGCAGCCGATCGAGCCATACCCGCGAAGACCGCGCCGAACCGGTGGCCGTTGCGGATGAAGCCGAGAGTGAGGATGTGGTGGTGGCCACCCCGGCGCCGCGCCCGACCCGCGATCAGCGCCCGGCCCCGCGCGGCGAAGACCGCCAGCCCGCCCGTGACACGGCGCGTGACACAGCCCGTGAATCGGCCCGTGAATCGGCCCGTGAATCGGTGCGTGACCCGGTTCGGGAGGGCGGCCGCAGCGGCGAGCGTGGCAATGATCGGCCCAACGATCGTGAACGTCACCGCAGCGACCGTTCCGATCGGGGCGAGCGCGTGGTGGGGCTGGGCGATCACATGCCCGATTTCCTGACCCGCAGCTTTCGGCTGACCGAACCGGCCACGCCCGATCCGGCCGAGGGCGACGCTCCGGACGCGTGAAAGCGGCCAGAAGAAATCACCGGAAACACCGTCGGGGCCCGCATCGCTGCGGGCCTTTCGCATGGTGCGGGGATGCGACCTATTCGACGGTCAGCCGGCTGATCACCACGGTGACTTCGGGCTTCTTGCCGATCTCTTCCATCGTGACCTGACGCGCGACCTTCTTCAGGGCCTCGTCCAGCTTGTCGTCGTCCTTCAACAACTTGCGCGGCGCGCCTTCGATCAGTTCGGTCAGGTCCCGTTCCAGCGTCTCGGTCAGGCTGCGCCCGCCGCGACCCAGGTCGGTCAGGCCCATGGTTTCCACCCAGGCCTCGCCCAGCGGCTGGTCGTTTTCGTCCAGCAGCACCGTCACCGTCACCTGGCCATTCAGCGCCATGCGGATCCGGTCGCGGATCACGCCATCCATCGCGCCCACCAGAACCGTGCCATCGAGATAGACCCGCCCGGCCTCGATGCGGTCGCAGACCTCCGGCACATCGCCGGTCAGATTGAGCATCGTGCCGTTGGTGGCGATCATCGCGGCAATCCCGGCCTCATGCGCGACCTTCACATGTTCGCGCAGGTGCCGGTGCTCGCCGTGCATCGGGATCACCATGTCGGGCAGCAGCAGCTGATGGGCACGCTCCAGATCCGGCCGGTTGGCATGGCCCGAGACATGGTACAGCCCGCCCTGTTCATCGACGACATCGACGCCCATTTCGGAATAGGCATTCACCAGCCGCAGCACGTCCTTCTCGTTGCCCGGAATGGTTTTCGAGGAGAACAGGAACGTGTCGCCCTCCTTCAGCTCGAAGCCAAGGTATTTGCCGCGGCTCAGCGCCGCCGCTGCCGCCCGCCGTTCGCCCTGGCTGCCGGTCACGATCAGCATCAGATGCCGGCGCGGCACGTCCAGCGCCTCTTCCGGCGGCAGGTTGCGCGGAAACCCGGTCAGCACACCCGTCTGTTCCGCCGCCGCGACCATGCGCTTCATGGCGCGGCCCAGAAGGCAGATCTCGCGGCCCGCGGCGCGACCGGCCTCGGCCAGGGTCTTCAGCCGGGCCACATTCGAGGCGAAGGTGGTGGCGACGATCATGCCGCCGGCATCTTCGATCAACTTGCCCAAGGGTGCGGCCAGGATGCTTTCCGAACGGCCCGCATGGCTGTTGAACACATTGGTGCTGTCGCACATAAAGGCCTTCACCGGGCGTTCCGCGGCGATTTCGGACATCACCTGATCCGACCAGGGCTCGCCCACGATCGGCGTCTCGTCGACCTTGAAATCGCCCGAATGCACGATCCGGCCGGCGGCCGTGTCGATCACCAGCGCGGCGCTTTCCGGAATCGAATGGGCCACCGGCACGAACTGCACCTTGAACGGCCCGACCTCGACCGTCCGGGGGCGCGGTTCGACCACGCGGATCAGGTCGGTCGCCAGGCCGCTTTCCTCGAACTTCAACCTCGCGATGGCCGCGGTGAACTTGCGGGCATAGATCGGCTTCTTCAGCATCGGCCACAGATGCGGCAGCGCACCGATGTGATCCTCGTGCGCATGGGTGATGAAGATCGCCTCCAGCCTGTCCTTGCGCTGGATCAGCCAGTCGAGATCGGGCAGGATCACGTCGGCGCCGGGCGCGGTGTCCATGTCGGGAAAGGCCACGCCCAGATCGACCAGGATCAGCCGTTCCTTGCCCGGGGCCCCATGGCCATAGACATAGGCATTCATGCCGATCTCGCCGGCGCCACCCAGGGGCATGTAGATCAGGCGTTCACCGGCCATCCGCGATTTCCTTGTTGTAACTGTGGATCAGCACCAGGCCATGCATGGTCAGATCATCTTCGATCGCATCAAACAGATCGGTTCCCTGCCCGAACAGCGAGGCGAGCCCGCCCGTGGCAATCACCTTGACACCGGAAGGACGCTCCTTGCGCGCTTCGCGCACGATCCCCTCGACCAGGCCGACATAGCCCCAGTAGACGCCCGACTGCATGCAGGCAACCGTATTCGTGCCGATGACCCGCGGCGGCCGGGCGACATCGACATGCGGCAGGGCGGCGGCGGCCATGTGCAGGGCTTCGAGGCTGAGGTTCGCGCCGGGGGCAATGACGCCCCCGACATAGGCGCCGTCGAAATCCACCACATCGAAGGTGGTGGCGGTGCCGAAATCGACCACGATCAGATTGCCGCCGTGCCGGTCGAAGGCGCCCACGGTGTTGACCAGACGGTCGGGGCCGACCGTGGTGCCCTGATCGACGCGCGGGGCGACCGGCAGGCGGCAGTCCGGCTTGCCCACCACCAGCGGGCGGCAGTTGAAGTAGCGGTCGCACAGGACGCGCAGGTTGAACACCACGCGCGGCACGGTCGACGATATGATCGCCTCGGTGATCGTCAGATCCAGATGCTTCAGCGCGATCAGCGTCTGCAGCCAGACGAAATATTCGTCTGCCGTGCGTTTGTGGTCGGTGGCGATCCGCCAGGTGGCCAGGAAGCGCGTGCCATCCCAGACGGAAAAGACGGTGTTGGTGTTGCCGCAATCGATGGCGAGAAGCATCAGCATATGTCCTGTTGGCCGACCCCGGGGGTTTCACACCCCCGGACCCCCGTGGGATATTTGCGGCAAGATGAAAGCAGGGTCACGGGAAAAAGACCTCGGCGGCGGGAATCGAAAGCCGGCCCTGCGGCGTGGCCAGGACAAGCGCGCCGGTCGGATCGAGGGTTTCGAACCGGCCCAGATGCGTGGCGCTGCCGGTGCGGGCCGTGATCACCTCGCCCAGGCGCGCGGCGTGCGACAGCCAAGAGTCGCGCAACGGGGCGAAGCCTCGGGCCTGGAACAGCGCCTCCCATCCGGCATAGGCGGGAGCCAGGTGGTTCAGCAGGGTTTCCGGGTTCAGGCGCTGGCCGGTCTCGGCCAGCACGGTGACGGGCCGGGTGGCGCCGGGTTCGATGAGTTCGGGGTCCGGGGCGGCGATCAGGTTGACGCCGATGCCGATGGCCAGATGGCCGATGCGGCCCTCGGCCGCGCCTTGCGATTCCAGCAGGATCCCGGCGACCTTGCCACCATTCAGAAGGACATCATTCGGCCATTTCAGGCTGAATGCCTGCGGCGTGCCGGTCAGCGCCACCAGCGCCTCGCGCAGCGCCAGCGCGGCGGAAAAGCTGCGCAGGGCCACGGTGGCGGCGGGCTCGGTCGGGTGCAGGACCAGCGTGGCGTGGAAATTGCCGCGGGCGGAGGACCAGGCCCGGGCGCGCCGCCCCCGGCCACGGGTCTGGCTCAGGGCCAGAAACCAGGCGGGGCCGCGCAACTCCGGCGCCAGGCGCAGGCCATGCGCATTCGTGCTGTCCACCGTCTCGAGGACATGGCGTGCCACGCCCTCGGGCCAGGCGGGTGCGTCAGTCGACAAGCGACTGGGCCGCGGCCAGGGCCGCAGGCTCGATACCGAAGAGGTTCACCACCCCCAGAAGCATGATCGCCGCCACCGCCACCAGCGCCAGCCACTGCGCCGGGGCCATGCGGCTTTCGACCACCGCCCCTTCGCGGCCGAAATACATCAGATACACGATGCGCAGGTAGTAATAGGCGCCGATCACCGAAGCGACCGCACCGGCCATGGCCAGCCAGCTCATTCCGGCATCCACGGCCGCCTTGAGCACATAGAACTTGGCGAAGAAGCCCAGCATCGGCGGCACGCCCGCCAGGCTGAACAGCAGCAACAGCATGGCCAGGGCCTTCAGAGGCTCGGCTCGGGCGAAGAGGTTCAGGCTGGCGATATCGGTCACCGGCTCGCCATCGCGCTCCATCGACAGGATGAAGGCGAAGGTGCCGACGTTCATCGTGGCATAGATCGCCATGTAGATCAGCATGGCCTGCACGCCACCCGCGCCGGGGGCTGCCAGGCCCATCATGGCGAAACCCATATGCGCGATCGAGGAATAGGCCATCAGGCGCTTGATGTCGGTCTGGCCGATCGCCGCCACCGCACCCAGGAACATCGAGGCGATCGCCAGCGCCGCCAGAACCTGGCTCCACTGGCCGGGAATTGCGCCGAACGCATCCATCACAACCCGGCCGATCAGCGCCATCGCCGCCACCTTGGGCGCCGTTGCGAAAAAGGCGGTCACCGGCGTGGGAGCGCCTTCGTAGACATCGGGCGTCCACATGTGGAACGGCACGGCCGAAACCTTGAAGCTCAGACCCGCCAGCATGAAGACCAGGCCGAACAGCAGGCCGAGCGGCGCGCCCTGGCCCAGCGTCGAGAAGATGCCCGAAAACAGCGTGGTGCCGGCAAAACCATAGGTCAGCGAGGCGCCATAGAGCAGCAGGCCCGACGACAGCGCGCCCAGCACGAAATACTTCAGGCCGGCCTCGGTGGACTTCACCGAGTCCCGTTTCAGCGCGGCCAGCACGTAAAGCGACAGCGATTGCAGTTCCAGCCCCATGTACAGGCTCATCAGATCGCCGGCCGAGACCATCATCATCATGCCGACCACGGCCAGCGTGATCAGGATCGGGTATTCGAACCGGCCCAGGCCGCGCCGGCCGGCATGATCCTGGCCGATCACCAGAACCGCCGCAGCCGAAACCAGGATGACGATCTTGGCAAAGCGCGCGAACAGGTCGTCGATGAACAGGCCGCCGAAGGCCACGCCCGGGGCCTGGCCCGACAGGCCGATCAGCAGCGCCAGCGCCAGCATGACGCCGGCGGTCAGCCAGGTCAGCGCCGCCGCGATGGCATCTTTGCCGGTGAACACCGCGAAGAGCAGGGCTGCGATGGCATAACCTGCCAGCAGAACCTCGGGCAGGATGGTGGAGAAATCAGTCGTGACCATGATCCAAGCCTCAGTTCGCTGCAGCGGCCGCGGCCTCAAGGACCGGACGCATTTGATCGACCAGCGCCTTCACCGAAGGCCCTATGATATTGGTGACCGCGGCCGGATAGACGCCCAATGCCAGCGTCATCACCACCAGCGGGGCAAAGATCATCCGCTCGCGCCGGTCCATGTCGGTGATGGAAAAGAGCGCCTCCTTCACCATCGCGCCGAACACGACCCGACGATAGAGCCAGAGCGCGTAGGCCGCCGAGAGGATCACGCCGGTCGTGGCGACGGCCGCGACCAGGGTATTGGCCTGGAACGCCCCCATCAGTGTCAGGAATTCGCCGATGAAGCCGCTGGTGCCGGGCAGACCCACATTGGCCATGGTGAAGAACATGAAGACCAGCGCATAGGCCGGCATCCGGTTCACCAGGCCGCCATAGGCGTCGATCTCGCGGGTGTGCATGCGGTCATAGATGACGCCGACACACAGGAACAGCGCGCCCGAGATGAAGCCGTGGCTGAGCATCTGGAAGATCGCGCCATCCAGGCCCTGCTGGTTCATCGTGAAGGTGCCCATGGTCACATAGCCCATATGCGCCACCGAAGAATAGGCCACCAGCTTCTTGATGTCCGACTGTGCCAGCGCCACCAGGCTGGTGTAGACGATGGCGATGGCCGACAGCCAGAACATCACCGGCGCCCAGGCAACCGAAGCCTCGGGGAACATCGGCAGGCTGAACCGCAGGAAGCCGTAACCGCCCATCTTCAGAAGGATCGCGGCCAGCACCACCGAACCCGCGGTCGGCGCCTGAACATGGGCGTCGGGCAACCAGGTGTGCAGCGGCCACATCGGCAACTTCACCGCAAAGCTGGCAAAGAACGCCAGGAACAGCAGCGTCTGCAGGCCCTGGCCGACACTCAGGCCCAGCACGACCATGGGCTCGTGGCTGAAGCCGAAGCGCATCAGCGTCGGAATGTCGGTGGTGCCTGCCACCCGATACATCACGATCATGGCGACCAGCATCAGCACCGAGCCGAGGAATGTGTAGAGGAAGAACTTGAACGCTGCATAGATCCGGTTCGGCCCGCCCCAGATGCCGATGATCAGGAACATCGGGATCAGACCGGCCTCGAAGAACAGGTAGAACAGCACCAGATCCAGCGCCAGAAACACGCCCAGCATCAGCGTTTCCAAGAGCAGGAAGGCGATCATGTAATCCTTGACCCGCACATCCACCGTCCAGCAGGCGGCGATCGTCAGCGGCATCAGCGCCGTGGTCAGAAGCACGAACAGGATCGAGATGCCGTCGACGCCCAGCTTGTAGTGCAGGCCCAGGATCCAGCGCCGATCCTCGACGAACTGAAAGCCGGTGTTGGCCGGATCGAACCCCTTCAGCAGCCACAGCGAGATGACCAGGGTGGCCGTCGAGGTGATCAGCGCCAGCCAGCGGGCGTTGCGCGCCGTGGCCGCATCATTGCCCCGCAGGAACAGGGCCAGGATGGCCGCCGCCACGGCGGGCAGAAAGGTGATGATGGAGAGAATGTTCATCAGTGTGCTCCGCCCCAGAGCGTCATCCAGGTGAGAAGGACGCCAATCCCCAGCACCATCGCGAAGGCATAGTGAAACAGGTAGCCCGATTGCGCACGGGCCGCGAGACGGGTGAAGAAGGGCACGGCACTCAGGGCCACGCCGTTGATCGTGCCGTCGATGGCATCGCCGTCGCCGCGCTTCCACAGGAAGTTGCCCAGCCATCTGGCCGTGCGCACGAACAGGAACTCATAGGCCTCGTCGAAATACCACTTGTTCAGCAGGAACCGGTAGAGCGGCGCCTGCGCGGTGGCCAGCCGACCCGGCAGGCTGGGGTTCACGATGTAGAACCAGTAGGCCACGGCAAGGCCCAGGAGCATCGCCACGAAGGGCGAGACCTTCACCCAGGCCGGGCTTTCATGCGCCGCCTCGATCACGTGGTTCTCGGCGCCCAGGTAGATGGCCCCGATCGCGGTCTGGCCGGACTCGGCCCCCTCTGACGGCAGCGAGAAGAAGGCCGACATCGCCTCGTGGCTGCCGAAGAAGTCGTTGTACCAGATCATGCCCGCGAACACCGCACCCAGCGCCAGAACCGCCAGCGGCAGGGTCATCACCCAGGGGCTTTCCGTGGCGTGATCATGGGCATGGGCATCGCCGCGCGCCTGGCCAAAGAAGGTCAGGAAGATCAGCCGCCAGGAATAGAAGCTGGTGAAGCAGGCCGCCACGACCAGCAGGGTGAAGCCATACATCGACCCGCCGGCATAGACGCTTTCGATGATCGCATCCTTCGACACGAAGCCGGCAAAGCCGATAT
>JAKALB010000108.1 GCA_021813365.1 Pseudomonadota bacterium | reverse complement strand
CGTCATGAAGGCTGGCCTCCATACCCAGCCCTCATCGTGAATCAGAAATCCAGCAAAGAGGGAATCCCCCGCGATTCACTCAAGCAACATCCCGCTCTAACGTGAAAAATAAATGTCATTTTTTTCAATGTATTACGCAGCGTAACACGCGTGTTACACCCCCCTGCAACACGGCTCGAAGGGCCCTTGCGCCCGGCCGCGCCGCCGCCCAATCTGGATGCCAGAAACGGAGGCCGCGATGACCCCCTTCCTGTGGCAAGCCGCCGGTTTGGGCGGGTTCGTGATCCTGTTTGTGCTGGCCGAGCGGGCCTTGCAGTCGCGCAGCCCGCGGCAGGGGGCCGAACGCCAGGCCAGGGCCACGATCCTGGCCGCCGCGCTGGGCGGCCTGGTGGGTGCCCCCGCCTGGTGGCAGAACCTGCCGCAGGCCTTTCCATGGCCGCTGCCAGGCCTCGCTGCCGAATATCTGGCCGTGGCCGGGCTCGCCTTTGCCCTGGGTTTCGCGATGATCCTGTGGACCGGGACGATCGCCGCGCTGCGGCTCGGGGCCTGGATGCTGCTGGTCTGCCTGGCCCCGCTGAGTGTTGCGATCTATGGCTGGCATCTTGCAAGGTTCGACCTGTCTGCGCCGGTCACCTGGGCCTTCGCCACAGTGGTGGCCCTGCTGATTCTTGGCGCGACAAATGCGCTGCTGCGACTGAATTCGAACGAACGCGGCCTGTCCGGCCCGATCGACACGGCCATCGGCACGGTGGCGGGCCTGTGGGGGCTGGTGCTGTTCGCCTGGCCGGAGGGTCCGCTGACCCAGATCTGGCCCTGGCCGGGTGATCCGCTGACCACCCGCCTGATCGCCGCCAGTTTCCTGAGTGTTGCCTCCGCCGGCTGGCTGTCGGAAGGCCGGGCCGAGCGGCGGATCGCGCTGTGGATCGCAGCCTTCCATGGTGCGGGGATCGCCGCCGCCACCGGCTGGACGCTGGCCACCATCGGCACGGGGCCGATCCTTTACCTGATCGTCTGGGCCGGCATCGCGCTCGCCGCGCTATGGGGCCTGGTCACCGACCGCGCAGGCGGTCCCGCCACTGGCTCCACCCCCCGGGGGTAAGCAGGAAGGACAGCAGGAACCCCACCGCAAACCCTGCCAGTTCTGCCACCCAGTCCAGCCCGGCCCCTGCCGCCGAACCGTAGATCAGCACGGTGCCCACCGCAAAGACGATGCGGAAAGCCAGCAGGAACCCGATCAGCCGGAACGCCCGCAGGCGCGACTGGCCCATGACCTCCTGGCGCCGAAACAGGACGAAGGTGAATCCGCCGATCAGCCCGTAGACTCCGGGATAGCCGCCCGACAGGGGCATGTGCGCGCCCGGCAGCGCAGTATAGGCAAGCGCACCCAGCACCGTGCCCGCCAGGAACAGGGTCACCAGGGCCCACCAGCGGAACACCTCGCCCACGAACTTGCCCAGCGCCAGGGTGATCACCACCACGAACAGCGTGGTGCTGGCCGACAGAGACACCAGCGGATAGGTTACCAGCCGCATCAGCCCATCCAGCGGGAACATCCGCGCGCCGATCATCTGGCGCAGATAGTCCGGTGCAAAGGCGAACCGCTGAAACGCCTCCAGCCGCCAGCCGATCGCCGCGGGGCCGCCGATCAGCCCGGCCTCTCCCGCCGACACCACGATTTCCATGGCGATCATCGGCAGGACCAGGATCCAGACCACGGGTGGCAGCGGGTTGAGCGGCGAAACGTTCTGGTTGTCCAAGCGAGCCTCCATGGGGCCAGATGAGAAATGCCGGATACCGTGAGCCGGGATCGGCCAGCCGGCAATCGAGCCCGTCAGGGGCAGGGCTTTGACTTGCCCCCCTGCCCGCATTAAGGCGTTGCATCCGAACATTCCAGATGGAGACCCCCATGTCCGAGCCGGTCCAAACGCCTCAGACCTTTCCCACGCGCATCTTTTCGGGCATCCAGCCATCGGGCGGGTTGACGCTGGGCAATTATCTGGGCGCGCTGAAGCGCTTTGTCGAAAAGCAGGACGAGGGAATCGAGACGATCTATTGCCTGGTCGACATGCATGCGATCACCGTCTGGCAGGAGCCCGAAAAACTGCGCCAGCAAACGCGCGAAGGCGCGGCGGCCTTCATCGCGGCGGGCATCGACCCCAAGCGGTCGATCCTGTTCAACCAGTCCCAGGTTTCGGCTCATGTGGAGCTGGGCTGGATCTTCAACTGCGTGGCGCGCATGGGCTGGATGAGCCGGATGACCCAATGGAAGGACAAGGCCGGCAAGAATGCCGAGGCCCAGTCGCTGGGCCTGTTCGCCTACCCCAGCCTGATGGCGGCCGACATCCTGGTCTACAAGGCGACCCATGTGCCGGTGGGCGAGGATCAGAAACAGCATCTGGAACTGTGCCGCGACATCGCGATCAAGTTCAACAATGACTATGGCGTGAACTTCTTCCCGGTGGTGGAGCCCGTGATCGAAGGCGCCGCAACGCGGGTGATGAGCCTGCGCGACGGCACCAGGAAGATGTCGAAGTCCGACCCCTCCGATCAGTCGCGGATCAACCTGACCGACAATGCCGACATGATTGCCGCCAAGATCCGCAAGGCCAAGACCGACCCCCTGCCGCTGCCCGACAGCGTCGAGGGCCTGAAGGACCGGCCCGAGGCCAGGAATCTGGTCTCGATCTATGCCGCGCTGTCGGGCCACAGCGTGGCCAAGGTGGTGCATGATTTCGCAGGCGCGCAGTTCGGCACGTTCAAGCCGGCACTGGCCGATCTGGCCGTGGCCACCCTGACGCCGATCACCACCGAGATGAACCGGCTGATGCAGGACCCAGCCGAGATCGACCGCATCCTGGGCGAAGGCGCCGAGCGCGCCGACGCGCTGGCCCGGCCGAATCTGGAACAGGTCTATGACATCCTGGGCATGATCCGCTCACGCCGCAGGTAATGGCGAGACCGCCAGGAACGGCGCCCGCCTCGGCCCCCGGAGTTCCGGCCCCCCGGTGTTCCGGTCTCCCGGCTTCCTGTCCCGCTCGCCGTCACGAAATCGATTCATTTCACGGGCAGCCTGCCTGGCGAGGGCCTGCCCCCGGCCCCATGTCCCGGGCACCTGACCTGTCCCCGCCCCAAGGCGATCCTGTCCCGGGCGCCGCCCCTGGCTCGTCCAGGGGCGGTTTTCTTCTGTGACTCGCGGCCGAAAGCCCGATCACTTTCATCGTGTTTTTCTGGACGTCGCTTTCCGGTTTCGCTAGTCTGCCGGGGTCGGTGCGCCGCTTTGGAAGGGCACCGGGGAGGCAATCATGCGGAAATTCCTGGTGGTTCTGGACGACACACGCGAGTGTCTGAACGCAATGCGCTTTGCGGCCCTGCGCGCCGCGCACACCGGGGGCGGGGTGCAGATCCTCTCGATCATCCCGCCAGAAGAATTTCAGGACTGGATGGGCGTCGCCGATCTGATGCGGGCCGAAGCGCGCGAGAGGATCGAGGGCCATTTCGAGGTCTTCGCCAAATGGATGCGCACCAAGCTGGGTATCGACCCGGAACTGATCATCCGCGAGGGCGACCCGGTAACCGAAATCCTGTCCCAGGTCCGCGAGGATCCGGAGGTGGGCGTGCTGGTGCTGGGGGCGGGAACCGAGAAGAACGGGCCGGGTCCGCTGGTCACGCAGCTCTCGAAGAACTCGGGCAACCTGCCGATTCCGATCACCATTGTTCCGGGCGACATGTCGAAGGAACGGCTGGAATCGATCACCTGAACCGACCGGCAGGATGCGCATCCGCCTCGCATTCCGTGCAACAGGTTGATTTTCATGACTTGGCAGACCTCGCCCAGCCGGGGGCGGCGCCGGGGGTTTCACACCCCCGGACCCCCGTGGGATATTTCCAGCAAGGTGAAGGGCAATGTCCTTCCCTGTTTCACCTGTTTGCAAATATCCCGGGGGGAGCGCAGCGGGGGGCAGAGCCCCCCATGCGGGACGGCCGCAAGGTCCGGCGCGGGGACCGGGGCCTGACAAGGCCGCCGCGGGATCATCGCCGCATCCGGCTCCTACACCTTGACTCTGCAAGCCCGCAGGCGCATATCCGACAGGAATAGTCGGAGATTTCCCATGTTCATCCAGACCGAAACCACGCCGAATCCTGCGACGTTGAAATTCCTGCCCGGGCAGGCCGTGCTGGATCTGGGGACGGCGGACTTTCCCAGCGCCGAATCCGCCGGCAGATCGCCGCTGGCGCGGCGGATCTTCGCGGTCTCGGGTGTGACCGGCGTCTTTCTGGGCACCGATTTCGTCACGGTCACCAAGGATGCCGCCACGGAATGGCAGTTCATCAAGCCCGCAATCCTGGGCGCGATCATGGAGCATTACCAGTCGGGCGCTCCGGTGATGGAGGGCGAGCAGGCCGCCGCGCATCAGGCGCATGACGGCCCCGACAGCGGCATCGTGGCGCAGATCAAGGAATTGCTGGACACCCGTGTCCGCCCCGCCGTGGCACAGGATGGCGGCGACATCACCTTTCACGGCTTTGACCGCGGCGTGGTCTATCTGCACATGAAGGGCGCCTGCGCGGGCTGTCCATCCTCGACCCTGACGCTGAAGATGGGGATCGAGAACCTGCTGCGGCATTACATTCCCGAAGTGACCGAGGTCCGCCCCGTTGCGGCCTGAGCCGCTGATCCTGGCCTTTGACACATCGGCGGCGCATTGCGCCGCCGCTTTGCTGTCGGGCGACCGGCTGGTCGATCTGCAGATCGAGGAGATGGCCCTAGGCCAGGCCGAGCGGCTGATGCCGATGCTGGAGGCGATGCTGGCCCGCGCCGGCATCGGCTGGGGCGATCTGGCCGCCATCGGCGTCGGCACCGGGCCGGGGAACTTCACCGGCATCCGCATCTCGGTTGCCGCGGCGCGCGGCCTTGCGCTGGGCTTGGCGATTCCGGCGATTGGTGTCAGCACCTTCGAGGCCATGGCCCTGGATGCACCACGGCCCGCAGTCGTGGTGCTGGACGCGCGGCGCGGACAACTATACGCGCAGCTCTTCGCCGAGGCCGCAGAGCCGCCGCGGCTGCTGGACGAAGGCGAGGCCTTGACCGTTCCGCCCGGCACCACCTTCCTGGGCCATGATGCCGACCGGTTTGCCCTGACCCTGGATGGGCGCTCTGCCCAGCCGCGTCATGCCATGGTCCAGGCGATTGCCCGGCTCGCCCGGGATCGACTGGGCCAGGCCGCGCCGCGCCCAGCGCCGTTCTATCTGCGAGGGGCCGATGCCGCCCCGCCTGCCGATCCGCCTCCGGTGATGTTGCCGTGACGCCCGAGGCGATGGCCGCGCTGCATGCGCGCGCCTTCATCACGCCTCGCCCCTGGAGCGCGCAGGAGTTCCGCGACCTGCTGGCCAGCCCCCGCGTCTTTCTGTGCACCGAAGACGGCGGCCTGATTCTGGGCCGGGTCGTGCTGGACGAGGCCGAGCTGCTAACGGTCGCAGTCGAACCGGCGCGGCAGGGTCGCGGGATCGGCCGGCGGCTGGTGCAGGCCTTTGTGCATCGGGCCCGGGCCCTGGGCGCGCGCGCGGCCTATCTTGAGGTTGCGGCCGACAATACCCCGGCACTGGCGGTCTATGCTGCCTGCGGCTTTGCACCAACCGGGCGGCGGCGTGGCTATTACCATGGCCCCCAGGGCGCGGTCGATGCCATCCTGATGGGCCGGACCCTTTAGAATCAGCCCTGGGGCTGATCGGCCCGGCCGCGTGCCCACCCGAGCCTTTATCAAATGATCAAATTTCGGACGCCGAAACTCAGATTCCTGTTGACCATCGGCGGCCAACAGGCGGTAAATCAACCCAATCGCTGACGCGGGGCAGGCTGAGTCTGCCGCGGCGCCAGCTATAATCGTTTTGCAACCGGGAGATTGATATGACCCTGATGAAACGCCTTCTTGGGGCTACGGCCGTGCTTGCGCTGGGGACCGTCGCGGCGGTGGCCGACCCTGCCATCATCTATGACCTGGGGGGCAAGAACGACAAGTCCTTCAACGAAGCGGCCTTCAATGGTGCCGAGCGCTGGGCCAAGGAGACCGGCGGCACCTACAAGGAGCTGGAAATGCAGAACGAAGCGCAGCGCGAACAGGCGCTGCGCCAGTTGGCGGAAGCCGGGGCCAACCCGATCGTGATGACCGGTTTCGCCTTTGGTGACACGCTGAACGCCGTGGCTCCGGACTATCCGGACACCAAGTTCGCGATCATCGACATGGTGGTTGACCAGCCCAACGTGAAATCGGTGGTCTTCACCGAGGATCAGGGCAGCTACCTGGTCGGTCTGATGGCCGGCATGGCGTCAAAGACCGGCACTGTCGGCTTCGTGGGCGGCATGGACATCCCGCTGATCCGTCGCTTTGGCTGCGGCTATGCCCAGGGCGTGCTGGCGGCCAATCCGAATGCCAAGGTCGTGCTGAACATGACCGGCACCGACCCTTCGGCCTGGAACAACCCGGTGAAGGGCGCGGAAATCGCGAAAAGCCAGCAGGCCCAGGGCGCGGACGTGATCTATGCCGCCGCCGGTGGCACGGGCGTGGGCGTGCTGCAGGCCGCCGCCGACATGGGCATCCTGTCGATCGGCGTGGACAGCAACCAGAACTACCTGCATCCGGGCCAGGTTCTGACCTCGATGATGAAGCGCGTGGACAACGCGGTCTACGAGGCCTTCAAGGAAGGCACCGACCTGAAGGCCGGGATCAATGTGATGGACCTGGCGGCGGGTGGCGTGGACTATGCGCTGGACGAAAACAACGCGCCGCTGGTGACGCCGGAAATGAAGGCCGCGGTCGAAGAGGCCAAGGCCAAGATCATCTCGGGCGAGATCAAGGTGCATGACTACATGTCGGACAACACCTGCCCGGCGGCGACGTTCTGATGGCGCAAGCGACCACTGGGGGGCGGCAGGCAACTGCCGCCCCTTTGTCACCCTATGCCATTGAACTGAAGGGTATTTCCAAGTCCTTCGGCCCGGTCAGGGCCAACCGTGACATCAACATCGCCGTGCCGCGCGGCACGATCCACGGGATCATCGGCGAAAACGGTGCCGGGAAATCGACGCTGATGTCGATCCTCTACGGCTTTTACCGGGCCGATGCCGGAACCATTCTGATCAACGGCCATGAGACCGCCATCCCCGACAGCCAGAGCGCCATTCGCGCCGGCATCGGCATGGTGTTCCAGCATTTCAAGCTGGTGCAGAATTTCACCGTTCTGGAAAACGTGATCCTGGGGGCCGAGGATGGGGCCCTGCTGAACACCTCGCTGGCGCGCGCGCGCAAGGTGCTGGGCGAACTGTCGAGGGAATATGACCTGGATGTCGATCCCGACGCACTGGTCGAGGATCTGTCGGTCGGCCACCAGCAGCGTGTGGAAATCCTCAAGGCGCTGTACCGGCAGGCCGATATCCTGATTCTCGACGAACCCACGGGTGTGCTGACACCGGAAGAGGCGGATCACCTGTTCCGCATCCTGCAAGGGCTGAAGGACCAGGGCAAGACCGTCATCCTGATCACGCACAAGCTGCGCGAGATCATGGCCGTCACCGACAATGTCAGCGTCATGCGGCGCGGCACGATGGTGGGCACGGTCAAGACGTCGCAAACCAGCCCCGAGGCGCTGGCCGAACTGATGGTGGGCCGCAAGGTGCTGCTGGAGGTGGAAAAGAAGCCCGCCGCGCCGGGTCGGCTGGTGCTGGACGTGCGCGACCTGCGGGTAAAGGACGACGCGGGGGTTGAGCGGCTGAAGGGCATCAGCCTGTCGATCCGCGCCGGCGAGATTCTGGGCATCGCAGGCGTGGCGGGCAATGGCCAGTCCGAACTGCTCGAGGCCCTGGGCGGCATTGCCGATGCCACGGGCCATGTGGTGATGAACGGGGTGGAACTGCCCCTGGCCGGGCGGCGCAACAACGGCCAGACGCGGCGCGCCGCGGGGATTTCCCACGTGCCCGAGGACCGGCAGTCGCTGGGCCTGATCATGGATTTCACCGCCTGGGAAAACATCGGTTTCGGCTATCACAATGCGCCTGAATACCAGCGCAACGCGCTGTTGATGAACAACGCCGCGCTGCGTGCCGATACCGAACGGAAGATGGCGACCTTCGACGTGCGCCCGCCGATCCCGACGCTGGCGGCCAAGTCCTTTTCGGGCGGGAACCAGCAGAAGATCGTCGTCGCCCGGGAAATCGAGCGCAACCCCGACCTGCTGCTGGTCGGCCAGCCGACGCGCGGAGTGGACATCGGCGCCATCGAATTCATCCACAAGCAGATCCTGGGCCTGCGCGACGCCGGCAAGGCGATCCTGCTGGTCAGCGTGGAACTGGACGAGATCATGGGCCTGGCCGATCGCATCCTCGTGATGTTCGACGGCCGCATCATGGGCGAACGCGACCCGGAAAAGACCAACGAACGCGAACTGGGCCTGCTGATGGCCGGGATCACCGAAACGAAGGGCGCCTGACATGACCAAGCTTCCCCGCTGGGCCGATGTGGTGCTGGTGCCACTGATCTGCCTGATCATCGCCTTCGCCTTCAGCGCCATCCTGATCGCGGCCATCGGCCAAAGCCCGGCCCATGCGATCTGGATCATGATCGACGGCTCGCTCGGTTCGACCTATGGCCTGGGCTACACGCTGTATTTCGCCACCAACTTCATCTTTACCGGCCTGGCCGTCTCGATCGCGTTTCAGGCCAGCCTGTTCAACATCGGCGGCGAGGGACAGGCGACGCTGGGCGGCCTGGGCACGGCGCTGGCCTGCCTGCTGATTCCCTGGCCGCACTGGTCGCTGGCGCTCATGGCCTCGATCCTGGCCTCTGCGGCCTTCGGGGCGGCCTGGGCCCTGCTGCCGGCCTGGCTGCAGGCCCGGCGCGGCAGCCATATCGTGATCACCACGATGATGTTCAACTTCATCGCCTATGCGCTGATGAACTATGTGCTGGTGAACATCCTGCGCCCTCAGGGCAGCATGGACCCGGCCACGGCGCGGTTTCCCGTCACGGTCAACCTGCCCAAACTGGGGGATATCCTTGGGGTGGTGGGCATTCCGTTTTCATCGAAGAACCCCGCCAACATCAGCTTTCTGATCGCCATCGCCCTGGCCTTCGCGGTCTGGGTGCTGTTGTGGCACACCCGCCTGGGCTATGCGCTGCGCGCCTTCGGCAAGCAGGAAAAGGCCGCGATCTATGCCGGGATCGACCCGGTGCGCATCACCATCTATGCGCTGCTGCTGTCGGGCGGCATTTCCGGGCTGATGGCGATCAATGCGGTGCAGGGCGCGGCACACCGGCTGGTGCTGAACTCGGTCGAAGGGGCCGGGTTCATCGGCATCGCGGTGGCGCTGATGGGGCGGAACCATCCGTTCGGCATCGTCCTGGCCTCGCTGCTGTTCGGCTTTCTGTATCAGGGTGGCACGCAACTGGCCCTGGGCACCACCATCCCGCGCGAGGTGATCACGGTCTTGCAGGCGCTGGTGATCCTGTTCACCGGGGCACTGCCCTACATGGTCCAGCGCCCGCTGGAGGCCCTGTTTGCCCGCCTTGCCCGGAAGGAGGCCGCGTGATGGAACTGGCAAGCTTCCTGCAGATTCTGGATTCGACGGTGCGCCTGGCCACGCCACTGCTGTTCGCCTGCATTGCCGGGCTCTATTCGGAACGCTCCGGCGTGTTCGACATCGGGCTTGAGGGCAAGATGCTGGTGGCGGCCTTCGCTGCGGCGTCGGCCAGCTATGCCACGGGCAATGTCTGGATCGGCACGGCTGCCGGGATCGGCGCGGCCCTGCTGTTCGCGGCCATTCACGGGCTTGCCTCGATCACCTTCCGGGGCAACCAGTTGATTTCCGGGGTGGCGATCAACTTCCTGGCCAGCGGGTTGACCGTGGTGCTTGGCTCTACCTGGTTCAAGCTGGGCGGGCAGACCCCGGCCCTGACCGATGGCGCGCGCTTTGCCGACATCACCCTGCCCTTTGCCCGGCCCGCAACCGAAAGCCTGTCGGGCGTGGGGTTCGTGTCGGGGTTCTACAGCCATGTGATCTCGGGCCATTCGATCCTGGTCTATGTCGCGCTGCTGCTGGTGCCGGCGACCTGGTGGCTGCTCTATCGCACCCGGTTCGGGCTGCGGTTGCGCGCGGTGGGCGAAAACCCGGCGGCGGTGGATACGGCAGGCGTGTCGGTCGTGGCGCTGCGCTACTCGGCCGTCGCGATCACCGGCCTGCTGTGTGGCCTGGCCGGGGCCTATATGTCGATGGGCCTGTCGGCCGGGTTCCTGAGGGAAATGACCGCGGGGCGCGGCTATATCGCGCTGGCGGCGCTGATCTTTGCCAAGTGGCGGCCCTGGTATGCGCTGGCCGCCTGCATGCTGTTCGGCCTCCTGGATGCCGTGGCGATTCGGTTCCAGAACATCGACATCGGGCTGCTGGTGATCCCGGTGCAGTTCACCCAGGCCCTGCCCTATATCCTGACCGTCATCATCCTGGCCGGCTTTGTCGGCAAGGCGATCCCGCCCCGCGCCGGTGGGGAACCCTATGTGAAGGAACGCTGATGCGCAGCGTCGAGGTCATCCAGGCCCGGGCCGGGGCCGAGCCGGTGCGGTTCGGGCTGATCCTGGGCTCGGGCCTGGGTCATCTGGCCCAGGCGGTGCAGGGCGTGGCAATTCCCTATGCCGATCTGCGCGGCTTTCCCCATGTCAGCGTGTCGGGTCATGACCCGAATCTGCATGTGGGAACACTGGAGGGGGTGCGCGTCGCGGTCTTCGGTGCGCGCGAACACTACTACGAGAAGGGCAATCCTTCGGCGATGCGTCCGGCGCTGGAATGTCTGAAGGCGCTGGGCGCGCAATCGCTAATCCTGACCAATGCCGCGGGCAGCCTGCGGCCGGACATCCGGCCCGGCGACCTGATGCTGCTCGGCGATCACATCAACGTCTCGGGCCTGAACCCGCTGATCGGCGAGCCGACCGATGCGAGATTCGTGCCGATGACCGATGCCCATGATCCGGGTCTGCGGGCCGCGCTGCGCGCCGCGGCCCAGGCCGAAGGCGTGGCCCTGCCGGAAGGGGTCTATGCCTGGTATTCCGGCCCGAGTTTCGAGACCCCGGCCGAAATTCGGGCGATCCGCACTCTGGGCGGCGATGCGGTCGGCATGTCGACCGTGCCCGAGGTGATCCTGGCGCGGTTCCTGGGGCTGAAGGTGGCCGCGATTTCCACCATCACCAACATGGCGGCGGGCCTGTCGGACGAGAAGATCAGCCACGAACACACCAAGGCGATGGCGCCTCTGGGTGCGGCAAAACTGGAACGCCTGCTGCGGCGTTTTCTGAATATGCAGAATCTTGCATAACACCCTTTGACAGAGCGGCCAAAACGCGCGACGGATTGGAAAATCGCCGAGCAGGCAGCCCGCCATGCAGATGTACCTTCCGATCGCCGAAGCCTCGGTGAATACGTTGCTCATCCTGGGCATCGGCGGGATCGTGGGCTTTCTTTCGGGGCTGTTCGGCGTCGGTGGCGGCTTCCTGATCACGCCGCTGCTGTTTTTCATCGGCGTGCCGCCGGCGGTGGCGGTGGCCACCGGTGCCAACCAGGTCGTCGCCTCGTCCATTTCGGGCTTTCTGGCCCACCTCAAGCGCAAGGCCGTCGATGTCAAGATGGGCGTCGTGCTCACCGCCGGCG
>JAKALB010000107.1 GCA_021813365.1 Pseudomonadota bacterium | reverse complement strand
TACCGGCGATGACCAGCGTCAGCAGGATCACGCCGCGCCCGCCCAGATTGACAAAGGCGTCGGGCATCCCCTCGATCTGCGACAGATGGAAATAGGCGATCCGCGCCAGCATCAGCGCCCAGTCGCAGCTTTCGGTGCCACCCGCGCCGGCATTGATTTCCAGGAACGTGTCGTTGGCATCGGCCTCGCCGTTCAACAGCGCCTCAAGTTCCTTCTGGGCGGCGGTCTTGGCCAGATCGGCCAGCGCCTGTTCGGCTTCGGCGACAATGGCCGTGTCACCCTCCATCTCGCCCAGTTCGATCAGCTCGACATTGTCCTTCAGACTCTGGGAGATCAGCTTGTAGGTGCCCAGCGCGTCGATCAGCTGCTGGCGCTCGCGCATCAGCTTCTGCGCCTTGGCCGGATCGTTCCACAGATCGGGCGCCTCGATCAGCGCATCGAACTCCTCCAGCCGGTGCGCGGCCGTCTCCTGGTCCATCCGCTGGGCCAGCAGTTTCAACGATTTCTCGATCTGGGCCACGTGGTTCTGGGTTTCGGCGCGCATGACAGACTTCCCTTGGACTGGCGCGGATTTAGCGTCAGTCGTCGCCCGCGGCAAGGCCGGCCTTGGCATGGGCAGGCATGCCACCTGTCAGGCCTTCAGTACAACCCGCCCGAAGACAACTCGCCGAACCCCGCCTTGTCGGGCACGACCACGGTCTGACCGTCCGAGGTGGTGACCGTCTCACCCTGGTCGGTCGGCGCGGCATCGGTCTCGCCCGGTCCGAACAGCGGCAGGTCGGATCCCATGCCGAAACCACCGTCGACCAGCCCCTCCAGCCCGAAGACCGGCTCTTCGCCCTCGCGGAAATATTCCGCCACCACATTGTCGCCACTGGCATTGTCAGGCAGGCGTGCGCCGGTATAGCGGTCGATGTTGATGAAATAGCCGCCCGGCGGCACCCTGAACGGCCCGCCGCCGTATTTCTTGACCACTTCTTCCATGAAGGCCTGGAAGATCGGCACGCACAGCGTGCCGCCAAAGGCCCCCGGCCCCAGCGTCCGCGGATTGTCGAACCCCATGTAGCAGCCCGCCACCACGTTCGACGTAAAGCCGATGAACCACACGTCCTTTGCGTCATTCGTGGTTCCGGTCTTGCCGGCCACCGGCACCGGCAGATGCACGCCGCTGCCCGAGCCGCGCTGGATCACGCCCTGCATCATCGAAGTCAACTGATAGGCGGTGATTGCATTCATCACCCGCTCCCGGTGGCTGGTGATCTGCAGGCCGGCGCCCTCGGGCAGGCTGACAGCGGCGCAATCCACGCAATCGCGCTGGTCGTGGCGATAGATCGTGCGGCCATAGCGGTCTTGCACGCGATCAACCAGGGTCGGCTCGACCCGCTCGCCCCCATTGGCAAACATGGCATAGGCGGCGACCATCTTGAACAGCGTGGTTTCCTGCGCGCCCAGCGCATTGGCCAGCAGCGGCTGCAACCTGTCATAGACGCCGAAACGTTCGGCATAGCCCGCCACGACATCCATGCCGATGTCCTGTGCGATCCGGATCGTCATCAGGTTCCGGCTTTGCTCGATGCCGGTGCGCATCGGCGTCGGGCCATAGAACTTGTTGGAACTGTTCCTGGGTGTCCAGAGGCCCTGCGGCGTATCCACCGTGATCGGCGCGTCGACGATGATCGTGGCCGGCGTATAGCCATTGTCCAGCGCGGCAGAGTAGACAAAGGGCTTGAAGCTTGAACCGGGCTGGCGCTGCGCCTGCGTGGCGCGGTTGAAGACCGAATCCATATAGGAGAACCCGCCCTGCATCGCCATGACGCGGCCGGTGTTCACATCCATCGCCATGAAGGCGCCCTCGACCTCGGGCACCTGGCGCAGAGACCAGTGGTCGAAAGTGCCGTCGTCCTTGGTCACTTTCTTGACCATGACGATATCGCCCACTTCCAGCAGATCGGATGGCACCCTGGCCTTCTTGCCCAGTTCGCCCCCCGCCAGCAGCTTGCGCGCCCAGGTCACGTCCCTGGCCGGGATTTCCTCGCCATCGGGGGTGCTGTCCACACCCTCGATGCCGACCCGCGCCGTCGTTTCGGTCAGGCTCAGCACCACGGCGGCATGCCAGCCTTCCACGTCGCGCGGCAGTCCCGCCACCTTGGCCAGCTCGGCCCGCCATGCGTCGCCCTTGAGCGCCGAAGCCGGCAACACCTTGCCGGTGCCGCGCCAGACGCCCTGATTGCGGTCGTATTTTTCCAGGCCCTCGCGCAGCGCCTTGGCCGCCAGTTTCTGCAACTCCGGCACCACGGTCGCCCGGATCGTCAACCCGCCCGTGAAGAATTCATTCTCGCCAAAGGTGCCCGACAGCTGCCGGCGGATTTCATCGGTGAAGTAATCCCGCGGCGGCAGCGCGTCACGGAACGCCGGAATCTCTCCTCCCTGCACCGTTCGCAGCGGCTCGGCCATTGCCGTCTCATAGGTCGACCGGTCGATATAGCCGTTCTGCAGCATCTCGTTCAGCACATAGGCCCGGCGCTCAAGCAGCCGGTCCTTGTTGCGAACGGGGTGGAAATCCGACGGTGCCTTGGGCATCGAGGCCAGGGTCGCCGCCTCGGCCACCGTCAGCTCGTCCAGCGTCTTGTTGAAATAGGTCTGCGCCGCCGCCGCAACCCCATACGAGTTCTGTCCCAGAAAGATCTCGTTCAGATACAGTTCCAGGATCTTGTCCTTGCTCAGCGCCTGTTCCAGCCGCGTGGCCAGCACGATTTCCTTGATCTTCCGCTCGATCGACCGATCGCCCGACAGCAGGAAATTCTTCATCACCTGCTGGGTGATGGTCGACGCACCGCGTGCATTCCTGCCCCCCGACAGGATCGCATCCCTTGCCGCCGCCGCCATGCCTTCGACGTCATAGCCGCGGTGGGTATAGAAATGCTTGTCCTCGGCCGAGATGAAGGCGTCCTTCACCAGTTCGGGCATGTCCTCGATCGGCACGAACAGCCGACGTTCCTGGGCAAATTCATCAATGATCTGACCTTCGCTGTTGAAGATCCGGCTGATCGTCGGCGGTGCATATTGCGCCAGGCTTTCGGTCGAGGGCAGGTCGCGCGAATACATGTAGAACACGCCGCCCACCGTCAGGGCAGCAAACAGCAGACCCAGCGTCACCATCGTGAAGATGGCGCCGAAGAACGAAGCGATGAATCGGATCACGCGGGTCAGCCCTCTTGCCTTGCGGGCTTATACAGGCATCCGGGCCGCAAGGTCAAAACACTGCCTTGCGAGGCGCATGGCAACGCGCAAGCCCCCGCCGATGCAGCCACGCGAAAGCCTCCGCGTCGCGAAGCCGCGGGGCACCTGGCCATCAGGCCATTCATCTTGCTGCAAATATCCCCGCCGGAGGCACCCCAACCCGCCGCAGGCTCACCGGCCGGGTCGCTCAAGGCGCCGCCAGGGCTGCCTCGCCCGCCGCCCATGTATCCAGCGCCCGGGCCACCGCGCCCTGCATCGCCTTGCGCCAGTCCGGGTCCTTCAGCCGTTTCAGGTCGCGCTCCGACGACAGGAAGCCCAGTTCCAGCAGGATCGAGGGGATGTCGGGCGATTTCAGCACCGAGAAGCTGGCCTCCTGATGCGGGTGGCGATGCATCTTCAACCCCGCCCCGGTGATGGCCTGCACCAGAGCCTCGGCCAGACGCCGGGTGCGTGGCGCGGTTTCGGTGCGGGCCATGTCCATCAGCACCTGAGCCACCAGGTCGTCCTGTTGTGAGAGGTCCATTCCGGCCAGCAGATCGTCGCGGTCATGCCGTTCGGCCAGGGCCTGCGCCGCCGCATCGGTGGCCGTCGGCGCCAGAGTGTAGACGGTGGCTCCCACGGCCTCACCTTCGGGCAACGCATCGGCGTGCAGCGCCAGGAACACGTCGGCACCCGCCGCCCTTGCGATCGAGGTGCGTGTCTCCAGCGGCACGAATGTGTCCTCGGCCCGCGTCAGCAGCACCTGCATCCCCTGCCGCCGCAGCAGGTCTCGCAGCTCCAGCGCGAATGTCAGCACCAGGGCCGCCTCGGTCTCTCCATCCCGCTCCGCGCCCGGATCGATGCCGCCATGGCCCGGGTCCAGCACCACGACCAGCGGTCCTCCCTTCGCCCTGCCCACCGCCGGCATCCGGACCGGCGGAGGCAGCGCCCATTCCGGCGGCTCGGGCAGACTGGCTTCTGCGGCAAAAGCCGCGGCCGAGGCTGCACGCAGATGCACCTCGACCTCGGTCCCGTCGGCGGTCTTCATCTCGGCGCTCGACAGCACCATCGGCCCGGCAAGTTGCAGCACCAGCCGAGACCAGCCGGGCCGAAACGACCCGGCGCGCATCCCCGCAGCGGCACCAGGAAGTGCCATATCCTCAAGTCCGGTGAAATCCAGTTCACGGAAATCCATCAACAGGCGCGGCGGATCCTGCTTCAGCCGCACCCGCCAGGGCACCGGCTGGCTCATGCGCAGGGTGATCTTCAGCCCCTGCCCCTCGGCCACGATCGCACTCTGCGCCGGAATCAGCCGCGCCAGCGCCGACAGCGAGTCCTGCGCCATGACCGGGCCAGCCAGAACCAGCAGCACCAGGCACAGCCACCGCAACACGCCCGTCATCCCCGCCTCGCCCGCACACGGGAAAGGTATGGCCTGTGACCGCCCCGCACCGGGCCGAAATCCGGCCCCGCCAACCGCCGGACCTGGCCCCCTTGCGCCTGGATGATATGCCCGGCGGCAACCCCGGCCCTTCGGGCGGCACCGGCCGCATCCATCACGATGAAGGGAACGACATCACCTCGCCTTGATCTTTGCACGCCGCCCCCCTTACTCTGCCGTCCATTCAGCTTGCCCAGGTCCGCGCGTCAAGCCCGGTCCCCCTGCCCCGAGGTCCCATGCGTCGCTTCCGGCTAATTGCGCCCACCCTGATTGCCCTGTCCCTGGCGCCCGTCGCGCAGGCCACCGACTTGACCCGGATGACCGAAGCGGAGCAATCCGCCTTTGACGCAAGGGTCCGGGCCTATCTTCTGGAACATCCCGAAGTCCTGGTCGAGGCCATGCAGATCCTGCAGGATCGCGAACAGCAGGCCGCCACGGCCCGCGAGGCCCAGGTCTTGGCCGAAAACCAGGACGCCCTGTTCCACGATCCCGACAGCTGGGTCGGCGGCAATCCGGACGGTGACATCACCATGGTCGAGTTCATGGACTACCGCTGCACCTATTGCCGCAAGGCCTATGCCGAGATCGAGGATCTGGTGAAAACCGACGGAAACATCCGCTTCGTGCTGAAGGAATTCCCGATCCTGGGCGACGATTCGGTGGCGTCGTCGCGCTTTGCCATTGCCGTGCGACTGATCCACGGTGATGACGCCTACAAGAAGGCCCATGATGCGCTGATCACCCTGCGCGGCAGCCCGGATGTCGAGACGCTGGGCCGGCTGGCCACCGATCTGGGGCTGGATCCGAAGCCGATCCTGGACCGGATGAATGCCGACGAAGTGACGGCTATCATCGCCGCCAACCATGCGATGGCCAACAAGCTGAACGTGACCGGAACACCGACCTTCGTTCTGGGCGGCACGGTCCTGCGCGGCTATGTGCCGGAAGATCAGATGAAGCAGATTCTGGCCGACGAGCGCGCCGGCTGAGCGATCGCGCCCGGGCCCGTTCGCGTGACACCCGGCACAACCCAGGGATGGACAGCGTTTTCCCGAAGCGGGATGCCCGATGGGACAGGTCGTCCTGCGTCCCTCCAGGGGCCGCCCGGCGACGGCCCCGCCCAGCCGCGCTGGGGGGTTTCACACCCCCCAGACCCCCGGTGGGATATTTGCGGCAAGATGAAAGCCGCGGTGTCTGCCCCTTTCATCTTGCTTCAAATATCCCGGGGGGAGGCGAAGCCGGGGGGCAGAGCCCCCCACTCCTGCCAGAGGTGTCGCCGCAGGCGGCCGCCGGTTCACTTTGGGATGCGGGCGCTCACTCGGCCGCGCTTGCGGCTTCGGCCGCCTCGATCTCGGCGGCCTTCTTCTCGACCTGTTCCACGATGTGATCGATCATCCTGTCGTTGCTCATCGTGTGGCTCTGCTTGCCCGCCAGATAGACCATACCCCTGCCGGCGCCGCCACCGGTGAAGCCGATGTCGGTCATCAAAGCCTCGCCCGGGCCGTTCACCACGCAGCCGATGATCGACAGGCTCATCGGCGTCTTGATGTGCTCGAGCCGCTTTTCCAGTGCCTCGACCGTCTTGATCACATCAAACCCCTGCCGGGCGCAGGACGGACAAGAGATGATCTGAACCCCCCGCGTCCGCAGGCCGAGCGACTTCAGGATCTCGAAGCCGACCTTCACCTCTTCGACCGGATCCGCCGACAGCGAGACCCGGATCGTGTCGCCAATGCCGAACCAGAGCAACGAGCCGAGCCCGATGGCGGATTTCACCGTGCCGGACGTCAGCCCGCCAGCCTCGGTGATGCCGAGGTGAATGGGTGCATCGGTCGCAACGGCCAGTTGCTGGTAGGCAGCGGCGGCCAGAAATACGTCCGAGGCTTTCACGCTGATCTTGAATTCGTGAAAATCGTTGTCCTGCAACAGCTTGATATGGTCGAGCCCGCTTTCGACCATCGCGTCCGGGCAGGGCTCGCCATATTTGTCCAGCAGGTGCCTTTCCAGCGATCCGGCGTTCACCCCGATGCGGATGGAACAGCCGTGATCCTTGGCCGCCTTCACCACCTCGCGCACGCGCCTGGCATCACCGATATTGCCGGGGTTGATCCGCAGACAGGCAGCGCCCGCTTCGGCCGCCTCGATCGCGCGCTTGTAGTGGAAATGGATGTCGGCCACGATCGGCACCGGGCTCTCGCGCACGATTTCCTTCAGCGCGCGCGTGCTGTCCTCGTCGGGCGCCGAGACCCGGACGATATCGGCCCCGGCAATCGCGCAGCGCTGGATCTGATGGATCGTGGCCGCCGCATCCGAAGTGAGCGTGTTGGTCATGGTCTGCACCGAAATCGGCGCATCGCCGCCCACCAGCACCTTGCCCACGCGGATCTGGCGGCTCGCCCGCCGCTCGATGTTGCGCCAGGGGCGGATCGGGTTCAGGCTCATGGGGCGCGTCTCCGTTTCAGGTGAGACGAGACTTATGCCGATGGGCGCGGCACCGCAACCCGAAGGCTCAGTTGTCGGCGCTGCCCTGCCCGGCGCCCTGCGCGTCAGTGCCGGGTTTGGCCTGGGTGGCTTCTGCGACCGACACGAAATGCGCCAGATCGGCATCACCCGACAGGTCGGCCAGCGAGAAATCCCTGGTCAGGCTTTCGGCCGAGAGGGCCAGGTTCTTCACCACCGACGCACCGGGGCTGGCCGGACCATAGGTCTTGCCGCCCACGGTGAAATAGACCGAGCCGGAATTGCCGGCCCGCAGCACCGGCGCCTGCTCCAGCGCGGGCACGGCATAGCGTTCGCCGGCATCGAGGATCTTCTCGAACAGCACCGTGCCATCCTGCGCCGACACGCGCACCCAACTGGGCCGCACCGCCAGAATCTCGACCGAGGGCGCGGCATCGGCCACAACCTGCACATCCTGCGCCGGATCGGCGGTCGTCCCGGCATCTGCCGCGGCCACAGTCTGCGGCGCAGCGATCACGCCGGTTTCATCGGGACGGATCGCGGCGATCGGGCCGTCGCGCGGCACCATGACCGGAACCGAAAGCGCCTCGGGCCGGGACAGCCGGTCGGCACCGGCATCCGCTGCCTGGTCGGCTGGCGCTTCGGGCGCCGAACGCACCAGCGGGGCCGTTCCCTTCACGTTGCCCAGGGGGTCGATCTCGGCCACGACCGAGGGTGCTTCGTTCACCGGCGCCAGTTGCACGCGCTGCACTTCCTGCAGCACCGACCAGCCGCCATAGCCGAGCGCGCCGACCAGCGCGATCAGCACGGCGAACGAGCCGATGGCGCCTGGCTCCACCTGGCTGAAGCGCGAGCGGCCCTTGGGAATGAATGAACCCTGCACGAAAGGATCGACCGGCTCTGTCCGCTGCGCCCGCTTGGCAGCCAGGGCCGGAGCCGAGGCGGCCGAGGACATGCCATGCGCCGGGGTGAAATCGGCTTCGCGGCAGAACCGGGCAAAGCTTTCTTCCGGGTCCATGCCAAGATAGCGCGCATAGGACCGCACATAGCCTGCGATGAAGCCCGGCGTTTCGAAGGCCGAAACATCGGCGTGTTCGATGGCAGCGATATAGGTGGCCTTGATCTTCAGTTCGCGCTGGACGTCCAGCAGCGACTTGCCCAGCGTCGCACGCTCGCCGCGCATCAGGTCACCCAGGCGCAGATCGAAATCGTCGAATCCCTTGGGCCGGTCGTCTTCCGGCGTCGGGGTTTTCGACCTCCAACCGATCATTCCAGCGTCCCGTTCCTGCCTGATGCACGCCGACTCATGCCCTTGCGCGGGGCCGACTCGGTCCTGTCCCTAATCAACAAAACGCTACCACAGGGCAAGGGCCTTTGCACCGCGTCAATAGCTCAGGCGGAAACCTCAGCGCGATTCAGCGCACAATGCCGCCACAGCGCATCCATGGCCTTGACCAGCCTGTCGATCTGGCCCGCGTCATGCACCGGCGAGGGGGTAAGCCGCAGTCTCTCCGTGCCCTTGGGCACGGTCGGATAGTTGATCGGCTGAACATAGATGGAATGGCGTTCCAGCAGCATGTCGGACAACAGCTTGCAATGAATGGGATCGCCCACATGCACCGGCACGATATGTGACCCGTGGTCGATGATCGGCAGTCCGAGCCCCTTCAGACGCATCTTGAGGATCCGGGCATTGGTCTGCTGGGCATCCCGCAGGGGCTGCGCCGTCTTGAGATAGCGCACCGAGGCCGCGGCACCGGCCGCCACGGCGGGCGGCAATGATGTGGTAAAGATGAAGCCGGGGGCAAAGGAGCGCACCGCATCCACCATCTTCGCACTGGCGGCTATGTAGCCACCGAACACGCCGTAGGCCTTGGCCAGGGTGCCATTGATGATGTCGATCCGGTGCATCTGGCCGTCGCGCTCGGCCACGCCTGCGCCGCGGGGGCCATACATGCCCACGGCATGCACTTCGTCGACATAGGTCAGGGCATCGAATTCCTCGGCCAGATCGCAGAGTTCCCTGATCGGGCCGAAATCGCCATCCATCGAATAGATCGATTCGAAGGCGATCAGCTTGGGCGCCTCGGGATCGTCGGCCTGCAAGAGCTGGCGCAGGTGGGCCAGGTCATTGTGGTGGAAGATCCGCTTCTCGCCCCCATCGCGGCGGATGCCTTCGATCATCGAATTGTGGTTGCGGGCATCCGAATAGATGATCAGACCGGGAAAGATCTTGCGCAGCGTGCTGAGCGTCGCATCATTGGCAACATAGGCCGAAGTGAAGACCAGAGCCGCTTCCTTGCCATGCAGGTCGGCCAGTTCGGCCTCAAGCCGCTTGTGATAGATCGTGGTGCCGGAAATGTTGCGCGTGCCGCCTGAACCGGCGCCCGAAGCATCCAGCGCCTCATGCATGGCCGCAAGAACGACAGGATGCTGGCCCATGCCCAGATAATCGTTGCCACACCAGACGGTGATCGCAGCATCGCTGCCATCGGGTTTGTGCCAGGTGGCCAGCGGGAAATCGCCACGCTTGCGCTCGATGTCGATGAAGGTGCGATACCGGCCCTCGTCATGCAGGCGGTTCAGCGCGGCATCCAGCATCCGGTCATAGGTCATCCGAGTCTCCCGGGGCAGCGGCGCGACCTGCGCTTTGCCCCACATACATCTTTGCAGCGCACCGCGACATTGACATGCATCAATCGCTGCAGATGCGAAACAGGTCAATTCGCCGCGCCATCCCGCAAGGGCTGGCCCGGCCAAGGTTCGTGGCCTGCCCTCAGGGCGATACTTCCAGCACCACCACGCAGGCCGCACCCGAGGCCGCCCGCTTGCCATCGCAGGCCGCCTGGGCCTGGGCCGCAGCCGTTGCCGCATCGGGCAACCCGCCCATCGCCACAGCCGAGGCGACCGGCTGTCCGTCGCGGATGAACCCTTCATCCGGCGCGACCGCAATCGCAGCATACCCCTTGTTGTCCGGCAGGAACAGCGCCAGCGCCTGGGCATTGGTCATTACCAGCCGCAGCGTGGCCAGTTCCGACGGGTCCAGGAACGGATAGACATGCAGCACGACCGTGGCGCCATTCAGCGCCCCCGTCTCGACCGGCACCTCGCCTGCCACCACCCCACCGGCCGTCGCCGCCGCCACGGCCAGGGTCATCGCCGCAGAGGCCATCAATCGCCGCATGTGTTTTCCTCCATGTCCGGCCTTTCTTTCTGGGTCGCGTCTTACCGGATGGGTGGCGGTCTGGACAGCCCCCCCTGCCCCTCTTACGCTGTTTTCGGCATCAATGCTCACCCTGACTCAACTGGAGTTTACCCGACATGTCGCTGTCTGCCGTCCTGGATCGGATCGATTCCGACCTGCCTGCCGCCCTGGACCGTCTGATGGCGCTGCTGCGAATCCCCTCGATCTCGACTGACCCGGCCTTCAGGCCCGACTGCGCCCGCGCTGCCGACTGGCTGGTGGACGACCTGCGGTCACTGGGCTTTCAGGCCGAGAGCCGCCCGACTCCCGGCCATCCGATGGTCGTGGCGCATGGCGGTGGCGGCAGCGGGCGTCATCTGCTGTTCTATGGCCACTATGACGTGCAACCCGTCGATCCGCTGTCCCTGTGGCAGCGCGACCCCTTTGACCCGGCGATCGAGGACGGGCCGAAAGGCAAGGTGATCCGCGGCCGCGGCGCCTCTGATGACAAGGGCCAGCTGATGACCTTTCTGGAGGCCTGCCGCGCCTGGAAGGCCGTTCATGGCAGCCTGCCCGGCCGTCTGACGATCTTTCTGGAGGGCGAGGAGGAATCCGGTTCGCCCAGCCTGATCCCCTTCATGCAGGCCAATGCCAACGAACTGAAAGCCGATCTGGCACTGATCTGCGACACGGGACTGTTCGACGACGAAACCCCCGCCATCACCACGATGCTGCGCGGCCTTCTGGGCGAGGAATTGACGATCCACGGGCCGAACAAGGATCTGCATTCCGGCGCCTATGGTGGCGCGGCCATCAACCCGATCCGCGTGCTGTCGCGCATCCTGGCCAACCTGCACGATTCCCGCGGCCGGATCACCATCCCCGGCTTTTATGACGACGTCGACGAACTGCCCGACGCGATCCGCAGCCAATGGCAGAACCTGGCCTTCGATGCCGGAAAATTCCTGGGCGATGTCGGCCTGTCGGTCCCGGCAGGTGAACAGGACCGCACGCCGCTGGAAATGCTGTGGTCGCGGCCCACGGCAGAGGTGAACGGCATCTGGGGTGGCTATACCGGCGAAGGCTTCAAGACCGTTCTGCCGGCCGAAGCCCATGCCAAGGTCAGCTTCCGCCTGGTCAGCCGGCAAGACCCGATCAAGCTGCGCGCGGCGTTTCGCGCCTGGGTCACGGCGCAATTGCCGCCCGATTGCAGGGTCGAATTCAAGGGACATGGCAATTCCCCGGCCGGAGCGATGGAAATCGACGATCCGGCCTTTGAAGCCGCCCGCCAGGCGCTGAGCGAGGAATGGGGCAAGCCCGCGGCCTATATCGGCTGCGGCGGGTCGATCCCGATCGCGGGCTATTTCAAGACCTATCTCGGCATGGATGCGATGTTGGTCGGCTTCGGCCGCGACAACGACCAGATACACTCACCCAACGAGAAATACGACCTGGAGTGCTTCCACCATGGCATCCGCAGCTGGGC
>JAKALB010000106.1 GCA_021813365.1 Pseudomonadota bacterium | reverse complement strand
TCTGGTCATAGGCGCGGAATTCGCCGAAATACTTCGTGATCGCCGCCGTCAGCGTCGTCTTGCCGTGGTCAACGTGACCAATCGTCCCGATGTTGACGTGCGGTTTGGTCCGTTCAAACTTTGCCTTTGCCATATCGCGGCACCCTTGGTTCGGGGGCCCGGACATCCGGGCCCTGTTCACACGCGCGGCGGATTAATGCGGGCTCGGGGGAAAATCAAGGTCTCGCGCGCGTGTGGCCGGGCCGCGTGTGGTTGGACCCGGGAGGCCCGGCAGCCTATATCCCGGGAATGAACCGGCAAAGCCCCACCCTCGACAGCCCCCTGCCCGTGCGCGTTGCCCTGGCCACGCAGCCATTGGGCATCCTGGCCTCGGCCCGGGCGGCGCGGCGCAACGTGGTCGAGCTGATCCCAGAAATCGCCACCCATGCGCCGATGCTGTCGGGCACCACCGGCAAGCGCTGGCACATGCTGATGTCGCCCGAAGCGCTGCGCCATGTGCTGCGCGACCGGGTCGAGGATTATCCCAAGTCGATGGTGACCAAGCTGATCCTGGGCTCGGCCATCTCGAAAAGCCTGTTCGTGTTGGATGGGGCCGAGTGGCGCTGGCAGCGACGGGCGGCGGCGCCGGTCTTCGGGCATCGTAACATCGCGGCCATGGCGCCGATCATGGTGGGGGCAGCGGAACGCTCGGCCCTGCGGATCGGCCAGGCCGCCGACACCGGCGGGCAGCGCGCCTTCGATGCCTTTGACGAAATGGTGGCCGCAACTTTCGAAGTGATTGCCGATGTCACGCTTTCGGGCGGGGCGGGGTTCGACCGGCACAAGGTGCACCAGGCGATCGAGGCCTATATCGCCCAGACTGCCAGGGTCTCGCTGCTGGATGTGGTGGGGGCGCCCGCCTGGGTGCCCCGGCCCGGGCGGCTGTTTTCGGCCGGACCGATGCGGGCGGTGCAGCAACTGGCCGATGACATCATTGCCGACCGGCGCAGACAGGGCGCCCTGCCGGTGCCCGATCTGCTGGACCTGCTGATCGCCGGCGAAGACCCGCAGACCGGCCGCAGGATGACCCCCGACGAGCTGCGCGACAATCTGCTGACCTTCATCGTCGCGGGGCATGAGACAACCGCGCTGACCCTGTCCTGGGCGCTGTATCTGATGGCCTTTGCGCCCGAAATCCAGGATGCCGCCGCCGAGGAGGCCCGCGCATTGCAGGACCGTCCCGCCACGATGGCCGATCTGCCCGGACTGCCGCTGATCCGCCGGATCGTGGACGAAGCGCTGCGCCTGTATCCGCCGGCTGCCTTTCTGGCGCGAACCGCACAGGTGCAAGACCGGATCCTGGGGCGCGAGATTCGTCCGGGCGACACGGTGATCCTGCCGATCTATGCCCTGCACCGGCACAAGAAGCTGTGGGACGATCCCGATGCCTTCGACCCCGATCGCTTCCGCCGGCCGCCCGAACGGTTCGCCTATCTGCCCTTTGGCGACGGGCCGCGAATCTGCATCGGCGCGGCCTTTGCCCTGCAGGAAGCCGTGTTGATCCTGGCCACGCTGCTGGCCCGGTTCCGCTTTGCCGCCGTCCCGGGCCGCGATCCGAAGCCGGTGATGATCCTGACCCTGCGACCACAGGGCGGGGTATGGCTGACCGCGACGCGGCGCCGGGGCGGAAAAATACCTTAGTGAAAGACTCAGGTCTTCTTGACAGGCCAGGCGCAAGCCCGTATTCCCGACCGAAACAGTAAGGAACACGCCATGGCCTCTCGCACTCCCCGCTCCACTCAACCGCGCCGCTGGACCAGCCTGACCCTGGCCGGGGCCGGCGTGACCCTGGCCGCCTCGGCCAGTTTCGCCCAGGGCCTGCCGATCGTGCCGCATGTGACCCTGCCCTCGCCTCGCGTGGTGCGGGTGCAGGCCGAAGGCGGCGAATCGGGCGAAGCCGGGGCTGGCGCCGGCAAGACCACCGCAGCACCTTCGGCGGGTGAGGGCGGCGAAGGCGGCGAGTCCGGCGCAACCCAGGGGGCGGCATCCGATGTGGCCTATCTGGCGCAGTTGTCGATCGTCGAGGGCCATATGGTCGCTGCGGTGAAGCTGTATGAAAAGGGCCTGACTGACGATGCCGTGGCTCTGTCCTACCATCCGGAAGCCGAGATGATGGACGTGGTGCGCGAGGCACTGAAACACCATGGCGTGGCCGACATCACCCCCGCCATGACCGCACTGTCCGAGGCGATGGCGCAAGGGGCCGCGCCCGATGCCGTCCGGGCAAGGCTGGCCGATGTTCACGCCGCCATCGCGGCGGGCCGGGCGGTCGAGGCCGATGAGGTCAAGACCCGGTTCGAGGCGCTGGTGGTGCTGGTGAAGACCGCGGTCTCGGAATATCAGGGCTCGATCCAGGACGGCAAGATTCAGGAGCCGATGGCCTGGCACGAGGCCTGGGCCTTCCTGGCCGTGGCCAGGGATCTGGCCGCGGAACTGGCCGCACTGCCGGACCAGGCGGCGCAGAAGGCCGCAGCCAGGATCGCCGAGGCGCTGGCGGGCGCGGAGCCCGTCTTCGGCGACATCGATGCCGCCGAGATGCAGGTGGGCGATGCAGGCGCTCTGTCGGCAATGGCAGGCCGGGTGGAACTGGCCGCCAGCCAGGTGCGCTGAGATGATGCTGGTGCTGGAAGGCGTCCTGACCCCGGTCGAGGCGCAGGTGCTGTTCGAGGCCGCGCAGGAGCTGGATTTCGAGGACGGGCGCAAGACCGCGGGCCGCTTCGTGCGCGAGGTCAAGGCCAACGGCCAGGCCGCCGCCAGCCCCGAACGCGACGCGATCCTGGCCAAGGCCGAAACGGCGATCCGGGCGCATCCGGTGTTCCGCTCGGCCGCGCGGCCCAGGGCGCTCACGCCCCTGATGCTGTCGCGATATTGCTCCGGGCAGACCTATGGGCTGCATGTCGATGACGCGCTGATGGCGGGCCTGCGCTCCGACCTCAGCTTCACCCTGTTCCTGGCTCCGCCCGAATCCTACGACGGCGGTGCGCTGGTGATCGAGGATCCGTTCGAGGCCCGGGCAGTCAAACTGGCGGCCGGAGACATGATCCTCTACCCCTCGACCACGCTGCACCGGGTCGAACCGGTGATCCGCGGCGTCCGGCTGGCGGTGGTGGGCTGGGTGCAAAGCCTGGTCCGTTCGGCCGAGCAGCGGGAAATCCTGTTCGACCTCGACCAGGCGGTCGAGGCGGTCTTCGCCACCCAGGGCAAATCGACCGTCTTCGACCGGCTGGCCAAGACCCGGTCGAATCTGTTGCGGATGTGGGCCGAGGCGTGAGACCGGGCCGATCGGCCGTGCGAAACCGCATCCATCCCGCCGATCGGAACACCTGCCGCAAGGGCCCTGCCCGGGCCGCCATCGGCCGTTCACCCTGGTCTTTCATCTTGCCTCAAATATCCCGGGGGAGGCGCAGCCGGGGGCAGCGCCCCCTGCCCCCTCTCCACCTCCAGCCGCGACGCAGGCGCAGCCCGCCGGGATGGCAAGGTCATCGGGCAGGGGCATCGGAGGGGATAGCGCCGCAGGCGCCGCGCGTCTTGCAGCCGGCATCCTCCGGATCGTCGCCGGCGCTCAGGTGAAGCGATTGTCCCTCGGAAAACCGCGCGGTGCCATATAGCCGGCCGCAGCGCGGGCGCCCTTCCATTCGGTCAGATCCGTTTCCGTCCGGGTGCGACCGGCGGGATCCTTCCACGACAGGCCTTCCGTCAAGGTGAAGGTCGTGGCATCCGACAGGCCACCGTCCTTGTATTTCTGCAGCCGCACGCCCTTGCCGCGCGCCATTTCCGGCAATTCCGACAGGGCAAAGACCAGCAGCTTGCGATTGTCGCCCACGACCGCGACCATATCGCCCGTCACCTTGCGGCACAGCGCCATCTTCACGCCGGCGCCCAGCGTCATCACCTGTTTGCCGGCGCGGGTCTGGGCCAGCAGCTCCTCGCCCGGCACCACGAAACCATCGCCGGCACTGGACGCCACCAGATACCTGTCGCCCGCGCGATGGATCAGGATGTCGACGATTTCGGCCTCGTTCGGCAGGTCGATCATCAGACGCAGCGGCTCGCCCATGCCGCGCCCGCCGGGCAGGTTGGCGCCCAGCAGCGTATAGACCTTGCCATTGGCCCCCACGATCAGCAGCTTGTCCGTGGTTTCGGCGTGAAAGGCAAAGCGGGCGCGGTCGCCGTCCTTGAACTTCTGGTCCGCCGCCAGATCCACATGGCCCTTCATCGCGCGGATCCAGCCCATCTGGCTGCAGACCACCGTGATCGGCTCGCGATCGATCATCGCCTCGACCGGCACATCCTCGACCTCGCCCGCCTCGGCAAAGCTGGTGCGGCGGCGGCCCAGCACCGTATCCTTGCCGAATTGCTTGCGGATCGCCTCCAGCTCGTCGCCGATCCTCCTCCACTGGCGGCGCTCGCTGTCCAGCAGGTCGGCCAGGTCGGCGCGCTCCTTCATCAGCGCGTCGCGTTCGCGGATCAGCTCCAGCTCTTCCAGCTTGCGCAGCGACCGCAGACGCATGTTCAGGATGGCTTCGGCCTGGGCCGCGGTCAGCTCGCCCTCGCCCGGCGGCGGCGACACGTAATCCGACTCCGACGCCGCGCGGCGGTGCGGCCTTGCCCAGTCTTCGCGCATCAGCGCGGCCCTGGGGTCGGCGTCATAGCGGATGATGTCGATCACCCGGTCCAGGTTGAGGAAGGTGATCAGGAAGCCTTCCAGAATCTCCAGCCTTGCGTCGATCTTCTCGACCCGGTGTTCCGACCGTCGGCGCAGCACGTCGCGGCGGTGGTTCAGAAAGGCTTGCAGCACCTCTTTCAGCGAACAGACCTTGGGCACACGACCGTCGATCAGCACGTTCATGTTCAGGCTGAACCGGGTTTCCAGGTCTGAATTGCGGAACAGTTGCGCCATCAGCATCTCGGGGTCCACGGTGCGGGCGCGAGGTTCCAGCACGATGCGGACATCTTCGGTGGATTCGTCGCGCACATCGGCCAGCGCCTGGACCTTCTTGCTGGTCACCAGTTCGGCCAGCCGTTCGATCAGCTTGGACTTCTGCACCTGATAGGGAATCTCGGTGACGACGATCTGCCACTGGCCGCGCCCCAGATCCTCCACCGCCCAGCGGGCGCGGGTGCGGAAGGCGCCGCGCCCGGTGCGATAGGCCTCCAGGATCGCGTCGCGCGGTTCGACGATCACACCGCCGGTCGGGAAATCGGGTCCGGGGATCAGGGCCGCCAGCGCCTCGTCCGCCAGGGCCGGGTCTTTCAGCAGGGCCTGACAGCCCTGGATCAGTTCGTCCAGGTTGTGCGGCGGGATGTTGGTCGCCATGCCGACAGCGATGCCGGAAGAGCCGTTGGCCAGCAGGTTCGGAAAGGCCGCGGGCATGACCACGGGCTCTTCCAGCGTGCCGTCATAGTTCGGGCGGAAGTCGACGGCGTTTTCGGCCAGGCCTTCCATCAGGGTTTCGGCAATGGCCGTCAGCCGGGCCTCGGTGTATCGGCTGGCCGCCGGATTGTCGCCATCGATGTTGCCGAAGTTGCCCTGACCATCCACCAGCGGATAGCGCACGTTGAAATCCTGGGCCAGGCGGGCCATGGCGTCATAGATCGCCGCATCGCCATGCGGGTGATAGTTGCCCATCACATCGCCGGAAATCTTGGCCGATTTGCGGAAACCGCCGGTCGCCGACAGGCGCAGTTCGCGCATGGCAAACAGGATGCGGCGATGCACCGGCTTCAAACCGTCGCGGGCGTCGGGCAGTGCGCGATGCATGATCGTCGACAGGGCATAGGTCAGATAGCGCTCGCCAATCGCCCGGCCCAGCGGCTCGGTCGTCAGGGAGGGCTCGACTGCGGCGTCGTCATCGGGCTCGTCGGACATGGGGTTCATGTAGCCGGGGCCAAGGAAAGGGTCCAGAGGCCTGGGCGCGATCACGGGGGATTTCCGGGGCGCGGTTATTGGGTCGTTACTGGGGCGTTACTGGGGCACCTGGCCGACTGCGGCGCGTGCCAGCGCGTGGTAGACTGTGCGCACCGGGGCGGGTCGGGGGGCTACGTGATGATTCGACTGGTGGTTCTGTTGCTGGTCGGGATCTTCATCGCCCTGTCGGTGCTGGGCGAAGACCACGGGCAGCAGCGCGCGGGCCTGCGTGGAGCCGCCGAAGCGCCCGTTCTGGCAGCAACCGCCACACCGGGGGCAAGGCCGGTCCCGGCCGATCCCGCACCGCAACCCGTGATCGAGGCTCGGAACCCGACAGAGGCGAAGGTGGTTGAGGCGAAGGTGGTTGAGGCGAAGGTGGTTGAGGCGGCGGCGATGACCCGGGCCGACTTGCGGCAGCCCGCCGCGCCGCCGCTGCCCGCGCCCGAGCCAGAGGCGGAGCCTGCCGCTGCCTTGGCAGGTGAACCTGCCCTGGCCCCACAGATCCTGCCGCAACTGATCGTGACCCAGGGGGCCAATCTGCGGTCCGGTCCCGGGCGGACCAATGCGGTCGTGGGCGGCCTTGCGCAGGGCGATCTGGTGCAGATCCTGCCGGATGACGACCCGGGCCTGGGCTGGCGGCATGTGCGGCGGGCCGACGGCACCGAGGGCTACGTGGCGGCCAGACTGGTCGCCCCGGCGCCCTGACGGCCACCGGCCCGGCTTGCCCCCGCCCGGCCAGCCCACTAGCCTGCGCACCCCAGACCGGAGGTTCACATGTCGCAGGCCCGCACGATCCTGATCACCGGCTGCTCCTCGGGCATCGGATATGACGCCGCGCATGGGTTGAAGGCGCGGGGGTGGCGGGTGCTGGCCACCTGCCGAAAGGCCGAGGATTGCGCCCGACTGGCGGCGGAAGGGCTGGAAAGCTTTGCGCTGGACTATGCCGACGAAACCTCGGTCGCGGCGGCGGTCGAAGAGGTGATGACGCGAACCGGAGGGCGTCTGGACGCGCTGTACAACAACGGGGCCTTCGCCTGCCCCGGTCTGCTCGAGGATCTGCCGCGCGGAGCATTGCGGGAAATCTTCGAAACCAACCTGTTCGGCTATCATGATCTGACCCGCCGGGTGATCCCGCTGATGCGCGCGCAGGGCGGCGGGCGGATCGTCAACTGTTCCTCGGTGCTGGGGCTGGTGGGGCTGGAATGGCGCGGGGCCTATGTGGCCACGAAATTCGCCATGGAGGGGCTGAGCGACGTGCTGCGGGTGGAGCTGCGGGGCACCGCAATCCATGTCATCCTGCTGGAGCCGGGGCCGATCGGCACCCGGATCCGCGAAAATGCCATACCGCATTTCGAACGCTGGATCGACTGGCAGGGCTCGGCCCGGCGGGCAGATTACGAACGGTTGCGCAACCGGCTGTACCACCCATCGGCCAGGAAGGACCGGTTCGAGCTGCCCGCCAGCGCGGTGACGGCGGTGCTGGCCCGCGCGCTGGAGGCGCCCCGGCCCAAGCCGCGCTATGCCGTGACCCTGCCCACCCATGCGGCCGCCTGGGCGCGGCGATTGCTGCCGACGCGGGCGATCGACTGGCTGATCGGCACGCATTGATCGCAGGGCCAAACGCCGCAGCCGTTTCCTTTCCCTGCCGACTGGCCTAGATCATGGCAACCGGAGGTTCACACCATGCTGCTGCAAGACCCGCTTTTCCTGCTGGCCGCCCTGGCCGCGCTGATCGTCGTCGTCATCCTGATGATCGGCGTCGGTTCCTTTGCCAAGGGGGGCGAGTTTCACCGCAAGAACGCCAACCGGCTGATGCGCTGGCGCATCATCGCCCAGGCCGTCGCCGTGATCCTGATCCTGATCTTTGCCTGGAGCCGGATGCGGGGGGCGTGATGGTCGTCCTGTCGAAGATCTATACCCGCACCGGAGACCAGGGCACGACGGCCCTGGGCGACGGCACGCGCGTGCCGAAGAACAGCGCGCGCGTGACGGCCTATGGCACGGTGGATGAAACCAATGCCACGCTGGGCCTGGCCCGGCTGCATGCCACGGGCGAACTGGACGCGGCGCTGAAACGGATCTCGAACGACCTGTTCGACCTGGGTGCCGACCTCTGCACCCCCGATCTGGCGGGTGATGCCAGCCGGCCCTATCCGGCGCTGCGGATCATCGCGGCACAGGTGGACCGGCTGGAGGCCGAGATCGACGCGATGAATGTCCGGCTGACGCCGCTGCGCAGCTTCATCCTGCCGGGAGGCTCGGCGCTGGCGGCGCATCTGCATCTGTGCCGCACGGTCTGCCGCCGGGCCGAACGGCTGGTGGTGGATCTGGCCGCGCAGGAAGAGGTGAACCCCGAAGCGGTGAAATACCTGAACCGCCTGTCGGACTGGTTCTTCGTGGCCGGCCGGATCGCCAATGACGATGGCAAGGCCGATGTGCTGTGGGTGCCGGGCCTGACGCGCTGACCCCGGCGGGCCCATGCGGTCTCTTGCTGGCGTTCCGTTCGATCCCGGCGGGATTGACCTGATCAGGATTGCCGATCATCGAGCGCCGATGCCTTGGCGCCCCTGCGACAACGGGGGTCGTTTTTCCTCTGTTGCTTGGCCGGATGACAAGTTATGAGCGGGCGGGAGCTTGTCACGGCCGTTTCCGGCCGGAAAATGGAGATTTGCGCGATGAAGGTGTTGGTGCCTGTCAAACGTGTGATCGACTACAACGTGAAGGTTCGCGTCAAGGCGGACGGGTCCGGGGTCGATCTGGCCAACGTGAAGATGTCGATGAACCCCTTTGACGAAATTGCCGTGGAAGAGGCGATCCGGCTGAAGGAAAAGGGCCTGGCGACCGAGATCGTCGTGGTGTCGATCGGCGTGAAACAGGCGCAGGAGACGCTGCGGACCGCGCTGGCGATGGGGGCGGATCGCGCGATCCTGATCGAAGCCACCGACACTGTGCAAACCGACATCGAACCGCTGGCCGTGGCCAAGCTGCTGGCCGCCGTGGTGAAGGACGAACAGCCCGGCCTGGTTCTGTGCGGCAAGCAGGCGATCGACAATGACATGAACGCCACCGGGCAGATGCTGGCCGCCCTTCTGGGCTGGGCCCAGGGCACGTTCATCTCGGAACTGGCGATTGCGGATGGCAAGGCGACCGTGACGCGCGAAGTGGACGGCGGGCTGCAGACCATCGCCGTGACGATGCCGGCGGTCCTGACGGTGGACCTGCGGCTGAACGAGCCACGCTATGCGTCGCTGCCCAATATCATGAAAGCCAAGACCAAGCCGCTGGCCATCAAGACTCCGGCCGATTACGGCGTGGATGTCACGCCGCGCCTGAGCGTGCTCAAGACCGTGGAACCGGCAGGCCGAAAGGCCGGGGTCAGGGTCGGCTCGGTGGACGAACTGATTGCGAAGCTGCGCGACGAAGCGGGGGTGATCTGAGATGGCCGTTCTTCTTCTGGCGGATGTGAATGACGGCCAGCTGGCCACCGACCAGGTGGCCAAGGCGCTGGCGGCGGTAAAGGCGCTGGGCCCGGTCGACGTGCTGGTGGCCGGTCAGGGTGGCGATGCTGCCGCGGCCGCGGCGGCCAGGCTGGACGGTGTGGCCAAGGTGCTGTTCGCGGGCGATCACGCCTATTGCCATGGCATGGCAGAGCCGACCGCGGCGCTGATCGTGTCGCTGGCCGGTGGCTATGACCATATCTGCGGCGCGGCAACGGCCTTCTGCAAGAACGTGATGCCCCGCGTGGCGGCCCTTCTGGACGTGATGGTGATTTCCGACGTGACCGCGGTGATCGATGCCGCGACCTTTGAACGGCCGATCTATGCCGGCAACGCGATCCAGACAGTGAAATCGTCGGATGCCAAGAAGGTGTTTACCATCCGCACGGCGGCCTTCACCGCCGTTGGCGCCTCGGGCTCTGCCCCGGTTGAGGCGATCAGCGGCCCGACGAACGGCGCGCTGTCGGCCTGGGTCGAGGACAAGGTGGCAACCAGCGACCGCCCGGAACTGACCAGTGCCAGGATCGTCGTCTCGGGCGGACGTGGCGTGGGCTCGAAGGACAGCTTCGACATCATCGAAAAGCTGGCCGACAAGCTGGGCGCCGCTGTGGGCGCCAGCCGCGCGGCGGTCGACAGCGGCTATGCCCCCAACGACTGGCAGGTCGGCCAGACCGGCAAGGTCGTGGCACCGCAGCTCTACATCGCCTGCGGCATCTCGGGTGCGATCCAGCACCTGGCGGGGATGAAGGACAGCAAGGTCATCGTGGCGATCAACAAGGACGAGGAGGCGCCGATCTTCCAGGTCGCCGACTACGGCCTGGTGGCCGACCTGTTCACCGCGGTGCCGGAACTGACCAGCAAGCTGTGATTGCGGCGCCAGATCCAGGGTGGGGCGCCCCCGGGGGTGCCCCCTTTCACCCCAGAAAGCGTTTCAGACCCTTGATCACGGCCGCCGCCATGTCGCGGTGCGCGGCGGGGCCAGGCAGGGCGCCGGCGGCCGGTGCCTCCATCGCGGCAAAGATCATGCCCGACAAGCCCTCGGCCTTGGCGGCCTCGGCCACCACCGCCTCGGCATAGGCGCCGGCGCGCGGCTTCAGGGCCGCGATCATGTCGGCTGTCACGAACAGCGGGTCCGGGCCGAGCTGCACGCGCTGCCCCTCGGCCGGGGGGCGTTTGCGACCGATCCAGAAAAGCATCGTCCGTTCGTTCGGCAGATGCGACAGCAAGTCCCGCATCCGCGAAACCCAGGCGGTACGCAGGTCTTCGGCCACCACCTCGAACCGCGGAGGCGAAACGGTCATCAGCCCCTGGATCATGTGGCGGGTAAAGTTGAACTCGGTGAAGTCCACCTCGCGAAACAGCGACTTCAGGGCCGGCGTCGCCCCCAGGAAACGGTCATTGCGGCGGGGATGCACCGTGTAGAACCGGTTCGACAGATTCTGTGCGCCCATGATCTGCACCACGACCGCCTCGGCCCGGCTGGCGACCTCCAGCACGTCAGGGTCGTTCAGGTAAACATCGATCCCGGCATTGACGAGCGCCAGATTCACCGCGCCAAAGCCGAACTCCTCCTCGACCAGGTCGGGATAGGGATCCAGGACATATTTCCCGTAAGTCTCGGTCCCGCCCAGAAAGGCCACATAGGGCCGGTCCAGCGACCGCCGCGGTCCACGGAACATCAGCCGCGAACTGCCATACCGACACGGAAAATAGTCCAGGGCGCCTTCGCCCGGAAACGCATAGGCCATACCACCCACCAGAATTTCACACCCGGGGCCAGATTGGCCGATTCCCCTTACCGATGTGCTAATGGCTGCATTTGAAGCATCGCGCTGCGGCGCAGCAGCGACTTGCCGCTCGGGCGCTTCCTGCCTAAGGTGCGGCGCCAAGAACAGGGGACGGGTCATGGAGATTTCCAGCGTAGGCGTGATTGGTGCGGGGCAGATGGGCAACGGCATCGCCCATGTCTTTGCACTGGCAGGCTATGACGTGCTGTTGACCGACATTTCCGCCGAGGCGCTGGACAAGGCGCTGGCGACCATCAGCAGGAATCTGGACCGCCAGGTCAGCCGCGGCAAGATTTCGGCCGAGGACAAGGCGGCCGCGATGGCGCGCATCCGGACGACGATGGACATCGCCGAGATCGGGCCGTGCGATCTGATCATCGAGGCCGCGACCGAACGCGAGGATGTGAAGAACAAGATCTTCGCCAGCCTGGCGCCACATCTGGGCCCGCAGACGATCCTGACATCGAACACCAGTTCGATCTCGATCACCCGGCTGGCCAGCCGGACCGACCGGCCGGAAAAGTTCATGGGGTTCCATTTCATGAACCCGGTGCCGGTGATGCAACTGGTGGAGCTGATCCGGGGCATCGCGACCGATGCGGCGACCTATGACACGCTGCTCGCGGTGGTGCAAAGACTGGGCAAGACCGCGGCCAGC
>JAKALB010000105.1 GCA_021813365.1 Pseudomonadota bacterium | reverse complement strand
CAGGCGCCGGGACCGCGCAGCACGATCTGGCCGACGCTGTCGCCTTCCAGCACCACCATGTTGGTCCCGCCCTGCAACTGGCCCAGAGGGCTGTCGGCCGGCACCAGGCAGGGTGTCATTCGCTGCTCCAGCCCGCGTCCGGTCATCTGCGCCACGCCCAGAAGCTTGATGCGATAGCCCATGTCCTCGGCCAGACGGATGTCGTCGATCGAGACATTGCCGATACCCTCGAGTTCCACGGCGTCAAAGCTGATGCGCGTGCCAAAGGCGATGGCAGCCAGAAGGCTCAGCTTGTGGCCCGCGTCGATTCCGCCCACATCCAGCGTCGGGTCGGCCTCCAGATAGCCCAGCCGCCGGGCCTCTTCGAAGACCGTCTCATAGGGCAGGCCGGCCGTTTGCATGCGGGTCAGGATGTAATTGCAGGTGCCGTTCATGACGCCCATGACGCGGCGTATCCGGTTGCCGGCCAGACCCTCGGTCAAGGCCTTGATCACGGGAATGCCGCCGGCCACGGCCGCCTCGAACCGCAGCACCCGGCCCGCGGCTTCGGCCGCGATGGCCAGGGCCTGGCCGTGATGCGCCAGCAGGGCCTTGTTGGCGGTGACAACGTCCTTGCCCGCCAGGATCGCGGCCTCGGTCGCCGATCTGGCAGCGCCTTCATGCCCCCCCATGACCTCGACAAAGACGTCGATGTCGGGCCGCCGTGCCAGGGCGACCGGGTCGGATTCCCAGGCATAGGCCGACAGATCGACCTGGCGATCCTTCCCCGGATCGCGCGCCGAGACGGCGACGATCTCCACCCGCCGCCCGGCACGGGCCGCAATCAGCTCGGCATGGCGCTGCACGATCCGGACGACACCGGTGCCCACGGTGCCCAGGCCCGCAACTCCGATACGCAGGGCGGCGGGAAAGGGGGAAGGCGACATGGGCGTGCTCCGTGACTAGACGCAAGCCTGTTAGCCGGTTCGCGGCCGCCGCGCAACGTGAGGCGGCAGATCCGGCGATCGCCTTCGGCGACGCACCGGCCGCATCGTCGGCCAGTGCCGCCGCCTCGTGAGGGGGGCGCTGCCCCCCGCTGCGCCCCCCCCGGGATATTTCCGGCAAGGTGAAGGCGCGAAAGCCAGGCAGCGCCCCGGGCTTTCACCTTGCCGAAAATATCCCACGGGGGTCTGGGGGTGTGAAACCCCCGGCGCGGCGGCCGAGGTCAGGTCCGACGGCGAGCGGAAATTGCAGCGAAGCGGCCCTGGCGGATCGTGGGTCAGCCCAGGGGGGCGATCAGGGCCTTCAGGGCGGCGACGGGATCGTCGTGGTGCCAGATTTCCTCGCCCAGGGCAAAGAAATCGGTGACCGGGGCAAAATGCTCGATCAGGTCGCGGGTCAGGGCGCCTTCGGCGATGACGGGCACTTCGATCATCTCCGACCACCACGCGAACAGGTCATGCTCGGCCCGGGTGCCTGCGCCAAGGGGCGTGTTGCCCAGCGGGCCGAAGGCCACGTAATCGGCGCCGGCCTCGCCGGCCGACAGGCCTTCGTGTCGCGTGCTGCCGCAGAAGGCGCCGACGATCGCATCGGCGCCCAGGTCCTTGCGGGCCTTGCGGACGTTGCGGGCTCCGTCGGGCAGGTGCACGCCGTCCAGTCCCAGGCGTTCGACAAGGCGCAGATGGGTGTCGATCACGATGGCCACGTCGCGGGCATGGGCGAGCTGGCGGCAGGTATCGGCCGCGCGCAGGACGCTGTCTTCGTCCTTCGTTGCCAGGGTCAGCCGCAGGCAGGCGATCTCGACCGCGTCGAGCACGGCCGACAACTGCCCGGGGAAGATTTCCAGGTCGAAGGCGGGTGGGGTGATCAGCGTCAGCTGCGGGCGGTCGGTCGCGGCCATGGCACTCTCCTGGGCGTTTGGATGGGCCTTAGCGCAATTCCGGGCGGCGCGCCACCTTGCTTGCCCACGCGCGTCGGGGCGCGTATGAACCCGCGATCCGACGGAGACTGACCGCATGACCCAAGCCGGCATCCAGCCGATTCCACCCGCCTTCATCCTGGTCCGGCCGCAGATGGGCGAGAACATCGGCGGCGCGGCGCGGGCCATGCTGAACTTCGGGCTGGACCGGATGCGGCTGGTCGATCCGCGCGATGGCTGGCCCAACCCCAGGGCCGCCGCCATGGCCAGCGGCGCGGGGCGGGTGCTGGACCTGGCCGGGGTGTTTCCGACCGTTCAGGCCGCGATCGCCGACCGTGACTATGTCTTCGCCACGACCGCGCGGGGGCGCGAGCTGACCAAGCCGGTCCTGACACCGGAGCGGGCGATGATCGAGGCGCGCGCCCTGGTGGCGGCGGGCAAGAAGGTGGCGGTCCTGTTCGGGCCGGAACGGGCCGGGCTGGAGAACGAGGATCTGATCCATGCCCAGGCCCTGGTCACGGTTCCGGTGAACCCCGAATTTCCCAGCCTGAACCTGGCGCAATGCGTGCTGCTGCTCGGCTATGAATGGCAGCGGCAGGGGGTGGTTCCGCCGCCGGAAGTGATGGAGATGGCGGGGACCGATTTTGCCAGCGCGATCGAGATCGAGAGGCTGGGCGATCACTTCGAGGAGAAGCTGGCGGCCGCCGGTTTCTTCTTTCCCGAACACAAGGCCCCCAGCATGAAACTGAACCTGCGCAACATGTGGGCCCGGCTGGGCCTGACCCGGGCCGAGGTGCAGACCCTGCATGGGATGCTGCGGCAGATTGCCTACAAGATCCGTTCCGACGGGCTGTGACCAGGGGTGCGGCGGGGCGTCCCACGCGTGTTACAATTTGTAATACGTTGAAATGACTAAATATAAATATTCTTCTTCGGAAAGTGTTAACCACGTTTCCGCGATTCCGCCGCCGCCTGACTGCCGCTGACTGCCTCTGACTGCCTCTGCCTACCTGCCTCTGCCGGCCTCGGCGGCCACCTGGCCGGGAGCCGTTGTCACAGGGCCTTGAAGCACCCGGGGGGCGGGACTAGGGTCCGCCGCAGGCGAAGGAGACTGGAATGGCCGGCAAACGCAGCATCTTCGAAGAGATGGAACAGGGTCAGGCGGCCCCCCGGCAGGGCAGCGGAGGCATGATCGACGCGCCGGCCCGGGGCGCGCGCGGCGCCATCCGTCTGTGGCTGATCGCGCTGTTCCTGATGGTGGCGGCGATGATCGTGGTGGGCGGGCTGACCCGGCTGACCGACAGCGGGCTGTCGATCACCGAATGGCGACCGGTCATGGGCGCGCTGCCGCCGATGAGCGAGGCCGACTGGCAGGCCGAGTTCACGAAATACCAGGCTTCGCCCCAGTTCCGGATTGCCAATGCGCACATGGACCTGGCCGCGTTCAAGGCGATCTACTGGTGGGAATGGAGCCACCGCGAGCTGGGCCGGCTGATCGGGCTGGTCTGGGCGGTGGGGTTCTTTGGCTTGCTGCTGGCGAAGCGGATTCCTCCCGGCTGGACGCAGCGGCTGTTCCTCATCGGCGTCCTGGGCGGCGTGCAGGGGGCGATCGGCTGGTGGATGGTCGCTTCGGGCCTGACCGGCAGCATGATTTCGGTTGCGTCCTATCGGCTGGCGATCCATCTCGGGCTGGCCTTTGCCATTCTGGGCCTTGCCGCCTGGTATGTGCTGCTGCTGGGCCGGACGGACAGCGACCTGATGACGGCGCGACGGCGGTCGGAACGGCGGTTGTTCGGCCTTTCGACCGGGATGATGCACATGCTGATGCTGCAGATCGTGCTGGGCGCGCTGGTGGCCGGGATCGATGCGGGGCGGAATTACCCGACCTGGCCCGACATGAATGGCCATTTCTTTCCCGAAGATGCCTTTAGCGTCGATGGGGTCGTGACCTGGCGGGCGCTGTTTGAAAATCCCGGTCTGGTGCAGTTCATCCACCGGATCGCCGGCTATGCGCTGTTCATCCTGGGGATCGTGGCCTGGGTGCGGGGCCGGCAATCGGCCCATGCGGCCACGCGCGCGGCGTTCAATGCCGTGATGGCGATGCTGGTGGTGCAGGTTGCCCTGGGCATCTGGACCGCGCTGTCTGCCGCGACGCTGCATGTGGCGATCACCCATCAGATCGGCGCGATCCTGCTGTTCGTGCTGATCCTGCGGGCGCGGCATCTGGCGGCTTACCCGGTTCAAGGCTCCATCCGCGAGGGCACGGCATGACCAACAACACCGCTTATGCGCAACTGATGGCCTGGGTGCGCCAGACCGAGGCGCTGGGCTACGTCGCCGAACGTCTGGGCTGGGATCAGGAGACCATGATGCCGCGCGGAGCCGCCGAGCAGCGCGGCGAGGAGATGGCGGCGATGGAGGCGGTGCTGCATGCCCGTCGCACCGATCCGCGCATTGCCGACTGGCTGGAGGCGGCAGACCCGGCCGATGCGGCAGGGCAGGCGCAGTTGCGGCTGATCCGCCGCGCCTATGTGCGGGCGACCAGGGTGCCCTCGGATCTGGCCCAGGAAATCGCGCGCGTCACCAGTCTGGCGCAGGGCATCTGGGCCGATGCGCGCGCCAATGACCGGGTGCTGGATTTCCTGCCCATGCTGAAGGAAGTGGTGGCGCTGCGCCGGCAGGAGGCGGCGGCGCTGGCCATGGGGGGCGATCCCTATGACGCGCTGCTGGACGGCTATGAGCCGGGCGAGACGGCAGAGCGGCTGGGCGCGATGTTTGACCGGATGCGGCCGCGCCTGGTGGCCCTGCGGGACAGGATACTGGGCCGGCCCGCGCCCAGGCCGGTGAAGGGTGTGTTCGGCGAGGCGGCGCAGCTGCGCTTTGCCCGCGATCTGGCCAGCGCCTTCGGCTATGACTGGTCCCGCGGGCGCATCGACCTGGCGGTGCATCCGTTCTCGAGCGGCGGCGGGTCGGACAGCCGGATCACCACGCGGGTCAGCGAAAGCGATCCGTTCAACTGCATCTATTCGACCATCCACGAGGTTGGCCATTCCAGTTACGAGCTGAACATCGATCCGGATTATGCGCTGACCCCGGTGGGGCATGGCTGTTCGATGGGTGTGCACGAAAGCCAGAGCCGGATCTACGAAAACCAGATCGGGCGCAGCCCGGCCTTCACGGCCTGGATGTATGGCGAGATGCGCGAGCGGTTCGGTGATTTCGGCATCGGCTCGGCGGCCGAGTTCACCCGGGCTGTGAACCGGGTGCAGCCGGGCTTCATCCGGACCGAGGCGGATGAGGTGCATTACAATCTGCACATCATGATGCGGTTCGATCTGGAACGTGCGCTGGTCAGGGGCGATCTGGAGGTGGGCGATCTGGAGGCGGCCTGGAACGACCGGTTCAGGGCCGATTTCGGGGTGGCGGTCGACCGGCCCTCGAACGGGATGCTGCAGGATGTGCACTGGTCGGTGGGGCTGATGGGCTACTTCCCGACCTATACGCTGGGCAATGTCTATGCCGGGTGCCTGTATCAGGCGATGCGGGTGGCGGTGCCGGATCTGGATGACCAGCTGGCGCGGGGCGATACTTCGGCGGCCACCGGCTGGCTGCATGAGGTGCTGCAACGCCATGGCGGCCTGCGGGCACCGCGCGAGACGATTGCCGCGGCCTGCGGGTTCGAGCCCGACGAGGGGCCGCTGCTCGACTATCTGGAGACGAAGTTCGGCGCGCTCTACGGGCTGTGACGGGTGAGCCGCGCCCATTCCCTGGCGGTCTGGCTGCTGGCGCTGGGCCTGCTGCTGATCTATGCGGGCAGCTATTACGCCTTTCCGGCCCTGCTGCCCATGCTGGAGGCCGAGACCGGCTGGGGCAAGCCGGCGCTGGCGCTGGGTCCGACGCTGGGCGCGCTGAGCATGGCGGCGCTGACGCCGGTGACGGGGCGGTTCGTCGACAGGGGGCACGGGCGGCGGCTGCTCGTGGTGATGCCGCCCTTCGCCGCGCTGGCGATGGCGGCGCTGGCCTGGGCGCCCGGCCCTGCCGTCTGGTGGGCGGCCTGGGTGGTGCTGGGCGCGGCGCAGGCGGGATGCGTCTATGAGACGGTGTTCTCGCAACTGACCCGCCGCTTTGGCGCGGAGGCCCGCGGCGCCATCACCAGGATCACCATGCTGGCCGGGCTTTCCGGCACGCTGACCTTTCCCCTGGGCCACTGGCTGGGCATCGCCTTTGGCGGCCGCGCGGCGTTTTTGGGCTTTGCCGCCCTGGCGCTGCTGGGCACCTTGCCGCTCTATGCGCTGGCGGTGCGGCTGCTGGGGCCCGAGCCGCCGCAGCCGCCGCACCGGGCCGGGGATGGCTCGGCCCTGGGACAGGCGCTGAGAGGCCGGGCTTTCTGGGTGATCGCGACGATCTTTGCGGCCTGCTGGCTGAACCATGGCCTGTTGCTGACCTATATCCTGCCGCTGTTCCACGACCGGGGGGTCAGTCCCTCGGTGGCCACGCTGGCAGCGGCCTGCCTTGGCCCGGCGCAGGTGGCAGGACGGTTCGTGCTGATGGTGGGCGGGGCGCGCCTGCGCAACGCGCCGACCACGAAACTGTCGATCGCCAGCGTGGTCGTGGCGGCGCTGCTGCTGCTGGCGGCGGGTCTGGCGCCGGGGCTGGTCTTCCTGGTGGTCGCCTTGCAGGGCGCGGGCATGGGGCTGATGTCGATCATGCGGCCGATGCTGCTGGTCGATGCGCTGGGCCGGCGCGGCTTTGGCGCGATTTCCGGCGTGGCGGCGGTGCCGCCGATCCTGGCCGGCGCCCTGGCCCCCAGCCTGGGCGCCAGCCTGCTGACGCAATGGGGGCCGATGGGCATCTATCTGGCGCTGATCCTGTTGTCCGCCGTCAGCCTGATCCTGGCGCTGACCCAGCTTGCCCCCCGGCCGCGCGAGGGCTGAGCACGGCCTGCCCCGCCGCCTGTGGAGGGTCAGACCGCCCAGTCCGGTCTGCGTTTTTCCAGAAAGGCCTGGATGCCTTCGGCGGTGGCCGGTTCCATCAGGTTGGCACACATGACGGCGCCGGCGACCTGATAGGCGCGCTCCAGCGGCTGGCCCAGCGCGGCGCGGAAGGCGCGTTTGCCATGCGCCACCGCGACCGGCAGCTTGGACGCGATCTGGCGGGCCAGGGCCAGCGTCGCCGCGCCCAGTTGCGCGTCGGGCACGACACGGTTCGCCAGACCGATCTCGCGCGCCCGGGCGGCGTCGATCATCTCGCCGGTCAACAGGTATTCCAGCGCGACCGAAGGGGCGATCCTGCGGGTCAGGGCAACCATGGGCGTCGAACAGAACAGGCCGATGTTGATGCCGTTCACGCCGAAGCGGGCGGTCTGCGCGGCCATGACCAGATCGCAGCTGGCCGCGAGCTGGCAGCCCGCGGCGGCGGCCACGCCGCGCACTTCGGCGATCACCGGCTGGTCCAGCGCCGCCAGCTTCTGCATCACCCGGGCACAGCGGTCGAACAGCGCCTGATAGGCCGCCGCCCCGCCATCCGGCTGGCGGCGATGGCCCTGGAGTTCGTGCAGGTCATGGCCGGCGGAAAAGGCGCGCGCGCCGCCGCGCAGGATGACCACCCGCACCTCGGGCCCGATCGCTTCCAGCGCCGCCTCCAGCGCCACCAGCATCGGTGTGGACAGCGCGTTCAGCCTTTCCGGCGCGTTCAGCGTCAGGATCGCCACCGCTCCATCGTCGCTGCGCAGGATCAGATCATCGGCCATGGCTTCCTCCCGTGTGTGCCGCGCCCAGGCGGCGCAATGCGCCGGGGCCAGCCTGCCACGGGCACCGGCCGCCGCCACGCCGGTCGGCGCCCGCCCCGATCCGCGCCCCGATCCCCGCCCCGATTGCAAGGGCCCGGTTGCTGGCGCCTGCCCCCGGACAAGACCCTTTCATCTTGCTCCAAATATCCCACGGGGGTCCGGGGGTGTGAAACCCCCGGCACCGACCGGCCGCCGGGGCCGGAAACGGCTGCCGGACTCACCCCTTGACCAGCGAGAACTTGCCCTCGATCGTGGCACCGCTCTCGATGACCAGGGTGCTGTAGGTCACATCCGCGGTCACATCCGCGGCGGCGCGCAGCGTGAAGCTCTGGCTGGCGACCTTGCCATCCAGCTTGCCCTTGATCTCGACGACTTCGGCGGTGACGGTTCCGGTGACGCGGCCTTCGGGGCCGACGGTCAGGCCGCGGGCGGTGATCGTGCCGTCGACCTCGCCCAGCACTTCGATCGAACCCGCCGAGGAAATCTCGCCGGTGATCTTCAGATCCTGCGCCAGAACCGATTTGGCATTGCTGTTCCGGGCGGGGGCAGAGGTCGGGTCGGCGGTCTTGCTGAACATGGGGCCATTCCTGATGGGTTTGCAGCTTTAAGCACCGAAGCCCGCCACCCGGTCAAGGGTTTCGTCAAGGGCGGCGTGCCCGGCCGGGGCGGGCAAGCACGATTTCGCGCGGGTTCATGTCGCAGTTGGACCAGCCGGAGGGCGGCGGCGATGCTTGTCTGGGGACGGCGCGCATTGGCCCCGGCCGCAGCACGCGCGCGCCACGGACGCACCGGACGCACCAGGAAGCAGGAGCCGCCCATGACCAAGGATCGTGCGTTTTTCCAGCCGGTGTCGGGCCTGGACCTGCCGCGATTCGCCGGCATCCCGACCTTCATGCGGCTGCCGCATGTGCCCTTTGACCATGCCCGCTTTGCGCAGGTCGAAATCGGCCTGGTCGGCGCGCCCTGGGATGGCGGCACGACCAACCGCCCCGGAGCCCGCCACGGGCCGCGCCAGCTGCGGGATCTGTCGACGATGATCCGCAACCGGAACGGATCCACCTGGGTCGCGCCTTTTGACCTGGCCAACTGCGCCGACCTGGGCGATGTGGCGCCGAATCCCGGCGATCTGATGGACAGCCTGGCCCGGATGGAGGCCTTCTATGCCCGGCTGCGCGCGGCGGGGGTGCGGCCGCTGACGGGCGGTGGCGACCACCTGTGCACGCTGCCCATCCTGCGCGGTCTGGTCAATGGCGTGCCGGGTGGTGCGCCGGGTGGTGCGCCGGTGGGCCTGATCCAGTTCGACAGCCACACCGACCTGAACGATGTCTATTTCGGCAATGCCCGCCTGACGCATGGCACGCCGTTCCGCCGCGCGATGGAGGAAGGGCTGATCGACCCGCAGCGCTATGTGCTGGTGGGCATCCGCGGCACCGCCTATGGCGCCGAGGATTGGGATTACGCCCGGGCCAACGGCATCCGCATCATCGGCATCGACGAATTCCATCGCCGGGGTGCGCAGGACGTGATGACCGAAGTGCGCCAGATCGTGGGCACCGGGCGCACCTATGTCACCTATGACATCGATTTCGTCGACCCGACCTTTGCGCCGGGCACCGGCACGCCCGAGGTCGGCGGCCCGAACTCGTGGCAGGCGGTGCAGGTTGCGCGCGGGCTGCGGGGGCTGGACATCGTGGGTGCCGACCTGGTCGAGGTCAGCCCGCCGTTCGACCAGACCGGCGGCACCGCCTGGCTGGCGGTGAACCTGATGTTCGAAATGCTGTGTGCCATGGCCGAACGGGTGGCGGCGGTCAGGGAGCAGGAAGGGGCTCTGCCCCTCGGCCTTCGGCCTCACCCCGGGATGATTGGAGCAAGGTGAAAGAGACGAGATGAAAGCCGAACTGATCCTGACCAATGGCCGCGTTCTGACGATGGACCCCGCGCATCCCCGTGCCGAGGCCGTAGCCCTGGGCGGGGGCCGCGTGCTGGCGGTGGGAACCGCGGCCGAGATCGCCGGGCTGAAGCGGCCGGGGACGAGGGTGATCGACGTCGGCGGACGCTCGATCCTGCCCGGCTTTGTCGAAAGCCACATGCATCTGGGCCTGGGCGGGGCCGAGCTGAACCATCTGCATCTTTACGGCATGCATGGCGAGGAACGGCTGCGTGCCGCCTATGCCGATTTCGCCGCGCGCCGGCCGACGGGCCTGCTGATGGCCGAGGGCGCCGATTATCACATCATCGGCCGCGCCATCACACGGGCCGAGCTGGACGCTTTCACCGGCGACCGGCCCTTTGCCATGCGGGCGATGGACCACCACACGGTCTGGGCCAATACGGCGGCGCTGCGTGCGGCCGGCCTGCTGCATGGCAGGCCCATGCCGCACGGCCACGAGGTGGTGATGGGGGCCGATGGCCTGGCCTCTGGCGAGCTGCGCGAGTTCGAGGCCTTTGCCGCCATCCTGGATCTGGCCGGCATCGCCCGGATGAACGTGGGCATCGCCACCGGCGCAGAACCCAGCCCCGGCCCGACCCCGGCCGAGCGCGCGGTCGACAAGGATCACCTGGCGCGGGGCCTGGCCCATTGCGCCGCGCATGGCATCACCTCGATCGTCAACATGGACGGCAACCGCTATACGCTGGATCTGCTGGCCGAGATGCAGGCCGAGGGGCGTCTGACCGCCCGCGTCGTGGTGCCGTTCCACTTCAAGCCGGACATGGATCTGTCGGAACTGGAACGGGCCAGCGCCATGACGCGCGACTTTCACGGCGACTGGCTGCGCTCGGGCTTCGTGAAGATGTTCATGGACGGGGTGGTGGACAGCCGCACCGCCTTCATGCTGCAGGATTATCCGGGCGTGGCAAGCCGGGGCGAGCCGCTGTTCGACCCGGAACGGTTCAAGGATATCTGCACCGAGATCGACCGGCGCGGTCTGCAGATTGCGGTGCATGCCATCGGCGATGGCGCGGTCCGGACCACGATCGACGGCTATGAGGCCGCGCAGCGGCGGAACGGCAGGCGCGACAGCCGGCACCGTATCGAACATATCGAATTGATCGACCGGGCCGACATACCCCGCCTGGGCGCGCTGGGCATCACCGCCAGCGTGCAGCCGCCGCACCCGCCGGGGGCGATGGATTTCCCGCTGGCCACGATGGAGACGGTGTTCCACCGCAACCGCTGGCGCGATGCCTATCTGTGGAAGAGCCTGCGGGACCAGGGCGCGCCCATGGCCTTTGCCAGCGACTGGCCGGTGACGGATGTGAGCGTGATGCGCGGCCTGCAGGCCAGCCAGACCCGGCTGCGCTTTGCCGAAGATTGCGCCGACGAACGGTTGAGCCTGATGGACAGCCTGATGGCCTATACCGCCTGGGGCGCCCGGGCGGCGCGGCTGGAGGAGGTGACGGGAAGCCTGGTGCCCGGACTGGCGGCGGATGTCGTGGTGATTCAGGGCGATATCGAGACGATTCCGGCCACCGAACTGGGCGCGACCGGAATCGCCATGACCATCGCCGGGGGCCGCATCACCCACCAGGCGGCCGACATCGGCTGACCCTGGGTGCAACATGTTGAAAAAGCGCAATTTTTCCGGCCGCACGAAGAAAATGTCATCGGCCTGTCATTTTCCTCTTGCAGGCTTGGTGCCCCGGACGTAAATACCGCGTCACCGAGACGGAGCGATGGCCAGACGGTCTGGAGCTTGGTTGAGGGAGCGGTTTGGGCCGCGGAAATCTGGAGATGAGGCGGACGGGGATCGCTAGGTGACTGGCGGGCTTCGTTTTGTTTGTCGGCGGATTGCTCTTTGAAAATTTGATTGAGAAGGGATATGCGGGCGGTTTGGGCGCATCGGCGTCGCGATCGCAGCATATCGGTCCCTTAGGTTTCGGCCGATGATGGGGATGTCAGCTTCACTGTTTGTACGGCTTTGTTACTTCGGTAACCGAGCATGTCAGACAGAAGTGACTGTGGACTTAGGTTCACAGCAGATGTGCGAAGGTTCGACGTCAAGGGGACGCGGAAGCGTTTCAACTTGAGAGTTTGATCCTGGCTCAGAACGAACGCTGGCGGCAGGCCTAACACATGCAAGTCGAGCGGGGGCGCAAGCCCTAGCGGCGGACGGGTGAGTAACGCGTGGGAACGTACCCTTTGGTACGGAATAGCCCCGGGAAACTGGGAGTAATACCGTATGAGCTCTTCGGAGGAAAGATTTATCGCCAAGGGATCGGCCCGCGTTGGATTAGGTAGTTGGTGGGGTAATGGCCTACCAAGCCGACGATCCATAGCTGGTTTGAGAGGATGATCAGCCACACTGGGACTGAGACACGGCCCAGACTCCTACGGGAGGC
>JAKALB010000223.1 GCA_021813365.1 Pseudomonadota bacterium | reverse complement strand
CCCAGATGTCATCGATCGGGCCTGGCAGGCCGGGAGCGGGCGGACAAAAGCGTGGAATTCTGCATGGCAACATCTGCTTTGGGTCGGGCAAGTCTGGCCACATCCGCCGCGGCAAGGTCAACCTTGCCCCGCATCTGGACCGAGAGGAATTTCCCGGGTGGACCCAGTTGCATCGCAACGGCGTCCGGCCTCAGGCGGCCGGGGGCGGCGGAAAATCCGGCCGCAGGCCAGACTGCGGAACCCCGGACGCGCGGGGCGGTCGGGCGGGCTTGTCATGATCCTGCACAAATCCATCTTAAAGCTGCCCGGGGGATTTGATACACCCGAAACGTGGCGCCAGGCGCAGCCTGCCAGGCGATCCGCCGGATCGCCGTTTGAAGCGGAGGAAGAGATGGACGGAAACGACGCAACCACCCTGGGCAAGTGCCCGGTGATGCACGGGGTTCGCCCCAACACGATCAACGCCGGCCGGTCGAACAAGGACTGGTGGCCGAACCAGCTGAACCTGCGCATCCTGCATCAGCATGCTCCGAAGTCAAACCCGCTGGGCGATTTCAACTATGCCGAAGCCTTCCGGAAACTGGACCTGAAGGCGGTGAAGGCCGACCTTCATGCCCTGATGACCGACAGCCAGGACTGGTGGCCGGCCGACTGGGGGCATTACGGCCCGCTGTTCATCCGCATGGCCTGGCACTCGGCGGGCACCTATCGCACCGCCGACGGACGGGGCGGGGCCAGCACGGGCACGCAGCGCTTCGCGCCGCTGAATTCCTGGCCGGACAACGGCAACCTGGACAAGGCGCGGCGGCTGCTGTGGCCGATCAAGCAGAAATACGGCAATGCCCTGTCCTGGGCCGATCTGATGATCCTGGCGGGCAATGTTGCCCTGGAATCCATGGGATTCAAGACTTTCGGCTTTGCCGGCGGCCGCGTGGATCTGTGGGAGCCGGAAGAGGACATCTACTGGGGCCGCGAAGACACCTGGCTGGGCGACAAGCGCTATTCCGGCGACCGGGATCTGGAAGACCCGCTGGCCGCCGTGCAGATGGGCCTGATCTATGTCAATCCGGAAGGGCCGAATGGCCAGCCGGACCCGGTGGCCTCGGGCCGCGACATCCGCGAGACCTTTGCCCGGATGGCGATGAACGACGAGGAGACCGTGGCGCTGGTCGCCGGCGGCCACACCTTCGGCAAGGCGCATGGCAACGGGCCGGCGACCGCCGTCGGGCCCGAACCGGAGGCCGCGCCGTTGCATGCGATGGGGCTGGGCTGGCTTTCGAGCCACGGCACCGGCAAGGGCTATGACACGATCACCAGCGGCATCGAGGGGGCGTGGAAGCCCAACCCCACCAAATGGGACATGGGCTATCTGCGCGTGCTGTTCCAGTACGAATGGGAGCTGACGAAAAGCCCGGCGGGGGCGCATATCTGGCTGGCCAAGGATGTGGCCGAAGCCGACATGATTCCCGACGCGCATGATCCGAAGATCAAGCACCGTCCGATGATGACGACCGCCGATCTGGCGATGCGCTACGATCCGATCTATGAGCCGATCGCCAGGCGGTATGCCGCCGACCCCGCGCTGTTTGCCGATGCCTTTGCCCGCGCCTGGTTCAAGCTGACGCATCGCGACATGGGGCCGCGGTCGCGGTATCTGGGCAGCGAAGTGCCGGCCGAAGCCCTGATCTGGCAAGACAACGTGCCCGCCGTGGATCACCCGCTGGTCGACAAGGACGACGTGATCGCGCTGAAGGCGATGCTGGCGGCATCGGGCCTGACGATCGCGCAGATGGTGGCAACGGCCTGGGCCGCGGCCTCGACCTTCCGGGGATCGGACAAGCGGGGCGGCGCCAACGGCGCGCGCATCCGGCTGGCGCCGCAGAAGGACTGGGCGGTGAACCAGCCTGCCGAACTGGCCAGGGTGCTGGCGGTGCTGGAAGGCGTGCAGGCGCGCTTCAATGCCGACGCCAAGGGTGGCAAGCGCGTTTCGCTGGCCGATCTGATCGTGCTGGCGGGCGGTCTGGGCGTGGAACTGGCCGCGGCCAAGGCCGGTCATCCGGTCACGGTGCCGTTCACGCCGGGCCGGACGGATGCCTCGCTGGCGGAGACCGACGTCGAAAGCTTCAAGGTGCTGGAGCCGCAGGCGGACGGGTTCCGCAACTGGCTGGCCAAGCCCATGTCGGTTTCGACCGAGGAAATGCTGGTCGACCGCGCGCAGCTGCTGACGCTGTCGGCCCCGGAAATGACGGTGCTGGTGGGCGGTCTGCGGGTGCTGGGGGCCAATGTCGGCGGCGTGGCGCATGGCGTGCTGACCGACCGTCCGGGCCAGTTGACCAACGACTTCTTCGTCAACCTGGTCGACATGGGCACGGTCTGGTCGCCGGTGGGCGAGGACGAGCAGGTCTTTGAAGGCCGTGACCGCAAGACCGGCGCCTTGAAATGGACGGCCACACGGGTCGATCTGGTGTTCGGATCGAATTCGCAACTGCGGGCGCTGGCCGAAGTCTATGCCCAGGCCGATGGCGCCGCGGCCTTCCGGCGCGACTTCGTGGCGGCCTGGACCAAGGTGATGATGCTCGACCGGTTCGACCTGGCCTGAGCCCTTGCCAGAGAGGCGGGGCGCGGCCAGGCGGGGCCGCGCCCTTTTTCACGCGCTTTGCCGGGCCCGCCGCTGCCGGGCGGCACGGCCGGTCAGCAAGGGCAGGCAGCGCGGACCGTAAAGGCTTTGCAGCGCCG
>JAKALB010000222.1 GCA_021813365.1 Pseudomonadota bacterium | reverse complement strand
GAGGCCGGCTACATGATCGCGGGCGAGGGCCATGTCATCTATGTCTCGGGCGATACCGACATCATGGCCGACATGGACTGGATGGGTGACCTGCACCGGCCGGACATCGGCATCCTGGCGGCGGGCGGGCATTACACGATGGACATGGCCCGCGCGGCCTATGCGGCAAGGCGGTATTTCAACTTCACGACGGTGATCCCCTGCCACTACCGCACCTTCCCGCTGCTGGCGCAGGATGCGAGCGTGCTGAAGGCCGGATTGCCCGGGGTGCAGGTGATCGAACCGCAGGTTCTGGAACCGATCAGGTTCTAGCCCGGGTCGAGACGCCCGGGGCTGCAACGGCCGCCGCAAATCCGATGTCCTTGAAGACATCGGACCGAGACCTCTGAAGGTTCTGCTGCGGAAGGCTGAAAATTCCGCTTGGGGGGCCGGAGGCGTGCCGATCGCGCGAAGGATCGGCACGCGGCCGGGCATCCTGTCCGCCTCACCGGATCCATCGCCCGTTGCCGAAAGGCGGCAGGCCGAGGTCCCGGCGCAGGTGCGGGCTCAGGCCCCGCAGCGCCAGGTCGGGAGGGTGCTTGCGCCGGGCCAGCGCGACGCGCAGGAAGGCCGTGCCGACGGCCAGTACGCCGTGCTGTTCGATCATGCGCTGCAGGTCGACCCGCGGGCGCGGGGTCGCATCGTCAAAGGTCATGTCATGTCATGCCGGTCAGGGCATGCCTCTGTTGGGGATGGGCAGGGCCGAACCCCGAAGGCGCTACGCGCGCAGCGGAGGAAACGGCGGGTTCAGGTCGGGAAATTGCCGGATGCGCCCGGCGTCAGCCTTGGCCTTGCGTCAGACGCAACCGGCCAGCCTCGGTCCAGCGACGCCATGGCGGGGCGAGGTGCGATACATGATCAACATTCATCGTCCCCCTTCTGGCTGATATGAACGCGGGTCGGATAGCACGCCCCCCCGCGCTTGCCCAAGCGAAATCTGCGACAGGGCGCCGCAGGGTGGCGCAATTGCCACAGGTCAGCGCCGGGCGGCGAAGAAGGCCTTCAGCAGCGCCTCGGCCTCGGGCGCGGCCAGGCCGTCGTAGACCTGCGGCACATGGTGGCACTGCGGATGCGCAAAGATCCGGGGCCCCTGCCCCAGCCCGCCGGATTTGGGATCGGCCGCGCCATAATACAGCCGCGCGATCCGGGCGCCGGAAATCGCGGCGGCGCACATCGGACAGGGTTCCAGCGTCACGTAAAGATCGGCCCCCACCAGCCTTTCGCCCAGCACCCGCGCAGCCGCCCGGATCGCCAGCATCTCGGCATGGGCGGTGGGATCGGCCAGTTCGCGCGTCCGGTTGCCGGCCCGCGCCACGATGCGCCCGCCCGCCACGATGACCGCGCCCACCGGCACTTCGCCGCGCGCCGCCGCGGCCCGCGCCTCGTCCAGCGCGTGATCCATGAAACTGCGGAAATCCAAGCCTGGTTGCCCTTTCATCTTGCCTCAAATATCCTCCGGGGGTCCGGGGGTGGAAAACCCCCGGGGCCGCCCTCCCGCACAGGTTCCCCTTCATGGCCGAGAATACAACCCCCGCCCCTGCGACCACCGGCGGCGAGCGCATCGCCAAGGTCCTTTCCCGCGCGGGCGTCGCATCGCGGCGCGAGGCGGAACGGCTGATCGGCCTGGGCGAGGTGACGGTGAATGGCAAGGTCATCACCTCGCCGGCGCTGAATGTCACGGCCGCGGACAGGATCACGGTCTCGGGCCGGCCGGTTGGCGCGCCCGAACCGCCGCGTCTGTGGCTCTATTACAAGCCCGAGGGTCTGGTGACATCCGCATCCGACGAAAAGGGCCGGGACACGGTCTTTGCCAATCTGCCCGAGGACATGCCCCGGGTGATGAGCGTGGGGCGGCTCGACCTGAACTCGGAGGGCCTGCTCCTGCTGACCAATGATGGCGAGCTGAAGCGGCGGCTGGAGCTGCCGTCGACCGGCTGGCTGCGCAAATACCGCGTGCGGGTGAACGGCAATCCGATGGACACCGATCTCGAACCCCTGCGCAAGGGCATCGTCGTCGATGGCGAGACCTTCCAGCCGATGACGGTGACGCTGGACCGGATCCAGGGCGCGAACGCCTGGCTGACGGTGGGCCTGCGCGAGGGCAAGAACCGGGAAATCCGCCGGGCGATGGCCGCGATCGGGCTGACGGTGAACCGTCTGATCCGGGTCAGCTATGGCCCGTTCCGGCTGAACGATCTGGCGCCGGGCCAGGTGGAAGAGATCAAGCCGCGCATCCTGAAAGAGCAGCTTGGCCTGAGCGATCCGGAAGTTGCCGCGGCGAAGGGCCAGGCCAGGCGTCCGTCCGCAAAGCCGGCGAAGGCAAGGCCGGCAGATGCAGGGCCGGCAGATGCAAGGCCGGGGAAGCCGGCGGAAACCGCGCCGAAGGCAGGCTCCGGAACCGGCGCGCGCCCATCCGGAGCGGGCCGGGCCGCCGCGGCCAAACCTTCCGGGCGCAGCCCTGCCACGGCTGGGGGCGAGGCCCGGCCCAGGGGTGCGCCGGCCAGCGGATCGGTCGGCAAGCCGGCACCGCACGGGCGGGGCAGCGGCGGGCGGGACGGCAGCGGGCGGGGCAGCGGCGGACGGGGGGGCGGCGGGCCGAAACCGGGGGGATAATTCGCTCACCTTCCCCCCGCGGGCCCTATGGCGCGGGGGGGATGGCTGACCTATATTCACCGCGTGGTGGTTGGGCGAGGGGGTCATGTCGTCCAAGGCTTTGCAGACACTCGCCTTCCTGC
>JAKALB010000221.1 GCA_021813365.1 Pseudomonadota bacterium | reverse complement strand
ACTGCTGATCGCCGCGATCCGCGACAGCGGCGTGAAGAACCTGACCATCGCCTCGAACAACGCCGGGGTCGACGACTTCGGCCTGGGGATCCTGCTGGCGACGCGGCAGGTGAAGAAGATGATCTCCTCCTATGTGGGCGAAAATGCCGAGTTCATGCGGCAATACCTCAGCGGAGAGCTGGAGCTGGAATTCAACCCGCAGGGCACGCTGGCCGAGCGGATGCGGGCCGGCGGGGCGGGGATTGCGGGTTTCTACACCAGAACCGGCGTCGGCACGGTGATCGCCGAGGGCAAGGAAGTGAAGACCTTCGATGGCGAGGAATACATCCTGGAACGCGGCATCGTCGCCGATCTGGCCATCGTGAAGGCCTGGAGGGCCGACCCGAGCGGAAATCTGGTGTTCCGCAAGACCGCCCGCAACTTCAACGTCCCCGCGGCGACCTGCGGCCGGGTCTGCGTGGCCGAGGTCGAGGAAATCGTGCCGCTGGGCAGCCTTGACCCCGACGCGATCCATCTGCCGGGCATCTATGTGCACCGGGTCGTGCAAGGCCCGCATGAAAAGCGGATCGAGAACCGGACCACGCGCAAGAAGGAGGCCGTGTGATGGCTGGGGAAACCAGGGGCTGGGACCGCAACCAGATGGCCGCCCGCGCGGCGCAAGAGCTGCGCGACGGGATGTATGTGAACCTTGGCATCGGCATTCCGACGCTGGTGGCCAACTATATCCCGGCGGGGATCCATGTCACCTTGCAGTCGGAAAACGGCATGCTGGGCATGGGCCCCTTCCCGTTCGAGGGCGAGGAAGATGCCGATCTGATCAACGCGGGCAAGCAGACCATCACCGAACTGCCGCAGACGGCCTATTTCGACAGTGCCACTTCCTTCGCCATGATCCGCGGCGGCAAGATCGCCATGGCGATCCTGGGTGCGATGGAAGTGGCCGAGAATGGCGATCTGGCGAACTGGATGATCCCGGGCAAGCTGGTCAAGGGCATGGGCGGGGCCATGGACCTGGTCGCCGGCGTGGGCCGCGTGGTGGTCGTGATGGATCACACCAGCAAGCACGGCGAGTCGAAGGTGCTCAAATCCTGCACCCTGCCCCTGACCGGCAAGGCGGTGGTCGACCGGATCATCACCAACCTGGGCGTGCTGGATGTGGGCCACAAGGGCCTGCATATCGTCGAACTGGCCACCGGCGTGACCGAGGCCGAGCTGCGCGCCGCGACCGAGGCGCATATCGTCGACTGACTGCGCAACCGCGAACCGGATCGCGCGGGCGCGGCGGCGGCCCGGGCCATGCGTGCCTTGGGGGGCGCATGACCAGATCGCCTGGCCTGCGGTGCGGGGGGCGTTTCGGCACCGGTCAGCCCCGGCGCGGGCTCAGCGGATCACCTGGTTCGCCGTCGCCTGGGCCGAGACCACGTTGAACACGCAAGGGTCGCTGACCAGCATCGGCGGGGTCAGGCACAGGCCCTGGGCCACGGACCAGGCCGCCAGCACCTTGGGCACGTAATCCCGCGTCTCGGCATAGGGCGGCACGCCGGCGGCGGCAGTCACCGCGCCCTCGCCGGCGTTGTAGGCCGCGATCACCATGATCGGGTCGCGGTTGAAACTGCCCATCAGCCAATCCAGATAGGCCACGCCGCCGCGGATGCTTTGCGCTCCATCGAAAGGATCGCTGACACCGAACCGCCGGGCCGTGTCGGGGATCAACTGCATCAGCCCCTGCGCCCCGGCCGCGCTCTGCGCCGCAGCATCGCCGCCGCTTTCCACCGCCATCACCGCCAGCACCAGCGCCGGCGAAACGCGCGTGCCCACGGTCGCGCGCAGGATCTCGGTGCCCCAGGTCGCGGCGATGCCCTGCAGAGTCTGCAGACGCGGCGTGTCGACCGTGGCGCCGCCCGGACCCCTGGCCAGCGTCTGCAGCGCCAGCGGAAAGCGGTCCTGGCCGTCGTACAATCCGGCCGGCACCGTATCCCAGAACCAGCCATAGCGCGTGCTGCCCGGCGCCACGGGCGGCAGCAAGGCCGCGCCGGCATTGCCATCGACGGGCGGCAGCTCGGTCGCCGTGCGGCCGCCCGGATCGATCCTGGGCAGGACCGCCAGCGCCCTGGCCTGTTCGACCGGGTCGATCTGCACCGTGATTCGCTTGCCGGGCGTGATGTCCTGCACCTTCACCGTCTTGAAGGTGAATGTATCCGCCGCCGCAGGCAGCAGCGCGGCCAGGCCAAGCACCAGGGCCAGGGCCGGAACGGGGCGGAACATGAACGGGACCACTGCTCGATCTCTTTTCACCGGATCATGCCAGAGAAGCCCTGACTTGGCTATCCTGTTGGACAACAAGGCCAGAATTGCGCCACAAACCTGGCGCCCCGACCCGGCCCGTGCCGGACCCGAGTGCCGGATTCCCGGCCAGACAAAGAAAGTTTCGCATGTTTTCCGTGTGTTGGCGGGTGCAGGCCCAAAACCTTGCGGAATTCTGAAAAAGCCATGAACCGCCCGAACTCCTGCCCAATTCCGACGGCCTTATGAGCCCATGCCGAAACGGAGCGCCCAAGCAGGGGACACTGGGGCGGCTCCACAAATCAGAAAGGAAACCAAATGAAACTGCTGAATATCTTCAAGGCATTCAAGAAAGACGAATCCGGCGCCGTGACCGTGGACTGGGTCGTGCTGACCGCCGCCATCGTCGGCCTGGGCATGGTCGTCATGGTGTCGGTGGGCGGTGGGATCACCGGCCTGGGCGACTCGATCGTGTCGGACCTGAACGGCCGCC
>JAKALB010000104.1 GCA_021813365.1 Pseudomonadota bacterium | reverse complement strand
CTCGTCCATGTTCTTCAACAGGCAGGTGGTGGACGGCGCCTATGGCGGCATGGCCTTTGAAGACGAGGCGAAACGCTGTGTCGAACTGCTTCGCGACCCGAAGATCACCACGATGATCATGGGCAACCACGGCGTTCTGGTGCTGGGCCGCACCGTCGCCGAAACCTTCAACCGCCTGACCTATTTCGAACGCGCCGCCGAAACCTATATCCGTGCCCTGCAAACCGGCAGACCGCTGCGCGTGCTGTCGGATGCAGTGGCCGAAAAGACGGCCCGCGAGTGGGAGGCCTACCCCAATTTCGCCGAATTCCACCTGGCGGAAATCAAGGCCCTGCTTGACGAGGAAGGCGCGACCTACGCCCGGTAGGCCACGGCGCAGGCCGCGCTGCGAGATCCGTGTCGCGCGGGCATTCAGGCCGTCAGGAAACTCGGCACCGTCATGGTCGCAGGCACCGGCACGCCCAGTCGTGTCAGGATCGCAGGCGCCAGCGCCAGCTGATCCAGCAACTGGTCCGCCGCCGGCCCGATGCCGGCACCGAAATAATAGAGCGCGAAGTCCCTCTGATCGTCTGTCGTGCCGCCATGATGGCCGCGCGCGTCCTGACCGTGGTCCGCGGTCACGATCACCTCATAACCCGCAGCCCGCCAGCGCGGCACGAAGCCGGCCAGCGCCTCGTCCATGCGATAGCAGGCGTCGTCCATCTCTTCGCAATCGTGATAGAACCGGTGGCCCAGGCTATCGAGCGTGCAGGTATGCAGGATGCCATAGTCGATGCCCTTGCGTTCGCACAGCATGGTCAGCGTGGCGAACAGGTCCAGGTCGGCCGGGGTCATCTGGTTGTAGCCGGTATCCCCGGTCATCGTGTGGAACCGGCCATGCGTGATCGTTCCGCCCGGCTCGTCATATTCCAGGTCGCGGACCGGATCGAAGGGGAAGCGGTTGAAGAATTCCGACCAGTAGGAATGGGTCACCGCCCCGGTGATCTTGCCCGCCGCGCTGGCGGCCGAGAAGACATCGGGAGATTCCAGCCGCCGCCGCGCCGCATTGCCCCAGATGCCATGCACCTGCGGCGCCAGTCCGGTGTGGATGGAGGCATAGCAGGTGCCGCTGGTCGAAGGCAGCACGGACCGCATCTTCCACACCCGCGCCTCGCCGCTGGCCACCCAGCCTTCGAGATTGCCGAACAGCCGCCGCCAGTTCGCATAGGGTACGCCGTCCAGCAGGATCAGCAGAAGTTTTGCCATAGGGCCCTCCCAGCCCCGCTGTCGGATGCCTCCGGCGGGGATATTTGTGGCAAGATGAAAGGGTCAGTTTCCCGCACTTTCCATCCTGCGATGCTTCAGCACCTGCTCGAGCCAGCCCGGTTTCATTTCCGGAACCGAGGACAGGAGAAGGTCGGTGTAATCGTCGAAGGGCGGGGACAGCACGTCGGATTTTCGGCCATAACGGACCACCGCGCCCTTCAGCATCACCGCGATCTTGTCGGCGATCGCCTTGACCGTGGCCAGATCATGGGTGATGAACAGATAGGCCACGCCCTCCCGCGCCTGCAGCGCCAGCAGCAGCTTGAGAATGCCATCCGCCACCAGCGGATCCAGGGCGCTTGTCACCTCGTCGCAGATGATCAGCCTGGGCTTGGCGGCCAGGGCCCGGGCGATGCAGACCCGCTGCTTCTGTCCACCCGACAGTTCCGCCGGAAACCGCTTGGCAAAGCCCGCGCCCATCTCGATCTGGTCCAGCAGTTCCTGCACGCGGCGGTCGCGCGCCTCGCCCTTCAGGCCGAAATAGAATTCCAGCGGGCGGCCGATGATCGTGCCCACGGTCTGGCGCGGATTCATCGCCACATCGGCCATCTGGTAGATCATCTGCAACTCGCGCAGGTCGTCTCTGGTCCGGCTGGCCAGGTCGGGCGACAGTTCGCGCCCGTCGAACCGGATCCTGCCCTGTGTGGCCGGCAGCAGCCCGGTGATCGCACGGGCCAGCGTCGACTTGCCCGAGCCGGATTCGCCGACGATGGCCAGTGTCTGGCCCGGTGCCACATCGACCGTCACATCCTTCAGCACATCGAAATGCGTGCCGGGATACCGGGCGGTCACATGATCGACCGAAAGGATCGGCCTGGCGTCGGGCTTTTCCTGATGCTCGATCGACCGGACCGAGACCAGCGCCCGCGTATAGGCCGCGCGCGGATCACTGATGATCTGGCCGGTGGCACCGTATTCGACCGTCTTTCCGCCGCGCAGCACCAGGATGTCATCGGCCACCTGGGCCACGACCGCCAGGTCATGGGTGATATAAAGGGCCGCGACCCCGGTGTCGCGGATCGCCTCCTTGATGGCCGCCAGCACATCGATCTGCGTCGTCACGTCGAGCGCGGTGGTGGGCTCGTCAAAGATCACCAGGTCGGGTTTCGGGCACAGGGCCATCGCGGTCATCGCCCGCTGCAACTGCCCGCCCGAGACCTGGTGCGGATAGCGGTTGCCGAAGGTTTCGGGATTGGGAAGGCCCAGCTTGCCGAACAGCCACACGGCCCGGGTCTCGGCCTCGGCCCTGGACATCAGGCGGTGGTGCAGGCAGGTTTCCACCACCTGTTCCATCAGCCGCTTGGCCGGATTGAAGGCCGCCGCCGCCGATTGCGCGACATAGGTCACTTCGCGTCCGCGCAAGGCCCGCAGGCCCGCCGCGTCGGCCAGGCGAATGTCGCGCCCGTTCAGCCGCACCTCGCCGCCGGTCAGCCGCACCCCGCCCCGGCCATAGGCCATGGCCGAAAGGCCGATGGTCGACTTGCCCGCGCCCGATTCTCCGATCAGGCCCAGAACGCGGCCCTTCTTCACGCTGACCGACACGTTATCGACCAGCACCAGGTTCCGGGGCGGCTCGCCCGGCGGATAGGCCGTGGCCTCGATCCGGAGGTTGCGGATGTCCAGCAAGGTCTCAGCCACCGCGGCCCCCTTTCAGACTGGTGGTGCGGCTGAGCACCCAGTCCGCCACCAGGTTGACGCCAATGGCCAGCAAGGCGATGGCGAAGGCCGGGGCCAACGCGGCGGGCACGCCATAGACCAGCCCGGCCGAGTTTTCCTTTACCAGCCCGCCCCAGTCGGCCAGCGGCGGCTGCACGCCCAGGCCCAGGAAAGACAGGGTCGAGATGAACAGCACCGCAAAGATGAACCTCAGCCCCAGTTCGGCGACCAGGGGCGACAAGGCGTTTGGCAGGATTTCGCGGAAGATGATCCACGACCGCCCTTCACCGCGCAGCCGCGCCGCCTCGACGTAGTCCATCACCGTGATGTCCACCGCCACCGCGCGCGACAGGCGGAACACCCGGGTCGCATCGAGGAACCCCATCACCAGGATCAGCGTCAGGTTCGTCACGTCAACCGCGGTCAGGATCACAAGGCTCAGGATCAGCGTGGGCACGGCCATGATCAGATCGACCAGCCGTGACAGCACCTGGTCCAGCCAGCCGCCCGCCGTCGCCGCCAGAAAGCCCAGCACCGAGCCCGTCGCGAAACTCAGGATCGTGGCCGCCGTCGCGATGAAGATCGTGACCTGCGCGCCAAAGATCATCCGGCTCAACAGATCGCGCCCGATGTTGTCGGTGCCCAGCCAATGCGCCGCCGAAATCGGCTCCCAGACCCCGCCCGAGGCTTCTTCCATCGAATAGGGCGCGATCCATTGCGCCGTCAGCGCCACGGCAAAGAAGGCGCCGGTGACCAGCAGACCGATCAGCGCGGAAATCGGGATGCGCCTCATTTCGGATGCCTCAGCCGCGGGTTCGCCAGGATCGAGATCACATCGGCCAGGATGTTCAGGCCGATGTAGACGGCCGCAAAGATCATGCCGCAGGCCTGCACCACCGGCAGATCACGCTTGGCCACATGGTCCACCAGAAACTGCCCCATGCCCGGATAGACAAAGACCACTTCCACCACGACCACGCCCACCACCAGATAGGCCAGGTTCAGCATCACCACGTTGACAACCGGGGCAATGGCATTGGGAAAGGCATGGCGCCAGACCACGGCCAGCGGCCCCAGCCCCTTCAGCTCGGCAGTTTCGATATAGGCCGATTGCATCACATTCAGAATCGCGGCCCGGGTCATCCGCATCATGTGCGCCAGGACCACCATCACCAGCACGATCACCGGCAAGGCGATTGTGTTCAGCTTGGTCCACAGGCTCATGCCCGGAAAGATCATCGCCATCGACGGAAACACCCGCCAATAGACGGCCAGGAAATACATCACCAGATAGCCCGCGACGAATTCGGGCAGTGAAATCGTGGCCAGGGTCACGCCGGAAATCAGCTTGTCCTGCCATTTTCCGGCATGGCGCGCCGCCAGCAGGCCCAGCAGGATCGCCAGCGGCACCGCAAAGATCGCGGCCCAGAAGGCCAGGAACAGCGTATTGCCCAGCCGGTTGCCGATCGCCGCCGCGATATCCTCGCCATTGGTCAGGGACTTGCCCAGATCACCCGTCAGCAGCCCGCCCAGCCAGTGGAAATAGCGGGGCAGTTCCGGCTGATCGAGGCCCATCTGGTGACGCAGATTCGCCAGCGCCTCGGGCGTGGCCGACTGGCCCAGCATGGCCTGGGCAGCATCGCCGGGCAGCGCCTCGATCCCGAAGAAGATCAGGATCGAGACAGCCAGCAGCAGCAGCAGGCCCAGCGCGATCCGCTGGGCCACGAGTTTAAGGACAGAGTTCACTGCGCATCAGGCCTTGAGCCAGCACTTCACCAGCGCCTTGCCGTCCATCAGTTCGCCGTTCGGATCGGCGAACCAGCCGCCCACCTTGTCGGAAACCGCTTCGACCCAGTCGTTGAACATCGGCACGATCACACCGCCGGTGTCGCGCAGGATATGGGCCAGCTCCGAATACATCGCCTTGCGCTTGGTCTGGTCCAGTTCGGCACGGGCCGCGATCAGCACTTCGTCGAAATGCTTGTCGTAGAACTTGGTGTCGTTCCAGTCGGCCGTCGACAGATAGGCCGTCGAATACATCTGGTCCTGCACCGGGCGCCCGCCCCAATAGCTGGCGCAGAACGGGGCCACGTTCCAGACGTTGGACCAATAGCCGTCGTCCGGCTCGCGCTTGATCTCCAGCGGAATGCCGGCCGCCTGGGCCGATTGCTGGAACAGCTGCGCCGCCTCGATCGCACCCGGGAAGGCGCCGGCCGCGACCTGCAGCACGATGGGCGAGCCGTCATGGCCGGATTTCTTGTAATATTCCGCGGCCTTGGCGGCATCGTATTCACGCTGCGGGATGGTGTCGTCGAACAGCGGATAGGCGGCATTGATGGGGAAATCGTTGCCGATCGAACCATAGCCGCCCAGGATCTTGTCGACCATTTCCTGCCGCTTGATCGCATATTTCAGCGCCATCCGCAGGTCGTTGTTGGCGAAGGGCTCCTTGTCGCAATGCATGATGAACACATAGTGCCCGCGACCGGCGGCCGAATGGATCGAGATGCCCGGAACGCCCTTCAGCAGCTCCACGATCTTCGGGTCCACCCGGTTCATCATGTGGATCTGGCCCGATTGCAGCGCCGCGGTGCGGGCGGTGTTGTCGTTGATGACCAGGATTTCCACCTCGTCGGCATGGCCGATCGACGGATCCCAGTAACCGGCGTAGCGGGTGAAGCCGTGGCGCACGCCCGGCTGGTTTTCCGTCACGCTGTAGGGGCCGGTGCCGATACCCGCCGCCGGATTGTCGACGCCACCACCGGGCTGGATGATCAGGTGATAGTCAGCCATCAGGAACGGCAGGTCGGCGTTGCCCGAGGTCAGGGTCAGCGTGACCATGTCGCCTTCGGCCTTCATGTCGGCGATACCCTGCACGATGCCCAGTGCCCCCGACTGCGACTTCTCGTCGGTGTGCCGCTTCAGCGTGGCCACCACATCTTCGGCTGTCATGGTCGCGCCGTTGTGGAACGTCACACCCTGACGGATCTTGAACTTCCATTGCGTCGCGTCGGGCGAGGACGACACTTCCTCGGCCAGGCGCATCGACAGCTCGCCCTTTTCGTTCACTTCCACCAGGGTTTCACCCCAGGTCATGTTCACCGCAAACGGCACTTCCGAGGCCGCCAGCGCCGGGTCGAGGGTGTTGGTCGACTCGCCTCCCTGCATCCCCGCCGACAGCTTGCCGCCCTTGACCGGCTCTTCCGCACGCGCGGCCGAGCCCAGCATGGCGCCGGCCAGTGCCGCCGACACGCCCAGGGCGGACGTGCGGCCCACGAACTCGCGCCGACTCATCCGGCCCTTGGCGGTCTGTTCGGCAAGATATTTCAATTCGTTGGACATCTTTCTCTCCCTGTCTGGCCCATGGCCGGTTATTATTGATTCCTTGGCCGATAAAACGCGAATTTCCGCGTCGGTCCAAAGGGTTTTTTCTTGCTCCGGGCTGGCCCGGCCCGACCTCCTACACGAAGCGCCGCATGACCGCCTCGTCAAAGCTGCGGTCAAAGACCATTGCCTCGCCTTCCCAGGCGGTCAGCCGGGCCTTCATGCGCAGTTCGGTCGCAGTGCCCGTCATCTCGGCTTCGGCGCGAGTCCGCACCGACCAGTCGCCCCGGCTCAACCGCTGTTCCCAGACATGCACCGCTCGCGCCGACAGTGGATCATCCGGCGAAATCTCCCAGCGTTCGCTCATCGTCTCGCCGGTGCACAGGCCGTGATCGAGGTTTTCGTTGTCGCCCATGTCATCCTGAACCACCAGCGCCACCCGGCCAGTCATCAGGTCACGCTCGATGAACCGCCGTGTCCTGGCCGGTCGGATCACCCGATGGTTCCAGGGCTTGGCATGTTCCGGCTTTGGCGGCTCCCATGTCGGTGCGGTGCCGTCATGCACCGGCAGGTCCAGACTTCCGGCCACCAGCGTCAGGCGCGTCGCCTTGGCCGAGGGCCAGACGAAAGGCCAGTAGCTGTTGGACAGCGCGAGCCGCAGCCGGTGTCCGGGCGCCAGTCGATAGGCGCACTGGTCGATATCGAACGCCAGATCGTAAATTTGTCCGGGCACCAGACGCGACGGGTTTTCGCGGCTGTCCCTGTGGCACAGGTTCAGCATCCCATGCGCGATCCGCACCGAGCTGCCATCCGGAGCCACATCGCACAGCCGCGCGACGACGAACCCCAGTTCGGTATCGCTCGACAACCGCAGGCTCAGCCGCGCGGCGCCCAGCAGGTCCAGCGGCTTCTCCAGGACCGGCCCATCGAAACAGACCGACATCGCGTCATCCTCGGCCTGATTCCCCGGCATTTCGGCGTTCAGCCCCATCGGAAAGAATTCGCCCGCCTGCATCCCCAGATGCTGCGGCGTGGCCAGGACCATCGAAAAGCCGTTTCCCGGTTCCTCCGGCCGCAGCTGCCCCGCGACGATCGCCGGTGCACCGCCCATGGGCCGGGCGCCCCTGGCATCCGAGGGCGAATTGTCCTGTGCCGCAGCCAGAGTCCAGACACGGCGCGTCACGCGCGGGCTGGGCCAGGTGGCTTCGGCCACCCAATGCCCCGGCCGGAACCTGGCGCTGGCGTCGGGCGGGGCCGAATGCAGCATGTAGGCGCGATAGGCGGGTTCGGCCTCCACGCCATTGTCCAGGCCCTTCAGCCAGCGGTCCCACCAGCGCAGCGCCACTTGCAGAAAGCCCACGGCCGGCCCTGGCACCGCCGTATGCGGGTATTGGTGCACCCAGGGGCCGACGATCCCCTTGGCCAGCGGCGCATGGCTTGCCAGGGCCGACACGGTGTTCATGTAATTGTCGGCCCAGCCGCCCCAGATCAGAACCGGAAGGTTCAGCCGGGCGTAATTCTCGCAGACCGAGCCGTGCTTCCAGTAGGCGCCGCGCTCTTGCTGCGCCGCCCAGCGCGGGGCCAGCCAGGGCTCGGCCTCCAGGCGCCGCAGCCATTCCTCGCGCCAGTCGGGCCGCAGGGCCGGGTCTGGCGGGCGGCTGGAATAGCTCAGCATCACCGCGCCCCAGCCGAAATTCTCGCCCAGCAGGCAACCGCCCTTGAAATGGATGTCGTCGGCAAAGCGGTCGGTCGTGGCGCAGACCGATACCACCGCCTTCAGCGCGGGTGGCTGCAGGAAGGCAGTCTGCAGGCAGTTGAACCCGCCCCAGGACTTGCCCATCATCCCGACCGCACCATTGCACCAGGGCTGGGCCGCCAGCCAGGCGATCACCTCGCATGCGTCCTGCAATTCCTGATCGGTGTATTCATCCTGCATCAGCCCCTGGCTGTCGCCATTGCCGCGCATGTCGACACGCACGCAGGCATAGCCATGGCCGGCGACGTAGGGGTGCATCATCTCGTCCCGCGGCAGGGTGCCGTCGCGTTTGCGATAGGGGATGTATTCCAGCACCGCCGGAACCGGCTGGCCATCGGCCGGGCGCCATATCCGCGCCGACAGGCGGCAGCCGTCCGACATGACGATCGCCTCATCCGGCAGGTCCAGTATCCGGAACGGGAATTCGGTTCTGATGGCCACGCGCCCCCCCTGCAATACAGCCATCAGGCGCGGGAATCCGCACAGCCCCCCGCCCTTTTGCGCCGCTTCGCAAGACAATTGCGACACCGCCGCCCACCTCGCGCAAATCGGCTCTTGACCTATGCCGCGCAGCCGCGCGAGCCATGCGCAGAATGTAAACTTGCCGGAACCCGATGGTTATGAAGAAGCGCCCCAATATCCTGATCCTGATGGTCGACCAGCTGACCGGAACGCTGTTTCCGGATGGCCCGGCGGACTTTCTGCAGGTGCCGAACCTGCGCCGCCTGGCTGCGCATTCGACGCGGTTCGCCAACGCCTACACCCCCTCGCCGCTCTGCGCGCCTGCCCGGGCCGCCTTCATGTCGGGCGCTCTGCCGCGCCGGACGCGGGTCTATGACAACGCCGCCGAATTCGCCTCCGACATTCCGACCTATGCCCACCACCTGCGCCGCGCCGGCTACTACACCGCGCTGTCGGGCAAGATGCATTTCGTCGGCCCCGACCAGCTGCACGGCTTTGAAGAGCGCCTGACCACCGACATCTACCCCGCCGATTTCGGCTGGACGCCCGATTACCGCAAACCGGGCGAGCGGATCGACTGGTGGTATCACAACATGGGCAGCGTGGTCGGCGCGGGCGTGGCCGAGATCACCAACCAGCTGGAATATGATGACGACGTCTGCCACCAGGCCGTGCAGAAGATCTACGACCTGTCCCGCGGCCTCGACCCGCGCCCCTGGTGCCTGACCGCCAGCTTCACCCATCCGCACGACCCCTTCGTCGCCCGGCGCAAATACTGGGATCTTTACGAAGGCGTCCCCGAACTGGAGCCGCCCGAAGCCCTGGCCTATGACGACATGGACCCGCACTCCAAGCGGCTGATGGATGCCTGCGACTGGAAGGGCCTGGATGTGCAGCCGCACCATATCCGTCGCGCTCGCCAGGGCTATTTCGCCAATATCTCGTATGTGGACGACAAGATCGGCGAGATCTTCGCTGCGCTGGAAGCGTCACGGCAAGAGGCGATCGTGGTCTTCGTCTCGGATCACGGCGAGATGCTGGGCCGCAAGGGCCTGTGGTTCAAGATGAATTTCTACGAAGGCTCTGCCCGCGTGCCGCTGATGATCTCGGCCGAAGGACTGCCGCCGGGTCTGGTAGAAACGCCGGTCTCGGCCATCGACCTGACGCCGACGCTGTGCGATCTGGCCGGGATTTCCATGGAGCAGATCATGCCCTGGACCGATGGCGAAAGCCTGGTCCCGCTCGCCCGAGGCGAAGACCGCCTGTCCCCCGTCGCCATGGAATATGCCGCCGAAGGCTCGATCACCCCCATGGTCTGCCTGCGGCAGGGCGCCTGGAAATACACCCGCTGCCTGGCAGATCCCGAGCAGCTGTTCGACCTGGCCCACGACCCCGAGGAAAAGGTCAACCTGGCCACCGACCCGCGCGCCGCCGAGGTTCTTGCGCATTTCCAGCTCATGGCTGACGAACGCTGGGATCTGAAAGCCTATGACGCCGAGGTCCGCCAGTCGCAGGCCCGCCGATGGGTGGTGTACGAGGCGCTGCGCAACGGCCATTACTACCCGTGGGATTACCAGCCCCTGCGCCTGGCCTCGGAACGCTACATGCGCAACCACATGGACCTGAACGTGCTTGAGGAGAACAAGCGCTTTCCCAGGGGCGAATGACCCGTCCGGAAACACCCGATCCTTCGCGGAAAATCGGGTGTTCCCTCTGGATCAGGGAATTCCCGGGCGATTTCAGGCCCGCGCGTCGGCCAGCACCATGTCCGCTCCGCGCCACCCCATCAGGATCGACGGCGCGTTGGTGTTGCCCGCGATCAGATTCGGGAAAGCCGAGGCGTCGAAGACGCGCAAGCCCTCCACCCCATGCACGCGGCCCCTGGGATCGCAGACCGATGTCGCCGCATCCGCCCCCATCCGCGCCGTGCAGCTGGAGTGGTAGACCGTTCCCGAACGCTGCCTGAAATCGGCGATCATTGCCTCGTCGCTGACCACATCCGGTCCGGGCCGCAGCTCGCGCTTGACCAGCGGCGCAAAGGACGGTTGTGCCGCGATGGTCCGCAGGAACTTCACCGCTGCCAGCATTTCCTCGACATCTTCGTCGGTGGAAAAGGCATTGGCGGTGATCGACGGCGGTGCCAGCGGATCCGGCGAAGTCAGCTTGACCCAGCCGCGCGAACTGGGCCGGCAATTCGACAGGCCCAGAGACAGGCCCGAGAACGGATCGGGCGTCAGCAGCGGCCGCTCGCCCGGCCGGGGGATCAGCGTCGAAAACGCCTGCATGTAAAGTTGCATGTTCGGCCGTTCCAGATCGGGCCGCGTGCGAAAGAACCCCCCGCCGTGGTTGATCGACTTGGCCAGCGGTCCGCTGCGCGTCAAGAGATACTGCGCACCGACAAACAGCTTGCCCCACCATGGCCGCAGAATATCGTTATAGGTGGGAACATTCATCTCCCAGGTATAGTTGATGCCATGGTGGTCGCTGTAATGCGAACCGACGTTCGGATTGTCGACCAGCACCGGAATCCCGAAATCCTGCAGATCCGAACCGGGCCCGATCCCCGACAGCATCAGCAGCTGCGGCGTGTTGATCGCCCCGCCCGACAGGATCACCTCGCGCCGGGCCTTCATCACCAGCCGCTGCCCGTCCTTCAGATATTCCACCCCCACCGCGCGGCGCCCTTCCATCACCACGCGGGTCACCTGCGCCCGTGTGATGACGTTCAGGTTCTTCCGCTTCATCGCGGGATGCAGGAAGGCCCGCGCTGTCGAGTTGCGGCGCCCCCCCTTGATCGTCATCTGATAGACCCCGGCGCCCTCCTGTTCGGCGCCGTTGAAATCGCGGTTGAAGGGCAGGCCGGCTTCGCCCGCTGCCTTGATGTAATCCTGCACGATCCAGTGCAGACCCTTGCGGTTTTCGCTGATGAACAGGGGGCCGCCCGTGCCGCGCCAGTCGTCGGCGCCCGCCTCGTTGTCCTCGATCGCGCGGAACGCCGGCAGAACCGCATCCCAGCCCCAGCCCGGAGCCGCCTGCCCCCATTCATCGTAATCGGCCCTGTGGCCCCGGATCCAGACCATCGCATTGATGCTGGACGACCCGCCCAGGATCTTGCCGCGCGGGATGTGATCCGCCTGCCCCGCCAGCCCCGGATCGGGCTCGGCCTTGTACATCCAGTTCACCTTGGGGTCATAGAACAGCTTGCCGTAGCCCAGCGGCATCTGGACGAAAAAGCTGGCCAGCCGCGGAGCCAGGTCACTGTCGCCCGCCTCCAGCACACTCACCCGATGCCGGCCGTTCTCGCTCAGCCGGTTGGCCAGCACGCAACCCGCGCTGCCCGCGCCCACGATGATGAAATCGGTCTCGCCCGCCGTCTGGTCCATGGTTCCGCCCCGTTGCCGGGCGACACTAGCCCCGCCGCCGCCCGGAAAATCGCCCGAACGCGACAAGCCATGTCGCGTGCGTGGGCAAGCGCCCCAGACGAGGGAAGGTGGCGGGCGGCCGCGCCCACCGGCAGGCCCCCAGACCTGAAGCCTGTCGACCGGCGCAGTCGCGGCGACGGAGCTCGGCTTGCGATCAGGCCAACACCTGTGTCAAAATCAAGCAATTCCAACAGGTTGAACAAGACATCACGCACACGGCGCCCAGGCACGACCCGCGGGCCGGGCCTTCATGCCCATCGCGTCTACCGTCCCTTCCACACCGGGTCGCGCTTTTCGGCAAAGGCCCGCGCGCCTTCCAGCTGGTCCCCGCTGGAACACA
>JAKALB010000220.1 GCA_021813365.1 Pseudomonadota bacterium | reverse complement strand
CAGATCGGAGAGCAGATCCTCGGCGTCGGCCAGAACGTCCATCAGATGCGAAATCGGTGCACCCTGATAGCCGCCGACATAGCCCACGCCGTTTTCCAGAAGCGCCTTGGTCAGCGCCAGGATCCCCTCTCCGGTGAAGGTGGTGCCTGCCCCCTGTTTCAGATGCTCCACTTCCGCCTTGAACGACCGTTCAGCCATGATGCACCCTCAGAAATCGTGCTTGCGGATGTTGGCGTGGATCTTCTGCAACGTCGCCACAAAGCTCCGCCGCTCGGCCTCGTCAATGCCCGCGAACATTGCCAGGTAGGTTTCGGCCATATGCGGCCACAGGGTCTCGAACGCCGCCCGGCCGGATCCGGTGATGTAGACCCGGATCGTCCGGCTGTCGGCACTGTCGGCCTCGCGCCGGACCAGCCCTTCGGCCTGCAGGGCATCGACCGCCCGGCTGAGCGTGGATTGCTCCACGATCGCATGCACCGCCAGTTGCCCGATCGGCAGCCCGTCCATCACCGACAGAACCGCCAGCGCCCGCATCTTGGGCGTGGTCAGGCCCAGCTTGGCCATCTCGTTGCGGATCGAGGCGTTGTAGCGCCCCATGATCCGGTTCATCAGATAGGGCGGATAATTCGCCAGCCCGATCTCGCCCAGCCGCGGCATGGAACCCTCGTCCTTCATGCGCCCAGCCTTTTCGCCGCATTGAAGCCCGAACCGCCGCCCAGGCCTGGGCCGGGATGGGTCGAAGCGCCGATGTGAATCAGGCCCCGCACCGCGCCGGTGCCATTGGTGGAATGGGCAAAGGGGCGGAAGATGAAGAACTGGTCGATCGAGCACATCCCGCCGTAGGGATCGCCGCCGACCAGGTTGATGTTCATCCGCTCCAGATCCTTGGGAGAGACGGCGACACGGGCCAGCTTGATCGCGTCAAAGTCCTTGATATGCCGGCGCAGGATGGCTTCCAGCCGGTCGGCGAAAGCCTCTTTCACCGCATCCCAGTCATCGCCCGGAATCACGCCCGCCGCGTCGCCCTTGATGAGGCGCGGCGCATCCGGCACCTGCAGCCACAGAATCGCCTTGCCCGGCGGGCAGCGGCTGGGGTCCAGCCGGTGCGGCTGGCCCAGGCAGATCGTGGGCGTGGCAGGCAACATGCCCCTCTCGGCCTCGTTGGCCGATTTCGACACGGCGTCGATCCCGTCCGAAAGGTGGATCAGCGCCACATCGTCCAGGCCGGGGGTCAGCCACTCCGGGTGCCGGTCCAGCGCGTAATGCAGCTGGAAATCGCCGCGGCCATGGCGGAACTGCCGTGCCGCGACCTGATCCTCGGGCAGGTTCACGCCTTTCAGGAGACGGCTGTAAAGCTGCCCCGGCGCAACAGAGGCCAGGACCGAGCGCGTGGGGATCTCTTCACCCGAGGCCAGCCGCACACCGCGCACCCTGCCGTGCCGGGTCAGGATTTCCTCGACATCGGCCCCGGTGCGCAGCACGCCGCCCTTTTCCTCGATCAGGCCCCTGAAGGCCCGCACGATCGCGGCCGCGCCGCCCTTGGCAATTGGCGCACCCGCCGCTTCCAGCGCAAAGGCGATCACCTTGCCCATCTGGCCGGAATAGGTGCTCTCCGGCGTCAGCCCGCAATGCAGCACCCAGGGCGCCAGCAGGGCCTGTGTCAGGGGCGAGCGGTAGTTCTGCTCCAGCCAACCCCGCGCCGGCACCAGTGCCCGGCCGATCCAGGCCGCCAGTCCGCGCAGGCCCTTCCTGCGTATCTGGCCCAGCAGCAGCCTTGCCGTGGGCCAGGACCAGAGGCTGCCACCCAGCAGCGCGAACAGAAAGGGCGCATCGGCCAGGATTTCGCCCACATCGGCGCGCAGCTGATCACCATCCCCGGCCGCCAAAGCATTGAAGACGCTGGCATTCCTTGCCCCATCCATCGTCAGGACCAGGGCAGACCCATCCGGCCGCAGCACGGCGGTCGGATGGGGCGTATGGCAATAGTCGAAGCCATGGCGTGCCAGGTGCGGGCCAAGAGCAGCCCCCGCCGGACCCGTCATGAACAGGACAAAGGTTGCCGCCATCACGTCATGGGTAAACCCCGGCAAGGTCAGCTCGGCACTGTGCAGACAGCCGCCGAGCCGGTCCTCGCGCTCCAGCACCAGAACCCTGTCACCCTTCAACGCCAGCAGCGCCGCCGCGACCAGGCCGTTGATTCCGGACCCGACGATGACGTGATCCGCCTGCATCTCAGCCCCGCGGAACCAGGGCCAGGGCGCGGATCGGGCTGCCGGTGCCCTGCTTGATCTTCAGGGGGGCCGCGATCAGGATCGCGCCCTTGGGCGGCAACTTGTCGAGATTGGCAAGGCTGGCCAGTCCGTAGCGGTTGTTCTTGTGCAGGAGGTTGTGCGCCGGAAAGGGCGGGGTCATGCTGCCCGCCAGGCCGGCATCGGTGCCGATGCACTGGCTGCCCCAGCCGACGATGCCCTTGCCGATCAGGTATTCCACCACCTCGGCCGTCGGCCCCGGCGTGTGCGGGCCGTTGGCATCGGCGTTCAGGAACAGGCTTTCGTCATGGGCCCGCTTGTCCCAGTCAGACCGCAGCACGACCCATTCCCCGGCCTTGATCGCGCCGTGCGTGGCCTCCCAGGCCTTCACATGCTCGATCGTCAGCAGGAAATCCGGGTTGGCTGCACATTCCTTCGAGAAATCCAGCACGTTGACCGGCGCCACCAGTCGCTGCACCGGCAGCGTGTCGGTATAGCCGTCGGCGCAATCCTTGCCGGTGATCCAGTTGTGCGGCGCAT
>JAKALB010000103.1 GCA_021813365.1 Pseudomonadota bacterium | reverse complement strand
GATCTCCCTGGCCGCGCGTTTGGCCGGCCGACCGCTGGCCGGGCTGATCTGCAATGCCGGCGTGCTGCTCGACGGACAGGAATCGCTCGAGACCGGCTATCCCGCCGATCTCTGGGCGCGGATGTTTGCGGTCAACGTGACCGGCGTCTTCCTCACGATCCAGGCGCTCTTGCCCAATCTGCGCGCCGGGCCGGGCAAGATTGCCATCATCTCCTCGGGCATGGGGTCATCCACCAGGGCGCAGGGCGGCAACCTGATCTATCGGGCCACAAAGGCCGCCGTGCTGAACCTGGGCCGCAACCTGGGCATGGATCTTGCCGCATCGGGCATTCCCGTCGGGATCTATGATCCCGGCTGGGTGCAGACCGACATGGGCGGCACCGCCGCACGGCTGGAACCGGCACGCTCGGCGGCCGGCCTTCTGGATCGCCTGGCCGCGCTGTCGCCGGCCACCAGCGGCTGCTTCGAAACCTGGGACGGCCGGCCGCAGCCGTTCTAGGAGGTCGGACCGCGCCCTGCGGCCACTTTCACATTGCCGAAAATATCCTCCGGGGGTTTGGGGGTGGAAAACCCCCAACTTTTCCGCCAGGGCCACATGCCGGCCGCACACCCGCCGGGTGCCGCTTTCGCTGGACTTGGTCCCCCCGCTGGCCTATACGCCCGCCATCCCGAGCCGGACTGCCAGCCGATTCCTTCGGCCGGTCTTCCATTTCTCGGGGCCATGAAAAGACCGGCGGAGCCAACCGCATGGCCAGCAACCACGCAAAGGAACTGAAAACCACATGTGCGCCAAAGCCACCATGGAAGACTTCGAAGCCCTGCTGAAGGAAAGCTTCGAAATTGACACCCCCGAAGAGGGCACGGTTGTCAAAGGCAAGGTCATCGCGATCGAAGCGGGCCAGGCCATCATCGACGTCGGCTACAAGATGGAAGGCCGCGTTGATCTGAAGGAATTCGCCAACCCCGGCGAGCAGCCCAATATCCAGGTGGGCGATGAGGTCGAGGTCTACCTTGACCGCGTGGAAAACGCCCGCGGGGAAGCCCAGATCAGCCGCGAGAAGGCTCGCCGCGAAGAAGCCTGGGACCGTCTGGAAAAGGCCTATGCGTCGGAAACCCGTGTCGACGGCGCGATCTTCGGCCGCGTCAAGGGTGGCTTCACGGTGGATCTGGGCGGCGCTGTCGCCTTCCTGCCGGGCAGCCAGGTCGACGTGCGTCCGGTGCGTGACGCAGGCCCCCTGATGAACATCAAGCAGCCGTTCCAGATCCTGAAGATGGACCGCCGCCGCGGCAACATCGTGGTGTCGCGCCGCGCGATCCTGGAAGAATCCCGCGCCGAACAGCGCGCCGAAGTGATCGGCAACCTGTATGAAGGCCAGAATGTCGAAGGCGTGGTGAAGAACATCACCGAATACGGTGCCTTCGTTGACCTGGGCGGTGTGGACGGGCTGTTGCATGTGACCGACATGGCCTGGCGCCGCGTCAACCATCCGTCGGAAATCCTGTCGATCGGCGAGACCGTCAAGGTTCAGGTCATCAAGATCAACAAGGAAACCCACCGCATCAGCCTGGGCATGAAGCAACTGCAATCCGATCCCTGGGATGCCGTCGAAAAGGCCTATCCGATCGGTTCGGTCCACAAGGGTCGCGTCACCAACATCACCGATTACGGCGCCTTCGTGGAGCTGGAAGCCGGGGTCGAAGGTCTGGTCCATGTCTCGGAAATGAGCTGGACCAAGAAGAACGTGCATCCCGGCAAGATCGTCTCCACCTCGCAGGAGGTCGACGTCATGGTGCTGGAAATCGACAGCGCCAAGCGCCGCGTGTCGCTGGGCCTGAAGCAGACCCAGCGCAACCCGTGGGAAGTCTTTGCCGAAACGCATCCGGTCGGCTCGACGATCGAGGGTGAGGTGAAGAACATCACCGAATTCGGTCTGTTCGTCGGCCTCGACAACGACATCGACGGCATGGTCCACCTGTCGGACCTGTCGTGGGACCAGCGCGGCGAAGATGCCATCCAGAACTATCGCAAGGGCGACACGGTCAAGGCCGCGGTCACCGAGGTCGATGTCGAGAAGGAGCGCATCTCGCTCTCGATCAAGGCGCTCGGCGACGACACGTTCTCGGATGCGGTTGGCGATGTGAAGCGCGGCTCGGTCATCACCGTGACCGTGACCGCCATCGAAGACGGCGGGATCGAGGTGGAGTACAACGGCGCCAAGTCGTTCATCCGCCGTTCCGACCTGTCGCGGGATCGCCAGGAACAGCGCCCCGAGCGCTTCCAGGTCGGCGATCACGTCGATGTGCGCGTGACCAACATCGATCCCAAGACCCGCCGTCTGGGCCTGTCGATCAAGGCGCGCGAGATCGCCGAAGAGAAGGAAGCCGTGGAACAGTATGGTTCCTCCGATTCGGGGGCGTCGCTGGGCGACATCCTGGGTGCCGCTCTGAAGGGCGATCGTCGCTGATCGCGGGGCGGTTAATTCACGTCAAATGAATAAAGGCCCTGCCCCGGCAGGGCCTTTTGCTTTGCGCGGTCGGGGCGGGCGACGAAAAACCTTTGAATGCCGTTAAGTTTCCGGCATATAGTCCTTGGGTCACGACATCGAGAGGGTGACAACGGCCGAGCACAGGCCGGGCCCTCTCTGGGGGGAAGTTGCGGATGATCCGTTCTGAGCTGATCCAGAAGATAGCCGAGTCCAACCCGCATCTGACGCAGCGCCACGTCGAAAAGATCGTCAATACGGTCTTCGAGGAGATCATCAACGCGTTGTCGCGCGGCGATCGGGTGGAACTGCGCGGGTTTGGAGCGTTTTCGGTCAAGGCGCGCGATGCCCGCGTGGGGCGAAACCCCCGCACCGGCGAGGCCGTGGCTGTCGACGACAAGAAGGTGCCGTTCTTCAAGACCGGCAAGCTTCTGCGCGATCGGCTGAACGGCAAGGCCTGAGGCCATTGCCCTTTCGCCCGGGCCACCCCCATATGGGCCGGGTGGACCCAGGCGAGACCCGATCATGATCAAGACGCTGCGCACCCTGTTCCTGGCCGTCGTGGCCCTGTGCCTTGTGACCTTTGCCCTGGCCAACCGCCAGAGCGTGCCGGTGCAACTGCTGCCGGGCGATCTGGCCGCATTGCTGGGCCTGGACCTGGGCCTGACCATGCCGGTCTGGCTGGTGTTCCTGGGCGGACTCCTGGCCGGGCTGGTGCTGGGCTTCATCTGGGAATGGCTGCGCGAATACCGCCACCGCGCCGCGGCGCGGACCGGGGCCCGGCAGGTCGCCCGGCTGGAGCGCGAACTGGCGGTGATGAAGGATTCCAGCGGCCTGCCGCAGGACGACATCCTGGCTTTGATCGACAAGCCGAAAGGCCGCTGATCATGGGCGATATCCGTGTGAAGATCTGCGGCCTGCGGACGATCGAGGATGTCCGGACGGTCGCCGAAGCTGGCGCGGCCTATTTCGGCCTGAACTTCTTTGCGCCGTCGCCGCGGTTCCTGACGCTGGACGTTGCACGTGCCCTGGCCCTGGCCGCGCCGCCAGGGCTGGCCAAGGTGGCGCTGACCGTCGATGCCGACGACGCCACGCTGGATGCGATCGTCGAGGCGATGCCGCTGGACATGTTGCAGTTGCATGGCCAGGAAACGCCCGATCGTGTCGCCGAACTGCGCGCCCGCCATGGCCTGCCGGTGATGAAGGTGCTGGCCGTGCGTGACGAGGGCGATCTGGCGCCGCTGCTGGAATATTCCATGGTGGCCGATCAGATCATGATCGACGCCAAGGCGCCCGAGGGTGCCGTGCTGCCGGGCGGCAATGGGGTTCCGTTCGACTGGCGCCTGGTGGCGCAGCGGCGCTGGCTGCGACCTTGGATGCTGGCGGGCGGGCTGACTCCCGACAACGTGGCCGAAGCGGTGCGGCTGACCAATGCCCGGCAGGTCGATGTCAGTTCCGGCGTGGAAAGCGCACCTGGGGTGAAGGATGCCGGCAAGATCCGCGCCTTTGTGGCGGCGGCCGGATAGGCGGTCTCGGGCGGGGGGCGGCCGGTCCGTTCGCCGGGCAGGGGGCAGTGGGGGTTGCCGAATGCCGGGCACCGGCCAACCGAGCCGGTTCAGGCCTTCGGGGCCAGCGTCGACCCGCAGGGCACCGGTTCGAGGCGCAGCGCCGGGATATTTGGGCCAAGTTGAAGGGCAGGGGGTTTTCCCTGTCCGGTTCGGGCGCTACACCCTGTCAGGCAGAGGATGGAGGGCGCCATGGCCGAAGACGGTGTGAACAGCTTCATGACGGGGCCGGATGAGGCCGGGCGCTTCGGCATGTTCGGCGGGCGCTTCGTCTCCGAAACGCTGATGCCGCTGATCCTGGATCTGGAAGAACGCTACAGTTTTGCCAAGACCGATCCGACCTTCTGGGCGGAGATGGACGATCTGTGGAAGCACTATGTGGGTCGGCCGTCGCCCCTGTATTTCGCGCCGCGCATCACCGCCGAATTGGGCGGTGCCAAGGTCTACCTGAAACGGGATGAGCTGAACCATACCGGCGCACACAAGATCAACAACGTGCTGGGACAGATCATCCTGGCGCGCCGGATGGGCAAGACGCGGATCATCGCCGAAACCGGCGCGGGCCAGCATGGCGTGGCGACAGCCACGGTCTGCGCCAAGTTCGGGCTGAAATGCGTGGTCTACATGGGGGCGCATGACGTCGAACGCCAGGCGCCGAACGTGTTCCGGATGCGGCTTCTGGGGGCCGAGGTGATCCCGGTGACCAGTGGGCGCGGCACGCTGAAGGATGCGATGAACGATGCGCTGCGCGATTGGGTGACCAATGTGCGCGACACGTTCTATTGCATCGGCACGGTGGCCGGCCCGCATCCCTATCCGGCCATGGTGCGCGATTTTCAATCGATCATCGGCAAGGAAGTGCGCTGGCAACTGGAAGAGCAGGAAGGCAAGGGCCGCTTGCCCGATACGGTCGTTGCAGCCATCGGCGGCGGGTCGAACGCCATGGGGCTGTTCTTTCCCTTCCTGGACGACCCTTCGGTCAACATCATCGGGGTCGAGGCTGGCGGCAAGGGCGTTGACGACCGGATGCAGCATTGCGCCAGCCTGACCGGCGGGCGCCCCGGTGTGCTGCATGGCAACCGGACCTATCTGTTGCAGGATGCCGACGGGCAGATCCTGGAAGGCTTTTCCATCAGTGCCGGTCTGGATTATCCCGGCATCGGGCCGGAACATTCCTGGCTGCATGACGTGGGCCGCGCACAATATGTCTCGATCACCGATGCCGAGGCGCTGGAAGCCTTCCAGTTCTGCTGCCGCCTGGAGGGGATCATCCCGGCGCTGGAGCCCAGCCATGCCCTGGCCCATGTGATGAAGATCGCGCCCTCCCTGCCAAAGGACCACATCATCGTCATGAACATGTGCGGTCGGGGCGACAAGGACATCTTCACGGTGGCCAGGCATCTGGGCGTCAAGGTCGCGGTCTGAGCCTGTCGGCCGGGCAAGACCGGCACCGGCTGCCGGGCGGCGGGCCTTGCGGTCTGCGGGCCTAAACCAATGTTTACGCAATCGGTGCGCCCTGCCGGGTGTCGCCGCAAACCTTCGGCGAATGGCCTTTGCGCCCTCCGGATCGCAGGGTGGACCGGCTCGGCACGAATCAGGCCGGGCACGAGGCAGTCCGGTTTTGTGCGAGGTGTAACCAATGATGCGAGTGATGAGTTCAGGTCAGCGAGTGCTGGGGGCTGCCACGATGGTCGCCTCTCTCCTTCTGGCCACGGCCCTGTGGGCCGAGGATCAGTCGGGGGGCGGCGATTCCAGCGGCGAACCGGTCGTGGTGGATGACCCCGGCCTGATCCTGGTCGACCCGCCGGCCGATGGGGTTTGCGAGCCGGATTGTGCGATCACGATCGATGACGGCTGGGTTGATGAGGGCACGGGCGGCATCGATGACGGTTGGGTCGGCGACGGTTCGGCCGGCGCGGGTGGCCCTGTGGATGATGGCATTGTGGATGATGGCATCTTGGTCGACGACGGCACCTCCGGCGAGGATGGCGGTATGATCGATGGCACGGTCGATGGCGGCGTGATCGTCGACGACGGTGGCCTGCCGGTGATCTATTATGCCGATGGCGGCTCTGATTGTGGCGGCTGCGAGATGCAATCCGCGGCTGGCGGGCCAGCGCCGGGGGCGGTTTCGGGCGTCGGGCGCCACAGAGCGGGCGCGGTGCCAGGACAGCGTCCGGCCCGGGGACCGGATCTGTGCATCGACCACCCGCCGGCATTGAACTGGATCTGCGACTGGCAACAGCCGGCGACGAAGTGACCAGCCCGCGGCGCCCGATCAAGGACGCCGCCCTTCTTGCACATTTGCGGGCAATGGCGGACAGTGCCGTCAGACCCGCCGAAAGGGGAGGGGCCCAGGCGGCCCCGCACGGCATCATGAGACAGGTTCTGATCGCTTCTTTCCTTGCCCTGGCGCTGACCGCGACCGGTGTGGCCCCGGCGGCGGCAGAAAGCACAAACCCGGTCGAACAGCGACTGATCGCCAACCTGACGGCACAGGGCTATCAGATCCTGGAAATGGGCTATACCTGGCTGGGCCGACTGCGCATCGTGGCCGAGAATGGCGAGTTGCACCGCGAGATCGTGGTCAACCCCGGCACCGGCGAGGTGCTGCGCGATTATGCCGTTCTGATCACCGACATGTCGGACCCGGGTCTTGTGGGCCCCGAAGACGGCAGCGGCCATGGCCTGGCCTCGGCCGGCACCACCGGCAGCGGAACCATGGCCGCAGCGACGGCGGGCACCGGTGTGGCCGCTGCCTCGGCGGGCCCGCCCCCGGCGGGGCGCGAACCGGCCTCGACGACATCGGACACGCTGCTGCTGGCCCCGGCGCTGGAGAATTGACGACCTGGGAACGGGCGCAGGCCCTTCCCAGCCCAAGGGAGATGACGTGACACGGGCCGGGGCTTTTCTGCTGCTGCTTCTGGTGCAGGGACTCTGTGCCCTGGTCTTTTCGGCCGATATCCTGCTGTCGGTCGTGGGCATCTATCCCAAGCCCTTGGCCTGGAGCACGCGCGAGATGATGGAGATCGGCGCGCTGATGGGCCTTTTCCTGGGCCTGATCATGGGGGGCATCCTGGTCTGGCGCGCCTTCAAGGATCTGCACCACGCCGAGGCGCGGCTGGAAAAGGCTTCGGGCGCGTTCATCGACCTCCTGAACGCCCGGTTCGACGAATGGGGCCTGACCGGGGCCGAACGCGACGTTGCCCTCTTTGCCATCAAGGGGCTGACGGTGCAGGAAATCGCCGCCCTGCGCGAAACGTCGGAGGGCACGGTCAAGGCCCAGACGGCGGCGATCTATCGCAAGGCCGAAGTGACGGGGCGGCCGCAGCTGCTGAGCCTGTTCATCGAGGACATGATGGGCGCCGAGGGCCGCCTGGGCCGGGGCACAGCCGCCGTCAAGCCCCCGGCCCCGGGGGAATCGCTGGCCGAATCATCGGCCCGACGCCGTGGCCCGGCGCCGCGCCGCCCGGAAGATCGCGACACCGCCGCGTAAACCCGAGAGGGATGGACGGGTCGCGCCGGCCTTGTCGGCCGGAAATCCGCCGCCAGCCTCTGCCATGGGTCTGCGGCTGCCGCGCGGCCATCTTGCACGGATCCGACCATAGTCCGGCCCGCCTTGGGACCATTGTCGCAGCAGGCGATTCCTGCACCGGACCTCCGACCTAAACCGCAGTTTAATGCTGCCCTCCCCCGGTTTAATGGACAGACCACCAACCCAGGGTCAATGGTGGGCTCACCCGTCGTACAGCGATGGTGATGAAGCCGACCCAAGCGGCAGGCCTGACCGGCCAGGGTGTCCCCGATCCAACTGCCCCTGGATCTTCCCGAACCGGTCAGGCCGATCCGCGCGTCAACCTGTGGCGGGTGGGTCCGCGAAATCCAGGGCGCCAGGCGCCGCAACCCCAGGCACGACGGGTGCCGGAAAGGACGACATGAAACGCTTTCTTCTGACCACCGCCTTCGGGATGTTCGCGACCCTGGCCCACGCCGGGATCACCGAACAGCAGGTCATCGACCTCTATGCCTCGCAGGGCTACACCAACATCGAAGTGACCACCGGCCCGACCCAGATGAAGGTCGAGGCGGTGCAGGGCACCGTCAAGGTCGAAGTTGTCTATGACATCGAGACCGGCGCGATCCTGAAGCAGGAAAACTCGACCGCCAGCGCCGGCGACTCGACCGGCAGCGGGACCGAAACGAACACGTCCACCGACGATTTCGTCGACCCCGGCGCGACCGATGACAACGGCTCGACTGATGACGGCACGCCGGATCAGGGCTCGGGCGACGATGGCACGGATTCCACGGGTGGTGACAACGGCTCGACCGATGACGGCACGCCGGATCAGGGCTCGGGTGACGATGGCACGGATTCGTCGGGTGATGACAACGGCTCGGACGATGACGGCACGCCGGATCAGGGCTCGGGTGACGACAGCGGTTCGGACGATGACGGCACGCCGGATCAGGGCTCGGGCGACGACAGCGGTTCGGACGACGGCACCGACGACAGCGGTTCGGACGACGGCACCGATGACTCGGGCAGCGGTTCCTCCGATGACTCCGCAGATGACTCCGCAGACGACAATGGCGGTTCTGACGACAGCGGTTCTGACGACAATTCCGGCACGGGCTCCTCCTCCAGCGGCCACGGCGGCCATGGTGGCGGCAACGACAGATCGGACGACTGATTGCCGCATCATCTGGCGCGGTTCGGTCTTGCCGGACCGCGCCCCATCCCGGATAAGGGATTCCACGGAGACCAAGAATGCTGCGCCGCGAATTCCTGTTGACCCTTGCTGCCGGCCTGACCATGGCCGTGCCGGCTCTTGCCGATTATACGGACGACGTGGTTCGCCAGTTGATGGCGCAGGGCTACCAGAACATCACGGTCACCAAGACATGGCTGGGCCGGATCCGGATCATTGCCACCCGCGAGGGCGGGACACGAGAGATCGTGCTGAACCCGCGCACCGGCGAGATCCTGCGCGACCTGTGGACCGGGACGGACGGCACGGTGCGCACGGTGTCAATCGTCGACGACGTTCCCAAGGGTGGCGGCTCGAATTCGGGCGGCTCGGGCAGCGGGTCGGATGACGGCGGCAGTTCGGGCGGCGGGTCGGATGACGGCGGCGGCTCGGGCTCGGGCAGCGGATCGGACGATGGCGGCAGTTCAGGCGGCGGCTCGGGTTCGGGCGGCGGGTCGGATGATGGCGGCAGTTCAGGCGGTGGCTCGGGTTCGGGCGGCGGCTCGGATGATGGCGGCAGTTCGGGCGGCGGGTCGGATGACGGCGGTGGCTCGGGTTCGGGCAGCGGATCGGACGGTGGCGGCAGTTCCGGCGGCGGTGGCTCGGGTTCGGGCAGCGACGACAGTGGTGATCTGCTGGACGGCATCCGCGACCGCAAAGACGACGACAGGCGTGACAACTGATCGCGCAACCCCGATCCGGCCCCATGGGTCCGGTCGAGGTCTTGGGGCAGGGCAGGTATGAACCGAACGTTGATCATTGCCGGTGTTTTCCTGATTCAGGCGTTATGCGCGGTGGTCTTCGTTTCGGACGTGATGTCCTCTGTGATCGGGTTCGAAGCGCGGCCCCTGCCGTGGGAGCTGCGCGAGCTGATGGAGGTCGGCGCGGCCACGGGCCTGATCCTGGGGGTCGGGCTGGGTGCCGTGGCTATGCGCCAATTGGTGCGCGAACGCAACGAGGCGCATGACCGCCTGCGCCGCGCCTCCGGCGCCTTTGGCGATCTTCTGCTGGAAAAGTTCAACGAATGGGGCCTGACGCCTGCCGAGCGCGACGTGGCACTGTTTGCCATCAAGGGCATGTCGACTGCCGAAATCGCCCTGTTGCGCAAGACATCGGAAGGCACGGTCAAGGCCCAGACCAATGCAATCTACCGCAAGGCCGGTGTCACGGGCCGATCGCAACTGCTGTCGGTCTTCATCGAGGATCTGATGCGCGACGAGACGGTCCTGCGCGCCCATGCCGAAGGCAATGGCGAGTCGGCTCAGTCGTCCGCCGCATAGGACTGCAGCAGTTCCAAAGGCACCACATCCAGCGTCCGGGCATGGGTGGCGGCCAGATGCACCCGCGGCGCGGCGCCTTCCTCATGCGCCTGAAGGAAGCGCGCGGCGACCAGGCACCAGCGGTCGCCCGGCTTCAGCCCGGGAAAGCTGAACTCGGGCCGCGGCGTGGTCAGGTCGTTGCCCAGGTATTTCGACAAGGCCAGGAATTCCGCCGTCATCACCGCGCAAACCGTGTGCAGGCCGCGATCTTCGGGTCCGGTATCGCAGCAGCCGTTCCGCCAATAGCCGGTCATGGGTTGCATCGAACAGGGCTCCAGCCTGCCGCCCAGAACGTTGATGCTGTCTTCCTTCATGGCGCCTCCATCGGAAGCCAGCTTAGCCAAGCCGGGCGGGCGTGGAAAGGCCAGGCAGTTCTTCTTCCTCAATTGCGCCTTCCTTTGCGGTGCCAGACCGACTAGTCTGGCCAGAGGCGGAGGCGTTTCAGATGGCGACCATCCTTGGCCTTGCGATTGTCATCGGTATGGTCGTTCTGGCGGTCATCCTGTACGCGCTCAGCCTGCTCAGCAAACGCACCAATCAGCACAGGCTCGACATCGAACGGCTGACGAGCGATCTCGCAGACCTGAAACGACAACTCCTGGCCGAAACGGTGCAGCCAGCGCCCGTGCCCGAGGCGCCCGAGGTGGCAGCCCCGGCAGACGACGGCGCCGCGCCCATGGCCCTGGCCGCAGCGATCGCGGATGGGCCGATCCAGGCGCCGGTGGCTGCCTTCGAGGACACCGCTGCCGGATCGGCCGCCGCCGCGCCGCCCAAGCCTGTCGAGCGTCCGCTGGTGCTGACGAACGACCTGATCGACAGGCTGATCGTGTTTGTGCAGAAGAACTGGGTCTTCGTGATTTCCGCCGTTTCCCTGGCGCTGGCCGGGATATTCCTGGTCCAGTACGGTATCGAAACCGGCCGGCTGACCCCGCCGCTGCGGGTGACGGGCGCGCTGGTGCTGGGCGCGGGCCTGGTGGCTTGGGGCGAGCGGTTGCGTCGTCAGGGGCGGCGGCAGGTCGCCCTGCATCTGCCGGCGACATTTTCAGGTGCCGGCCTTGTGGTGGTCTTTGCCGCCATCCTGGCCGCGCGGCAGATGTATGGGCTGATCGGTCCGGCGCCGACGCTGGTGGGGCTGGTGGTCACCGGATTGATGTCGGTCGTGCTGGGCTGGTATCATGGCGCCTTCCTGATCACGCTGGGCCTGCTGGGCGCCGCCGCGGCCCCCTTCCTGACCGGTGGCGGCGGAACGGCGCCGGCCTGGTTCTATTTCTACTACGCGCTGATCGCCGGGATCGGTCTGGCCGTCGACAGCATCCGCCGCTGGGCCTGGGTGTCGGCGCTGGCTCTGGCGCTGGCGGTGCTGGGCGGGCTGGCCGCACATGCCTTCGGTGCGGGCGAGGCGGGCTGGACCCTGCAGCTGATCATGCTGCCGATCCTGGCCAGCACGATTCCCGAGCGCAGCCTGATCCCGCGGCAACAGGGCCCTGCGATTGCCGAGCTGCGAAGCCTTTCGGCACTGCCGCCCTTCCCGGTGCGGCTGGTGGCGGGGACGCTGCTGGTCGTTTCAGTCCTGATGCTCCTGCAGACCACCGCCGCGGCCGGCGCAGCGATGCTGGCGCTTCTGGCGCTGGCCTTCCTGGTGCTGGCCCTGGCGCTCTGGGCCTCGGCGGCGGCGGGGCTGGCCGACCTGGCGCTGGTTCCGGCCATGGCCTTCGTGGCGGCATTGGCGCTGGCCCCCACCCTGGGCGCCCCGCTGGCACAGAGCTTTCTGGCGCAACCGATCAGGCTGCGCCCCCCCGAATCCGCCGCGCCGACGAGCGTGACGCTGATCATGCTGATGCTGGCGGCGATGCTGGGCGCCGCGGGGCTGCGATCTCTGGTCCCCGGCCCCCTGTCCCGGGCGCAGGCCGTGGCCGCCATGATCCTGACCGGGCTGGCGCTGGCCATCCTGGAATTCTTCTGGACACCGGCCCAGGTGATCGGCGCCTTTCCCTGGGCGCTGATGCTGATCGGCATGGCCGGGGTGATGGTGGGTTTTGCCGTCACCTTTGCCCGGCGCGATGGGGCGGATCACCACCGCACGGCGACCACGGTGCTGATCGCTCTGGCCCTGATCGGGCTGGCGATTTCGATCCTGACGGCGGGCACGCCGCTGACGCTGGCGATTTCGCTGCTTGTGGTCGTGGCGGCCTGGCTGGACCGTCGGTTCGACCTGGCCGAGATGGCCATCTTCCTGCAGGTGGGCGTTGCGGTGCTCACTTGGCGGATCGTGGTCGATCCGGGTGTGGTGATGTCGTGGGCCCTGCCGCGGGGCGATTTCCTGGCCGGTTTCGGGGCGCCGATCGTGGCGGGGGCAATCAGCCTGTGGCTGGTGCCGCCGCGCGGCCGCCTGGTGGTGCGGGTCGTGCTGGAATCAGCCGTGATGCTGTGGATCGTGGGTTTCCTGGACGCGGCGTTGCTGCGCTGGCTGCCACCCTCCGGCGACATGCCGCTTTACCTGTTTGCCAGCCTGATGAGCCTGCCCTGGATCGGCGCGATGCTGACCCAGGCCCACCGGGCCGGG
>JAKALB010000102.1 GCA_021813365.1 Pseudomonadota bacterium | reverse complement strand
TGGTAGTTCATCGCCTCGCGGGCGATGGCAAAGACCGAATAGCGTTTCATCGGGCATCCTTTCGAACGGCTTCAGCTTTGACCGGATCGGCACGAAACCCGCTTTCGTCAGCGGCACAGTAGGGAAAATTGCGACATCGGTGCCGGCGGTCGACCTTCCGCCCGAACCTGGGGCAGGTCAAGCATCCGGATCGGGCGATCGGGTCAGGCGATCGGGGCAGGCGTTCGGGTCAGGCGTTCGTGTGCGGGGCGCGGCCAATCGCCCCTTTTGCCGGGCAGGCTTTGCCGCTACATCGGGCGCGTGGCAAGGAGCGGCAGCGCATGGACGGATACGGGTTCTGGATCGCGGCGGGCATCATGGTGGCGATGGTGGCCGTGGTGCTGGGCCAGGCCTTGCGGCGCGGCGGCGCCCAGGCGGTTGCGCCGGCAGGGGCCGAGGACGTGGCGATCTATCGCGACCAGCTGGCCGAGGTCGACCGGGATCTGGCGCGCGGCACACTGCCCGCGACAGAGGCGCAGCGGCTGAAGGTCGAGATTTCGCGCCGGTTGCTGGCCGCCGATGCCCGCAGCGGCGAGCGCCGCGCGGCCGGGCATTCGCCGCTGCTGGCGGGGCTGGCGGTCGTGGCCCTGGCCCTGGCGGGGGCGGCGTGGCTCTATTGGCGGCTGGGCGCGCCGGGCTATGCCGATCTGCCGCTGGCGGCACGCCTGGCGCAGATCGACGCAGATTTTGCCCATCGGCCGAGCCAGGCCATGGATGAGGCCGCCGCCCCCAGGATGGACGGCGTGCCGCAGGCCGACCCCAAGCTGCTGGAGCTGATCGCCCAGCTGCGCCAGGTGGTGAAACAGCATCCCGATGACGTGAAGGGCCTGGGATTTCTGGCGCGCTACGAAGGCGCGCTGGGCAATTTCGACGCGGCGATCACCGCGCAGCGCCACCTGATCGCGGTGAAGGGCACGCAGGCCACGGCCGAGGATCAGACCACCCTGGCCGAACTGATGATCTTTGCCGCCGGGGGCCTGGTCAGCCCGGAAACCGAGCAGGTGCTGATCGCCGCGCTGAAGCTGGACCCGCGCAATGCGCCGGCGCGCTATTACTCGGGCCTGATGTTCGCGCAGGGCGGCCGGCCGGATCGGGCCTTTGCGCTCTGGCGGCCCCTGCTGGAGGAAAGCGCGCCGGATGCGCCCTGGGTGCAGCCGATCCGCGACCAGATCGAAGCGGTCGCGGCGGCGGCGGGCGTGCGCTATCAGCTGCCGGCGGTGAAGGGGCCGAGCGCCGGGGACATGGCGGCCGCCGCCGAGATGACGCCCGAGGAACGCCAGCAGATGATCGAAGGCATGGTCGGCGGGCTGGAAGCGCGGCTGATGGCCGAAGGCGGGCCGGTCGAGGACTGGACCAGGCTGATTGGCGCCCTGGACGTGCTGGGCGCCACCGAACGCGCCCAATCGGCCTATGACCGGGCCCGGGCGGCCTATGCCGCCGATCCGGGCGCGCTGTCGGCGTTGCAGGCCGCGGCCCGGGCCGCGGGGCTGACCCCGTGATCCTGCTGCAACCCGAGGCCTTTCTGGCCGCCCTGCCGCGCGAGCGTGCCGTGGCGGGGCTGGATCTGGGCACCAGGACCATCGGCGTGGCGATTTCCGACCGGCGCCGGCGGGTGGCCACGCCCGTTACGGTGATCCGTCGCGTCAAGTTCACTCCCGATGCCGAGGCCCTGCTGAAGCTGCTGGCCGAGCGCGAGGTGGGCGGGATCGTCTTTGGCCTGCCGCTGAACATGGACGGCTCGATCGGCCCGCGGGTCCAGGCGACGCAGGCCTTTGCCCGGACCCTGGAGAAGATGACGCCCCTGCCCATCACCTTCTGGGATGAACGCCTGTCCACCGTGGCGGCGGAACGCGCGCTGCTGGAGGCGGATACGTCGCGGAAACGTCGCGCCCAGGTGATCGATCAGGTGGCGGCTGGCTATATCCTGCAAGGCGCGCTGGACCGGCTGGCGCGGCTGGAGGCTCCCGATGAGCGATGACGTCTGGAAACGGGCCGAGATCGAAAGCCCCTGCGTGAAGATCTGCCTCATCCATCCCGAGGCGCGGATCTGCATCGGTTGTCACCGGACGGCGGAAGAAATCGCCGATTGGAGCCGGATGACACCGGATCGCCGGCGCGAGATCATGGCAGAACTGCCGGGTCGCAGCCTGACGCTCGGCCACCGACGGGGCGGGCGGGCGGCGCGGTTGGGCCAGGCCTGAGGCGCGGCCTGAGGCGCGGCCTGTGGCCCGGCAATGGCCCGGCGGGCGGGCAAGTGGCCGCGGCGGGGCACGGGACTTGTCACAGCCCCCGCGTTCCCTTTCGGGTATCGGGCGCCCTAACCCAGCAGGCGGCTCACCATTTCCGACAGGTCGCGGCTCAGACCGGGACTGGCGGCCATCTGCTCCAGCGCGGCGCGGGCCTGGGCCTGGCGTGCCTGGTCATAGCGCCGCCAGGTTTCGAAGGCGGTCGAGACGCGGGCGGCGGTTTGCGGATTCAGCGCATCCAGCCGGATCAGGGCCTGGGCAAGGGTGCGATAACCCGCGCCCGAGGCATGGTGGAAGCCCGCATGATTGCCGGCCAGCGCGCCAAAGACCGCGCGGAAGCGGTTTGGCGTCTTCCAGGTGAAATCCGGGCGTTCGGCCAAGCTTTGCGCCAGGGGCGCGGCGCGGTCAGGGGAGGCCAGCGCGATCTGCAGGCTGAACCATTTGTCCATGACCAGGCGTTCGCCCGCCCAGCGGCGCTCGAAGGCGGCGAGTTCGGCCTCGCCCTGGCCCGCCAGCAGCAGGCTGGACAGCGCGGCCAGGCTGTCGGTCATGTTGGTGGCTTCGTCAAAGGCGGCCCGCGCGGCCTGGCCATTGTCGAGCCAGGCGAGCAGGCCCAGCACCGCGGCCCGCAAGGCACGGCGCCCCGCCGCGCGTGACTCGGGCGTGAAGGGGCCGGGGACGCGCAGGCCGGATTCCAGCGCCGCCAGCCGGGGCTTGCCCAGATGTTCGGCCAGGGCGCGGGCCAGGGCGCGGCGGGCGCCGCGGATCGCGTCGGGATCGGGCGTGTCGCCGCGGGCCGCCAGGGCGGCGGCGATCTCATCCTCGCCCGGAAGGCGCAGGGTCAGGGCGCGGAAAGCCGGATCGGCGCCTTCGTCGAGGGTCAGCCGGGCCAGACTGTCGATCAGGACGGGCTGGCTGGCGGCATCGCCCATCAGCACATCGCAGGCCAGGCTGCGGGCGGCTTCCCAGCGGTTGAACGGGTCGGTGTCATGCGCGATCAGGAAGGCGCGGTCGCGCGCGGCCATCGGACGGTCCAGCACCACCGGCGCGGAAAAGTCGCGCAGGATCGAGGCGATCGGCCGCGTGCCCAGGCCATCGAAATGGAAGGATTGCCGCGCTTGGGTCATTTCCAGGACGCGGGTCGGCAGGATCTCGTCGCCGTTGGGGTTGAGCAGGCCCACGGCAATGGGAATGACGCGGGGGGATTTCACCGGCTGACCGGGGGTGGGCGGGTTGTCCTGGGTGAAGGTCAGGGTGAAACGGCCGGCATCGGCATCCCAGGTCTCGATCACCGCCAGCCGCGGCGTGCCGGCTTCGGAATACCAGCGGGCGAACTGGCCGAGATCGCGGCCGGTGGCGTCTTCGAAGACCTTCAGCCAATCCTCGATGGTCGCGGCATGGCCGTCGTGGCGGGTGAAATAGAGCTCCAGCGCCCTGCCGTAGGCATCGTTTCCGACCAGCCGCTTCAGCATGCCGATCACCTCGGCGCCCTTCTCGTAGACGGTGGCGGTGTAGAAATTGTTGATCTCGATGAAGCTTTCCGGCCGGACGGGATGAGCCAACGGACCCTGATCCTCGCGGAACTGGCGGGCGCGCAGCAGCATCACATCCTCGATCCGCTTGACGGCATGAGAGCGCATGTCGCCGGTGAACTGCTGATCGCGGAACACGGTCAGCCCTTCCTTCAGGCAGAGCTGGAACCAGTCGCGACAGGTGATGCGGTTGCCGGTCCAGTTGTGGAAATATTCGTGCGCGATGACGGCTTCGATACGGCCATAATCGTCATCGGTGGCGGTTTCCGGGCTGGCCAGAACCAGGCGGGCGTTGAAGATGTTCAGGCCCTTGTTCTCCATCGCGCCCATGTTGAAATCGTCCACGGCGACGATGTTGAACAGGTCGAGATCATATTCGCGGCCATAGACCCGTTCATCCCAGGCCATCGCGCGTTTCAGGCTGTCCATCGCATAGCCGCAGCGGCTCTCGTCACCGGGGCGGACCCAGATGCCCAGGTCGACCCTGCGGCCCGACCGGGTGATGAAGCGGTCGCGCACCGCAACCAGGTTTCCTGCGACCAGTGCGAACAGGTAGGCGGGCTTGGGCCATGGGTCATCCCACTCCGCCCAGCCCGCGCCCTGCCCCAGGAGATTGCCGTTCGACAGCAGCACCGGCAGGTCGCTTTCCACCCGCACGCGGAAGCGCGCCATCACATCGGGGCGATCCGGGTAGAAGGTGATGTGGCGGAAGCCCTGCGCCTCGCATTGGGTGCAGTAGAGGCCGTTCGACATGTAGAGCCCTTCGAGCGCCGTGTTGCCTTCGGGGGCGATCTCGACCTCGGTTTCCAGGGTGAAGGCGCCTGCGGGCAGGTTGGCGGCCGGGATCGTCAGGCCGCTGGCATCGGGTTGCGCGGACAGGGGCTCGCCCTGAACCGACAGGGCGATCAGGCGCAGGCCCTCGCCATCCAGCCGCAGGTCGTGCCGGCCCGGGCAGACGGGGTTGGGCGACAGGTGCAGGCGGCTCTGCACGCGGGTGGCACTGGGGTGCAGGCGAAAGGTCAGATCGACCCGATCCACCACGAAGGGCCAGGGCCGGTAGTCGGACAGACGGACGGTGCGGGGGTCGGCAAGGGTCATGAAACCTCCATCGCCCCGCATCCGAGGGGGCGCTCCAGCGCGCGGACGCGGCTCTATTGCAGGTAGGGCATGGGGTCGACGCTGTCGACGCCCTGGCGGATCTCGAAATGCAGGAAGGACGGATTGCCGGCCTTGACCCTGCCGATGACCTGACCGCGCTTGACGACATCGCCCTTGGCAACCGTGGCCGCCTCGATCCCGGCATAGACCGTCAGGAGATTGTCGGCATGGCGGATCACCAGGATCGGCGTGCCCTCGGTATCCTGGGTGACGGCGGCCACGGTGCCATCGGCGGCGGCCATGACCGGGGTGCCCGCCGCGGCCGATATGTCGATGCCGTCGTTCTTGCCCTTCTGGTAGGCCCGGATGATCGCGCCCGCGACCGGCATGGAGAAGGTCGAGGCAGAGGCCGCGGTGCGCTGGCTGTCCAGGTTGGGCGAGGCGGGGACGGTTTCGGCCACATCAGCGGCGGTGGGCGTCGCCTCGTCCGGCAGGGGCTCGCTGGCGGAGGGCGGAGCGGGGGTCGGCGTGCCCTGGCCGGGGGCGGTGTTGCCGGCGGTTCCGGGCGCGGCGGCCGGCGCGGTCGAAATGGTCGGAATCAGCAGATACTGGCCTTCGCGAACCGCAAAGTCGGGGCCGAGGCCATTCCAGTCGGCCAGATCCTTGGCCGAGACATTGTAGAGCCGCGCGATGGTGAACGCGGTCTCGCCGCGCTGCACCTGGTGGCGCAGCGGTTCCGGGCCGGGCTGGGCCGGCTGGAAGGGCACGGCGCCCGCAGGTTGCGCCGCCCCGCCGCCTGCCGCCCCGCCGCCTGTCGCATTGTCGATCGCCGAGGAGGCCAGCGAGGTCACGTCGATGCCACCGGCCGAGGTGCCACCCAGCGGCGCGCCCGAGATCGCGCCGCCGCTGGCCACGCGCGATGGCAGGGCCACGACCTCGCCCGCCCTGAGCGGATCGGTGGGCTGCAGGGCGTTGTAGCTGGCCACGGCCTGCGGATCGAGGCCGATGCGGGTGGCAAGGGTTGCAACCGTGTCACCCTGGCGCGCAACCGCGACCTGATAGCCGGGATAGGAAATCACGCCATTTGCGTCTGGCGCGGGCCGGGTGTCGGCCACGCCAAGGGCGGCCTCGGCGGTGCCGCTGCCATTGGTGCGCAGATCCCAGTCCTGCAGGCCGCCGCCGCAACCGGCCAGCGCAAGCGCCAGGCCCAGGGTCAGACCCGACCGCAGCCGCAGGAAAGCATCGTTCGGAAAACTCGACATCTCGATCCGCCTCGCTGTCACGGCCCTCTTGGCGTGGGGCCCTCGTCACTGGCCATGCCCTCGACCAGGGGCACGAAGCGCACCGGCCGAAGCTCTTCATACTCATACCCGGTCTCGGTCCGAGTGACCTTGATCAGGCGTTGCACCGCATCCGACTGGCCCACCGGAAGCACCATGATACCGCCGATCTTCAACTGGGCCAAGAGCGGCCCAGGTGCATCTTCTGCCGCCGCCGTCACCAGGATCCGGTCGAAGGGCGCCTGATCGGGCAAGCCGAAACTGCCGTCGGCGGCGAAGGAGATGATGTTTGCAAGACCGAGACGCTGGAACACCTCTTGCGCCTCGCGCACCAGGCGACGATGGCGGTCGACGGTGTAGACCCGGCGGCACAGCAGCGACAGGATCGCGGCCTGATAGCCCGATCCGGTGCCCACCTCGAGCACGGTGTCGCGGGCCTGGGGGTTCAGCGCCTGGGTCATCAGGCCCACGACCGAGGGTTGGCTGATCGTCTGGCCGCAGGCGATGGGCAAGGGCATGTCGTCATAGGCGCGTTCGGCGAAGATGCCCTTCACGAAGGCGCCGCGGTCGATCCTTTCCATGGCGTCGAGCACGCGGGCGTCCGTCACGCCATGGCTGCGCAACGCGAACAGGAAGCGCATCAGCCGTTCCGCGTGATCCTGGTCCGGCCGGCTCATTCCATGGCAATCCTCAGCTCGTCCAGCCGCTCATGGGCGGTCAGGTCGCAGCGCAGCGGCGTGACCGAGACATAGCCTTCGACATTGGCCGTCACATCGGTGCCGGGCAGTGTGGGCCGGCCCTGTTCGCCGCTCTTGATCCACAGGAACTGCCGCCCCGTGGGCGAAACATGCGGTTCCAGCGAGAAGGCGGAGTAGCGGCGGAATCCCTGGGCTGCAACGCGCGTGCCCTTCACATCGGCCGCCGGAAGGCCCGGGAAATTGACGTTGTAGAACAGCCGGTAGTCCGCCTCGTCCCAGATGCCTTCCGACAAGAGCCGGCGCAGGAGCGGCGGGGCATGAACGGCGGCGGCCTCGTAGGGATCGGATCGCCGGGCATTCAGCGGGCTCATGAACTGGCTGAGCGCGATCGCCTTCACACCGTGCAGCGCCGCCTCCATCGCGGCGCCGACGGTGCCGGAATAAAGCACGTTCTCGCCCGAATTGTTGCCCCGGTTCACCCCCGACAGCACCAGATCGGGGGGGGCATCCTTCATCACGTGGAACAGCCCCGCCAGCACGCAGTCGGCCGGCGTGCCTTCGGCGGCAAAGCGGCGGGGGCCCAGTTCGGCGATCATCGTGGGGTGGGTGTAGTTGATGCAATGCGCCACGCCCGATTGTTCGAAGGCGGGCGCCACGACCCAGACCTCGCCCGCGGGCCCGGCCAGTTCGGCCGCAATTTTCTCCAGCACGACCAGACCGGGGGCGTTGATGCCGTCGTCGTTGGTGATCAGAATGCGCATGGCTGTCCTCTGCGCCCCTGCTTAGACGGAAGGCTTCGCAGGGGCAAGCCGGCCGCCTGCGGTTCAGGCAGGGCGGTCCGTCACGCCGACCGGCCGGAGACAGCCACACCATCTGCCACCCCCCATCTGCCACCCCCGTCGGTCGGCCCCGTCACCCCCAAGGGGTGGTGGTTCGGGCCGGTGGTTCAAACGCTCGCGCTGCCGGCAATGCCTGCCCTCTTCACCGAACCGATCATTCCTGCTATGCGCGCGGCATGTCGCACAGGCTTGCCCACCGCCTTTCCGTCGCCCCGATGATGGACTGGACCGACCGCCATTGCCGGGTGTTTCACCGGCAGATGACGCGCCGGGCGATGCTGTATACCGAAATGGTCACCGCGCCCGCGGTGATCCACGGGCCGCGCGACCGCTTGCTGGGATTTGACGCGATCGAGCATCCGGTGGCGCTGCAACTGGGCGGGTCGGACCCGGCCGAACTGGCCCGGGCCGTGCGGGTGGCGCGCGACTGGGCCTATGACGAGATCAACCTGAACTGCGGCTGCCCCAGCGATCGGGTGCAATCGGGCGCATTCGGCGCGGTGCTGATGCAGACCCCCGACCTGGTCGCCGACTGCGTGGCGGCGATGATCGGGGAAACCGATCAGCCGATCACCGTGAAATGCCGGATCGGCGTGGACGACCAGGATCCGGCCAGTGTGCTGCCGCGCTTTCTCGAAACGGTGGCGCGGGCCGGTGTCGGCCATTTCATCATCCATGCCCGCAAGGCCTGGTTGCAGGGGCTGAGCCCCCGCGAAAACCGCGAGATCCCGCCGCTGGATCACGAACTCGTGGCGCGGATGAAGGCCGAGTTTCCAGAGCTGACGATCTGCATCAATGGCGGGATCACCAGCCTGGACCAGGCCCGGGGTCTTCTGGATCTGGGGCTGGACGGAGTGATGATCGGCCGGGCCGCCTATCACGAACCGGCCAGCGTGCTGATCGGCGCAGATCGGCTTTGGGGCGAGGACTTCGCGCCTGATCCCTTGCAGGTGGCCATGGCCATGCTGCCCCATATCGAGGCGCATCTGGACCGGGGCGGGCGGCTGCACCAGATCACCCGCCACATGCTGGGGCTTTTCGCCGGCCGGCCCGGCGCGCGTGGCTGGCGGCGCATCCTGTCAGAAGGCGCGAACCGCCCCGGCGCGGGAACCGATCTGGTGCTGCAGGCGCTGGAAAGCCTTCACGGCGCTGCACGTTCGGCGGCGTAGCCCGCATCTCTCCTGCTGCCGGCACAGGCACCAGTCCATGCCGCGCCGGCCCTGAGCGCATTCCGGGCCGGCCTCCGGTGGCATTGCCACAAACCGGTTTCCCCCAGGCCGTTCACGCTCTAGCCTGCGCAAAAACCGGGAGTCCGCCGTGGATCTGACCTTGCTCTTGCCGATGTTTGCCCTGCTGATCGTGATCGGGGCCGTGACAGGGATCATCGCCGGGCTGCTGGGGGTGGGCGGCGGCATCGTGCTGGTGCCGGCCTTCTTCTATGCCTTTGCGCAACTGGGGTATCACAGCGATCACATCATGCAGGTGGCGATCGGCACTTCGGCGGCGACGATCGTTGTCACCTCGATCCGCTCGTTGCGCGCGCATCAGAAGAAGGGCGCGGTGGATGGCGCCATCCTGCGTGCCTGGGCGCCGTTTCTGGTGCTGGGGGCGATCGGCGGCGTGCTGACCGCGAGCCAGCTGAAATCCGGCGCGCTGCAGGCGATCTTTGGTGTGCTGGCCGGGATTGCCGGGCTCTACATGGCTTTTGGCCGGCCGCAGTGGCGGCTGGGTCGGCAGATGCCCGGCCAGCCCGTGGCGGCAATCATGGCGGTGGTGCTGGCTTTCTGCTCAACCCTGATGGGAATCGGCGGCGGCACCTTTGGCGTGCCGTTGATGACGCTCTACAACCAGCCGATCCACCGCGCGGTGGCCACGGCCTCGGGCTTTGGCATCCTGATTTCGGTGCCCTCGCTGGCGGGATTCCTGTTCTTCTCGATTCCGGACGCGCCACCCTTCACCATCGGAGCGGTCAATCTGGCGGCCTTTGCCGTCATCATCCCGATGACGCTGCTGACCACGCCCTGGGGCGTGCGGCTGGCCCATGCGATGAACCCGGCGCCGCTGAAACGGGCCTTCGCGATCTTTCTGGTGCTGGTGGCGGCGAACATGATCCGCAAGGTTCTGGGGTGGTAGAGGATCTGACACGCTTCGGGCCGGACCCGGCGATCCTGGCCTGGGCCAGGGCGGCGCGGGTGATGGCGGTGCGGGCGCTGTCCACGACGGACCAGCCGCTGCGCGCGGGCGGAACCTGGGCGGTCGGGCTGGACCTCTTGCCGAATGCGCCCGATGGCAGCGTGGACGGCGTGCCCCTGCCCTGGGCCCGGTTCGGTCTGCGCAGCGTGGCGTTGCACCGGGCGCAGCTCTCCACCATCCATCCCGGCTATCCCCGCCCCTCGCCCGAGGAATCGCCCGCGGCCCAGGCCTTTCGTCGCAACCGGGATGCCGCGCATCTGGATGGGATCCTGGCCGTGGGGCCCGACAGGCGGCGGATGGTGAAGGAGCCGCATGGCTACATCCTGGGCATCTGTCTGACCGAGGCCGATCCGGGCGCATCGCCCCTGGTGGTGTGGCCCGGCTCGGTGGCGATCCTGCGCGCGGCGCTGGCGGCCGCCCTCGCCGGTCATCCGCCCGAGCGCTGGAGCGAGGTGGATGTGACCGAAGCCTATCAGGCGGCACGGGCCGAGGTGTTTCGCACCTGCCCGCGGGTCGAAGTGCCGATGCGTCCGGGCGAAGCGGTGCTGCTGCACCGGCTGGTCCTGCACGGCGTGGCGCCCTGGGCCGAGGGCGCAAGGGCCGCCCCCGAGGGACGGATCACCGCCTATTTCCGTCCGGTGCTGGACAGGGTGGCCAACTGGCTGCGCCTTGACCTATGACGGACCCGAAGCCCGATCCGGTGGCGCCACGGCCCGCAATGCCCCGCAATCACGCCGGGATCCGCACACCTTCGCGTGCCGCGAGATCGCAGAAGAACTGCCAGGCCACCCGGCCCGAACGCGCACCGCGCGTCGCCTGCCATTCGATCGCCTCGGCGCGCAGCCGATCCTCGGCCACCGCCACGCCATGTGCCGCGCAATAGCCGCGGATCATCGCCAGATATTCATCCTGGGTACAGGGATGGAATCCCAGCCACAGGCCGAAACGGTCTGACAGCGAGACCTTTTCCTCGACCGCCTCGGTGGAGTGGATCGCGGCCTGGGTCTCGTTTTCGATCATGTCGCGCGGCATCAGGTGGCGGCGGTTCGATGTGGCATAGAACAGCACATTCTCGGGACGGCCCTCGATGCCGCCGTCCAGCACGGCCTTCAGCGACTTGTAATGCTGATCGTCATGGGCAAACGACAGATCGTCGCAGAACAGGATGAACCGGTGGTTTCCGGCCGCGCGCAGATGCGCCAGCAGGCGCTGGACCGAGGGCAGATCCTCGCGGCTGAGTTCCACGATCTTCAGATCGAAGCCCTCGGCGCGGATCCGGGCATGGATCGCCTTGACCAGCGAGGATTTTCCCATCCCCCGCGCGCCCCATAGCAGCGCGTTGTTGGCAGGCAGGCCGGCGGCAAAATGCCGGGTGTTGGCCAGAAGCGTGTCGCGCGACCGGTCCACCCCGACCAGAAGCCCGATGTCCACCCGTGCCACATGCGCCACCGGCTCCAGACGGTCGGGGGCGGTGTGCCAGGCAAAGGCCTCGGCGGCGTCGAAATCGGGCGCGGCCGCGGCGGCGGGCGCCAGCCGCTCCAGCGCGGCGGCGATGCGGCTCAGGCTCTCGTCAGTCATACCGGCTCTTCGTCGTCCACCCAGGTGCCGTCAGCCCGCATCTCGGCCTCGCGCTTGCGTTCAAAGCGGGCGATCAGCCAGATCGAGATTTCGTAGAGCGGGTAGACCGCAGCGAACAGGATCAACTGGCTCATCACATCGGGCGGGGTCACGGTGGCGGCGATGGCCAGGATGCCCACGATGGCATATTTGCGTGTGGCCTTCAGACCCCGGGAAGAAATCAGCCCGGCGCGACCCATCAGGGTCAGCAGGACAGGCAGCTGGAAGGTCAGACCGAAGGCCAGCATGAAGGTCATCGTCAGCGAGAGATAGGCCTCCATCGAGCCCTGGAACACCACGCCCGCAGGCGCCTGGGCCAGGAGCGTGCCGCCGAGCGTGCCGGTGGCCGCACCCGTCGGTGTGCCGGTATCGACGGCCGCCTTGAAGCTGTCCTGGAAGCCCAGGAAGAACTGGAAGGCCCAGGGCAGGATGACGAAATAGGCAACCGATGCCCCGGCGATGAACATCGCCGGCGAGGCCAGGAGGAACGGCAGGAACGCGTTCTTTTCCGACCGATACAGGCCCGGCGCCACAAAGCGCCACAATTGGTAGGCGATGAAGGGAAAAGCCAGGAAGAAACCGCCCCACATCGCGATCTTCAGCGCGACAAAGAAGCCTTCCTGCATCTTGATCAGCACAAGCTGGCAATGTTCGCCCCGCTCCGCCATGACCTGGCACATCGGATGGCTGAGCGTGTTGAAGATCTGCTTCCAGAACGCATAGCCGATGAAGAAGGCCAGCAGGAAGGCGCCCAGACTGTAGATGATCCGGTTGCGCAGCTCTTTCAGATGCTCGATCAGCGGCGCGGCCGTGTCGTCGATTTGATCGGCCTTGGTCGTCATGCTTCGCTGCCTTTCGCAGTCCGCGTCTTGCGCGGCTTTTTCGCTGCGGTTTCAGCCGGTTCGGCTGCATTCCTTGCCGAAGCGGCACGCGATCTGGCTGCCGGGGCCGGAGTCGATGCCGCAGATGCCGCCGGGGCCGGCTCGGATGCCGGGGAGGGGCTGGCGGACGGGCTCTGGGCTGGGGCGGCGTCGATCGCCCGCAGTTTGGCCGCGCTTTCCTGCAACACCTTCTGCCGGGCGGCCTGCTTGTCATAGAGCGCCCTGGTGGCCGGCCCCATTGCCGGACCCGGCTCGGAACCTGCGGCCTGGGCCGCAGCGGTGGTGGGCGCGGCGGTGGCGGGCGCGGCG
>JAKALB010000219.1 GCA_021813365.1 Pseudomonadota bacterium | reverse complement strand
GCGCGCCGCCTGATCAGCCCGCAAGGGCCGCACCCAGCCGGGCCTGCAGACGGGGCACGGCCCGGGGATGGGCGATGAATTCGGCCACCGGCATCATCTGCCAGGCCTGCCCCTCGTCGCCCAGTTGCAGCGCCGCCACCTCGGCCGCGCTGATCCGCGCCAGAAAGAACCAGCCCACCCCCTCGCCCCGCGCCGCCGGAAAGGCGCGACCCCAGGCCAGCCGGGCGGGCGGCAGGATCAGGCCCAGTTCCTCGTGCAACTCGCGCAGAACGCAGGCCTCGGGCGTCTCGTCGCCCTCGCGCCCGCCGCCGGGCAGATCCCAGTGGCCCGGCCAGGGGATATGCGCCAGATCATCGCGCAGGATCGCGGCCACCGATCCCGCGTGCAGCAGGGCCACCTTGGCCCCGGTGAAGCTCACGGCCAGTTCCGCGCGAAGACCGCAGCCATGTCGGGCCGCGCCGCCACCCGCGCCGCGATCGCCGCAAGCCGCGGCGTTTCAGCCGCAAACCACGCCGGGCCCGGCTGCCAGTGGGTCATCACCGCGACATAGACATCCAGCGCGGTGAAGCGCCCGCCCAGCACCCAGTCCCCGCCGCGCCGCGCCGCCTCGGCATCGACCAGGCGCCACAGATCGCCCCGCTTCGCCACCACCCGGCGGCGGTATTCGGCGACCCCGGCCGCCTCGGGCACCAGCTTTTCCGCGGCATCGGCATAGCTGCCCGCCGGATAGACCGAGGCGACAAGGAAGATCAGCCATCGCAGGAACGTCGCCCGCTCTGGCGCGCCGGGGGCGGGCACCAGATCGTCACGCCCCGTCAGTTCGGCCAGCAGCAGCGTCATCGCCGCGCTTTCCGTCACCACCTCGCCCGAGGGCAGCTCCAGCGTCGGGATCTGCCCAGCCGGGTTCAGCCGCGCCACCCCGGCCCGGGCGGCGGCGTCGTGATAGATGTCGCCCCCCGTCACCAGCTCGCAGGGCAGGCCATAGGCGGCAAGCTGCGCCTCGATGATGGCCGAGCCCCAGCCGGGGTTCTGCCACAGCCGATAGGGCCGATCAGTTGTCATTGATGTCCTTCTCCCACAGCTTCACCTGCCCGTGCCCGATGCCGAACACCGCCCGCAGCCCCAGCCAGGCCAGCAGCGAAAGAACCCCGAACACCAGAAGATGGGCCGGAAGCGACCCCGCCATCCAGCCGGCGGGCGGCAGGCCGGACCATTCGATCAGCCCGGTCAGCACCGCCCCCACGGCAAAGCCCAGGAACACGAAGGCCGGCACCAGCAGTTCCAGAATGCCGATGACACAGCCTGCCACCACCCAGACCCACCACGCCATCAGCCCTTCCCCTTCAGCATGCGGAACGCATCGCCGAACGCCTCCAGCGCCTGCGCGGGAACCAGAACCACCTGCTTGCCGGGGCCCTGCCCCACCGCGGTCAGCGCCTCGACCTGTTTCAGCGCCACCTGGTACTGCGCGGCCTCGATCCCGTTTTCCTTGATCGCCACCGCCACCACCTGCGTCGCATAGGCCTCGGCATCGGCCGAGATGCGCCGCGCCTTGGCCTTCTGCTCGGCCGCGTAAAGCTCGGCATCCGCCTGCAACTCGACCGCCCGCCGCTTGCCCTCGGCCTCGGTCACCTGCGCCCGCCGCGCCCGCTCGGCATTCAGCTGCTGCAGCATCGCCGCCCGCGTCGCCTCGTCCAGGTTGACATCCAGGATCTCGGCCCGGGTCACTTCGATCCCCCAGTCATCCACCATCGCATGAACATGCTCGCGGATCTGCCCGATCAGCTGGGTCCGGTTCGACTGCACCTGGTCCAGTTCCAGCTTGCCGATCTCGCTGCGCACGATCCCCGCCACAGTCGTGGCAATGGCGGCATCCACGTCGCGGATGCGGTAGACGGTCTTTTCCGGCTCGGTGATGCGGTAGAAGACGCTGGTCTCTACCTTCACCAGCACGTTGTCCGCGGTGATCGCATCCTGCGTCGCGGTCGGCAGTTGGCGTTCCAGGATGGAAATCCTGTGCGCCACCCGGTCCACATAGGGCACCACGAAGTTGATCCCCGGCCCCAGTACCGTTCGCAGGCGCCCGAACCGCTCCACCACGAATTTCTGCGATTGCGGCACGATGCGGACGGCCAGATAGACGGTCAGGATCACCAGTGCCGCAAGCGCCAGCGTCACGCCGCTCCCGCCGATCAATGAAGAGTTTTCCACCGTCACCTCCCACATGTCAGGCACATATGTGCAGACTATGCCTGTCGGCCAAGACCCGCGCCAGTACGGAAAGGATCAGGCGCGCCGCCGCCGCCGCGGAATGAGGCCAAGCCAGCCCAGCGCGCCCAGCATCAGAAGCGCCCCGGCAGGCAGCGGCACGGCGCCGACATTCGTGGTGGTGATGACCGGCGTGTAGCTCAGCGTCAGCGATTTCAGAAGGAAGCTCGAATTGTTGCCGCTTGCACCTATCAGGAAGGCATCACTGGCCGGGTTGTTGAAGGTGCTGGCGGAAACCGCGTTCAGGCGGGTCGCCTGGCTGATGACATCGCCGGTGTTGATTGCACCGCTGGCATTGGAATCATAGGACCAGACCATTGAACTCAGGCTCTGGCGGCCGCTGGTGGTATAGCTCAGTTCGGTGAAGGTCGCGGAGTTCAGCACCGCCGCCTGCGACAGCGTGATCGCGATGAAATCGGAATTGCCGCCCGTCGCATCGATGCTTGTCGAGTCGCGCAGCACCCGGCCGATCAGACCCTCGCGGCTGTTCTGCACCCCTACCCCGCCAGAGGCGAACGTGAGGCCGGCGGCGTAGATGTTCTGGCCCGCGCCCGCGGTGGTGAACGTGCCGATGGAGCGTGTGCCGCGACTCGTCCGCGCCGGAATCCCGCCGGCCGC
>JAKALB010000101.1 GCA_021813365.1 Pseudomonadota bacterium | reverse complement strand
CGTCGGCCTGGGCATGGTCGTCATGGTGTCGGTGGGCGGTGGGATCACCGGCCTGGGCGACTCGATCGTGTCGGACCTGAACGGCCGCCAGTCGGGCTTTGAAAACCAGTAATCGCCTGAACTTCGGGTGATCGGGGGGGCCGCGTCGTGCGATCGACGCGGCCCGTTCCATTTCAGGCGATCGACGCCAAAATTCCCAAGCCGCGCCCCATTCCAGACAGATTCCGGTGGCCTGATCTGCCTCATACCGAGTGCACTGGACTTTCGGTGAAGCCAGCCTGCCCCCGGTTGTCGACAGACAAACTTCCTGGGAAAGGGAAACCAGATGCAGCTGATGCAATTCTTCAAAGCCTTCAAGAAGGACGAATCCGGTGCCGTGACCGTGGACTGGGTCGTGCTGACCGCCGCCATCGTCGGCCTGGGCATGGTCGTCATGGTGTCGGTGGGCGGCGGGATCACCGGCCTGGGCGATGCGATCGTGTCGGACCTGAACGGCCGCCAGTCGGGCTTCGAAAACCAGTAATCGCCTGATCTTCGCATTCGCGGGGGCCGCGGCGGGAAACCGTCGCGGCCCCCGGCATTTCGGCCGACCCCGAAGCGCACCTGCCGTGCCCGCCGCCCGGTTTCGTCGCCACGAATTTCCCGCCACGAATTTCCCGCGAAGAATTACCGAAAATTCCCAAGGTCCGCCCAATTTCGGCCACGCGGCCCGGGCCATATCACCCCAACCGAACGGCGGATGGAACAGAGGCCTCCGACACTCTTTCGGTTGAACCTGAGTCGTAACATGTGAAAAGGGACGCCCCAAATGCTGAATATCTTCAAAGCCTTCAAGAAGGATGAATCCGGTGCCGTGACCGTGGACTGGGTCGTGCTGACCGCCGCCATCGTCGGCCTGGGCATGGTCGTCATGGTGTCGGTGGGCGGTGGGATCACCGGCCTGGGCGACTCGATCGTGTCGGACCTGAACGGCCGCCAGTCGGGCTTCGAAAACCAGTAATCGCCTGATCTTCGGGTGATCGGGGGCCGCGTCGCCAAAACGACGCGGCCTCGTCTTTCGTGAAATGACCTGAAATCGGCCCGCCGCGCGCCGCATTTTCGCCCCGCTGGCATGATGACCTTCCTGAGGATCGCCCCGCGCTGGGCGGCATGAACCAACGGCGAAAGGCAGCCATGGCCTGGAAGATGACGCTGATTTGCAAGGACCAGAGCGGCGCCGTCACCGTGGACTGGGTCGTGCTGACCGCTGCCGTGATCGGCCTGGGCATGGCGGTGCTGGGCCCGGTCGCCTTTGCCACCGACAGCGCGACCAACGGCGTGGCGGATTACGTGGCCAATGTGCCCGTGGGTTTCGAAAACAATTGACGGCCCCCGGCCAGTTCGGCCGGCGGTGGGTAAGGGGTTGAGACATGCGAGCAATGTTCGGACTGGTTCTTGTGGCCGGTGTCGCCCTGGCGGGCGCGGCGGTCTACATGACCAAGGGCTATATCAGCCAGACCCAGACGGCCCTGGCCAGGGAACGCGACTTCCGCGAGAAGACCGGTCCGATGGTTCAGGTCTTTGTGGTCAACAAGGAAAAGAACTATGGCGACGTCATCACCAAGGATGACGTGCAGATGATCTACTGGCAGGAAAACGCCCTGCCCGAGGGGACGTTCCAGGATCCCAAGGTGCTGTTCCCCGATGACGGAAAGAGCCCGCGCTACGTGTTGCGCCAGATGGAGAAGTTCGAGCCACTGCTGGCTGTCAAGGTCACCGAGCCGGGCGAGCCGGCGGGCCTGACCGGCCAGCTCGCCAAGGGCGAGCGCGCCTTTGCCATCAAGGTCGACGTGTCGACCGGCGTGTCGGGCTTCGTGCAGCCGGGCGATCATGTCGATGTCTACTGGACCGGACTGGCCGACAACGAAAGCACCGAGATGACCCGGCTGATCGAGAACTCGCTGCGGGTCGTGGCCGTCGACCAGAAGGCCGACGGACAGTCCGGCACCGCGACCGTGGCCCGCACCGTGACCGTGGCCGCCAGCCCCGAAAGCGTGGCGCGACTGGCCCAGGCGCAGGCCACCGGCAAGTTGTCACTGTCCCTGGTCGGGTCGGGCGACGATGCCGTTCTGACCAAGGTCGAGGTCGACAGCCGGCAGCTTCTGGGCATCGTCGACGAACCGCCTGCCGCCCCGGTCGTCGCGCCGGAACCGGAAAAGGTCTGCACGGTCAAGACCCGCAGGGGCGCAGATGTGGTGGACACGCCGATCCCCTGCACCAACTGACTGTGTCTGCGATCTGCGGCCGCGTTGGGTGCGAACCGCAATCCCGAGACCCCCGCAAGGCCGGGGGCCTCTGGTTTTCCGGGCCACCGCGTTGCGCCCTGACCGCGTGTTGCCGGTTATCCACATAAGGAAACGGTCTCAACCGATTGATTCTTGCTTATAAATGCCAGATCGGGCATTCTTCGCCTCAAATCGGGCGATCAAGACCCGCGTTTTGGGCGTTTCGAAAGGGCAGGTCAGATGAAACTGCGGAGCCTCGTTGTGGCTGGCGCGCTTGGGTTTTCCCTCGCGGCCGCTGCATGGACGCCGGTATCGGCACAGACCCTCACCGTGATGAAAGGGTCGGTCAACGAACCTCTCAACGTGCCGATGAACCGTGCGGTGGTGGTGGAAAGCGACACGCCCTTTTCGGAAATCTCGATCGCCAACCCGGGCATCGCCGATATCTCGACCCTGTCGGACAAGACGATCTACGTCCTGGGCAAGGCGCCTGGGCGCACGACCATGACCCTGCTTGCGCCTGACGGCAAGCTGATCTCGAACATCGATGTCCATGTCACCCCCGATATCGAGGAATTCAAGGAGCGGCTGAAACAGATCCTGCCGGGCGAGAATATCGAGGTGCGCACCGCCAATGACGGGATCGTCCTGTCGGGGACGGTGTCTTCGACCGCCAAGCTGGACCGCGCGCTGGATCTGGCCAGCCGCTATGCGCCCGAACACATCTCCAATCTGATGATGGTGGGCGGCACGCAGCAGGTGATGCTCAAGGTCCGCTTCGCCGAAATGCAGCGTTCGGTGGAAAAGAGCCTGTCGTCCTCGCTGGCGCTTGGCGGCGGCACCAGTGCCGGCATCTATGGCGGAACCGGCACGGTCATCAACCAGACGGCCGAAGATGTGCAGAACGGTCTGTTCCGGCTCAAGGACGGATCGCAGGGCGCGCTGGGCCTGGGCTTCACCGCGGGCTCGCTGCAATTCGGCGTGCTGCTGGAGGCGCTGGAATCCAAGGGTGTCGTGCGCACCCTGGCCGAACCGAACCTGACCGCCCTGTCCGGACAAGAGGCAAAGTTCCTGGCCGGCGGCGAATATCCGATCCCGGTGGCTTCGGGCACCGGCACCGTGTCGATCGAGTACAAGCCCTTCGGGGTCGAGCTGAACTTCACGCCCACGGTCGTGGATGGCAGCCTGATCAACCTGCAGATCAACGCGGCCGTGTCCTCGATCGACTCGACCACCTCGCTCACCAGCGGCGGCGTGACCGTGAACGCCTTCAAGCGGCGCGAGACATCGACCACGGTCGAGATGCGCGACGGAGAGAGCTTTGCCATCGCCGGCCTGCTGCAGGATGACTTCCGCGATCTGAATGGCCAGGTGCCCTGGCTGGGCGACATCCCGATCCTGGGCGCGCTGTTTCGCAGTGCCGATTATCAGCGCAACCAGTCCGAACTGGTGATCATCGTGACCCCGCATCTGGTGACCCCGGTGCGCGGCGACACGCTGGCCCTGCCCACCGACCGGGTGCGTCTGCCGTCCGAAAAGGAACTGTTCCTGCTGGGCAATGTCGCGGGCGGGGCCAACAGCGCCGCCGGCGAAGTGGCGCGGCAGGACTTCAGCGGTTCCTATGGCTATTCGATGGAGTAAGCGATGATCCGGTCCTTTCAGCGCAAGCTCCTTTCGGCTCTGGCCACCACGGCCCTCGCGGTCCTGGCCGCCTGCAACAACGAGGCCGGCCAGAACATCGACGAAGGCAATTTCGGCACGCCGACCCAGGTGAACGAACTGGCGATGACCGGCCAGGCCACCCAGGCGCTGCAACACCGCTTTGCCGCCGAAGTGCCCACCACGATCACCTTCGCCTTCAACTCGGCCGAGCTGACGCCAGAAGCCCTGGCCGTGCTGGCCCGCCAGGCCGACTGGATCCTGCAATTCCCGGAGGTCCGCTTTCGCGTCTATGGCCACACCGACCTGGTCGGCTCCACCGCCTACAACCAGGCGCTGGGGATGCGGCGGGCACAGGCGGTCGTGTCCTACTTCGCCTCGGTCGGCATCTCGCGCACGCGACTCGAGGCGGTCGTGTCCTATGGCGAGACGCGCCCTGTGGTGCCGACCCCGGACCCCGAGCAGCGCAACCGCCGCACCGTGACCGAGGTGCAGGGCTTCGTCAAAGGCGCTTCCGCCCTGCTCAACGGCAAATATGCGGCCGTCGTCTTTCGCGAATATGTGGAAGGCGCCACCCGCCCGCATCCGGGCAACACCACCATCGCGACCGACGTGAACCCCGGTCAGTAGGCCGGGCCCCGCCGGCCCCGCTCCGGCAACGGCGCTGGGCCGGCCGCGCTGTTTCCATCCGCGCGCAGCCGGCGGGCAACCGCCCGGATTGGCCGTCAAATATCAAACATTGACGATTTTTCGGCCCCATTCTCGCCACCATCGACCCGCAGATTCCAAGGCCGGAAGCAGTGTCCCGACGGGGGTGGGCCTGCCTTTGGGCATGTGATTCTGCCCTGGCCTCCCCGTCGCAACCGAAGGACTGAGGCATGACGAGCGTGGCAAATCTTCAACCGGAACCGACGCCGATCCGCGCCTGCACGATTTCGCGCGACGTGCAGAATTTCGACCTGCTGATCGACGACATGGAGCTGGAACTGGGCGAGGCCTGGGGCGATCTGAGCTTTGATGATGCGCTGCAATTCCTGACCCAGCCCGAGGCGGAAAGCCTGGAGTTCGTCGCCATCGCCGTGAACGGCGAGGACGAAAGGGAAATCGACCGCATCAGCGAGATCATCACGCAGGCCAAGCAGCAGAAGATCCATGTCGTGCTGGTGGCCGACAATGTCAGCCCGCTGGCCCTGCACCAGATGCTCAGGCTTGGGGCCGAAGATTTCCTGCCCTATCCGCTGCCCGAAGGCGGGCTGCACGAAACCATCGAAAAGCTGCGCCGACCCGCGCCCTCCGCCGCAGAGCCCGCGCCGCGCCTGGCCGCCGTGCCTGACGCGCCGCACGAAATCCCGCCCGCCCATCCCGGCTTCAAGGCCAAGGGCGACCGCGATGCCGTGGTGCTGCCGGTGCATGGCCTGGCGGGGGGCTGCGGCGCCTCGACCTTTGCGGCCAACCTGGCCTGGGAACTGGCGACGATCCAGAAGGAAGGCCCGCGCGTCTGCCTGATCGACCTCGATTTCCAGTTCGGCTCGGCCGCGACCTATCTCGACCTGCCGCGGAAGGAGGCGGTGTTCGACCTGTTGCAAGACACCGCCAATGCCGACAGCGACACGCTGCTGCAAGCCATGCTGACCTTCAACGACAAGCTGCATGTGCTGACCGCGCCCTCCGACATGCTGCCCCTCGATTTCGTGACCGGCGAGGATATCGGGCGCATCCTCGACATGGCGGCGCGCAACTTCGATTTCGTGATCGTCGACATGCCGCGCACCGTGGTCGGCTGGACGGAAACCGTGCTGGTCCGGGCGCATGTCTATTTCGCCATGATGGAGCTGGATCTGCGCTCGGCCCAGAATGCGCTGCGGCTGGCCCGCACGCTGAAGGCCGAAGGGCTGCCGCATGAAAAGCTGCGCTATGTCCTGAACCGCGCACCGAAATTCACCGACCTTTCGGCAAAGAGCCGGGTGAAGCGCATGGCGGAAAGCCTGGACATCTCGATCGAAGTGCAGTTGCCCGATGGCGGCGCCGCCGTGACCCAGGCCAATGACCATGGCCTGCCGCTGGCCGAAACCGCCGCCAAGAATCCGCTTCGGAAAGAAATCCAGAAGCTGGCCAAGTCGCTGCACGAACTGAACGCCGCCGTGGAAACCGGACGCCGCTGAGCGCCCGGACATCGACCCAGCAGGAGTAACTGATGTTCTCGCGTTTCAAGAAGCCCGAAGGTGAGGCCAAGCGCCCGGCCCTGGCAGCGGTCGGCTCGGGCTCGCCCCTGCATCGGGCCGCCATGCCCGCGCCCGCCGATGCACCGGCGGCCGCCGCCATCAAGCCAGAGGCCGCCAAGGCCGCCACGCTGCGCCCAGCACCCTTGCCCAGGAATCCGGCCGAGATGGCCGCGGCGGACAAGGAGCGCAAGCGCAAGGAACGGATGAGCGAACTGAAGGTCGAGCTGCACAAGCGCCTTCTCGACAACCTGAACCTTGCGGCGCTGGAAACCGCGTCGGAACAGAGCCTGAAGGCGGAAATCGCCGCGATCACCGCCGAAGCACTGGACGAGATGTCGGTGGCGCTGAATGCCAATGACCGCACCCAGCTGAACCAGGAGCTCTACGACGAGGTCATGGGCCTGGGCCCGCTGGAGCCGCTGCTGAAGGACGAGACCGTCAACGACATCCTGGTCAACGGGCCTCATCGCGTCTTCGTGGAGCGCGCGGGCAAGCTGCAACTGACCGACATCACCTTCAAGGACGAACGCCACCTGCTGCGGATCATCGACAAGATCGTGTCCGCCGTGGGTCGCCGCGTCGACGAATCGAACCCCTATTGCGATGCCCGCCTGGCCGATGGCAGCCGGTTCAACTGCATGGTGCCGCCGGTGGCGGTGGATGGCAGCCTGGTGTCGATCCGGAAGTTCAAGAAGGACAAGCTGAAGATCGACGACCTGATCCGGTTCGGCGCCTTCACCGAGGAGATGGGCCTGTATCTGCAGGCGGCCGTGTCCTGCCGGCTGAACATCATCGTGTCGGGCGGAACGGGTTCGGGCAAGACCACCACGCTGAACGCGCTGTCCAGCTTCATCGACAACCACGAGCGTGTGCTCACGATCGAGGATACGGCGGAACTCCAGTTGCAGCAGGTCCATGTCGGCCGGATGGAAAGCCGCCCCGCCAACGTCGAAGGCAAGGGCGCGGTCACGCAGCGCGACTGCCTGCGAAACGCCCTGCGGATGCGTCCCGACCGGATCATCGTCGGCGAAACCCGGGGCGAGGAAGTGATCGACATGTTGCAGGCCATGAACACCGGCCACGACGGTTCGATGACCACGATCCACGCCAACAGCGCCCGCGATGCGGTGTCGCGCCTGGAAAACATGGTCGCCATGGCCGGGATCGAAATGCCGCTGAAAGCCGTGCGCAGCCAGATCGCCGCCGCCGTGAACCTGATCGTGCAGGCCAACCGTCTGCAGGACGGCTCGCGCCGCATGGTCTCGATCACCGAAATCACCGGAATGGAAGGCGACGTCATCTCGATGCAGGAAGTGTTCCGCTACGAGCGTCTGGGGGTCGAGCCCGGCGGCAAGATCATCGGGCGCTTCAATGCGACCGGGGTGCGCAGCCACTATTCCGAACGCTTCCGCGCCTGGGGTTACGACCTGCCGGCCTCCATCTATGAACCCATCAACTGAGGTCGGATCATGCAGATCAGTGCCGCACCGCTTATCTACATCCTGATCTTTGTCGCGGTGATCATGCTGGTCGAGGGCGTCTATCTGACCGCCTTCGGCAAGTCGATCAGCCTGAACAACCGGATGAGCCGCCGGCTGGCCCTGCTGGAAAAGACGCAGGACCGTGCCGCCGTGCTGGAACAGCTCCGCAAGGAAATGTCCCAGCACATGAATGCCAGAGGCATTCCGCTTTATGCGATCCTGGCCAACAAGGCACAGAAGGCCAACATCGCCTTCACGCCGCGTGCGCTGATCGGCATCATGGCGGGGCTTTCGGTGTTTTCCTTCATCGGCCTGACGGTCGGAACCGAGGCCGCCGCCCCGGTGCGCGCCATCGTGGCGGTCGTGATGGGCGTGGGCGGCGTCTATGTCTGGGTGAACAACAAGGCCAAGAAGCGCATGGCGCTGATGGAAGAACAACTGCCTGACGCAGTGGAGCTGATGGTGCGGTCGCTGCGCGTGGGCCACCCGTTCTCTTCGGCCATCGCGGCGGTGGCCAAGGAAATCGGCGACCCGCTGGGCACCGAATTCGGCGTGATCGCCGACGAGGCCAGCTATGGCCGCGACGTGGCCGAAAGCCTGAAGGCCTTTGCCGAACGCATGGACAGCCAGGACTTGCGCTTCCTGGCGGTGGCCGTGACCATCCAGCAGACCTCGGGCGGCAACCTGGCCGAGATCCTGGAAGGCCTGGCCAAGGTGATCCGGGCGCGGTTCAAGCTGTTCCGCCGGGTCAAGGCGATCACGGCCGAGGCCAAATGGTCGGGCATGTTCCTGTCGGCCTTCCCGATCGGTGCGCTGATCATGATCAACGTCATCCAGCCGCATTACTATGACGATGTGAAGCAGACGGCCGCTTTCATCCCCGCCGCGCTGATCGTGGGCGCGTTCCTGGTCGTCAACGTGGTCTTCATGAAGATCATGGTCAACATCAAGGTCTGAGGGCATCGCCATGAACTTCCTGAACGCGATCAATGCGAAACTGGTGGATACCCTGGGTCCGCTGGGTCCGGTCCTGGTGCTGGGCGCACTGGGTCTCCTGCTGATCATCGCGGCATTGCCGACGCTGCTGCAAAAGCAGGAAAGTCCCTATGACAAGCTGAAGGCACAACAGCGGGGGGCGCAGCCCAAGGAAAAGGGTCCGACCCTGCGCGCCACCGGCAAGGAAGACAAGCTGCAGAAATTCTCGGCCTTCCTCGAGCCGCAGGATGCCGAGCAGATGACCGCCGCCCGGCTGAAGATGCTGCGCGCCGGCTACAGGGGCAAGAACGCGGTCCGGGTGTTCCACTTCGCGCAGCTGGTGCTGGGCCTCGGCTCGCTGGCGATCGGGGTGATCTATGTGCTGCTGCTGCGCACCCACCAGGACGTGTCGACCCAGACCATGATCCTGGGCACGGTGCTGCCGGGTGCTGCCGGATATTACCTGCCGCAATACTGGGTGCAGCGCCGGTTGCAGAGCCGCCAGCAGCAGATCGTGCAGGGCTTTCCCGATGCGCTGGACCTCATGCTGGTCTGCGTCGAGGCCGGGCAGTCGCTGGACCAGTCCATCAACCGCGTGGCCAAGGAAGCCCGCGCCGGCTATCCCGCCCTGGCCGACGAATTCGAGATGGTCAGCCACGAGGTCAAGGCCGGCAAGGAGCGCGTCGCGGTGCTGAAGGACATGGCCGAGCGCGTGGGCATCCCGGATGTGTCGTCCTTTGTGACCACGCTGGTGCAATCGGCGACCTACGGCACCTCGATCGCCGAAGCCCTGCGTGTCTATTCGGCCGAAATGCGTGACAAGCGCGTGATGCGCGCCGAAGAGAAGGCGAACACCTTGCCGACAAAGCTGACGCTGGGCACTATGATGTTCACGGTGCCGCCGCTGATGATCATCCTGATCGGTCCGTCGGTCTATGGCATCTCGGCTATGCTGACGATGGGGTCGCGCTGACGCCCCGCGGAAAGGCGAAAGGTGCGACGTTCGACCTCGATTGCGGCAACACTGTCCCTTGTGACCTTGACCGCCTGCCTGCCCGGCCCGGAACTGGATGCGCTCAACCCCACCGCGGGCAATTCGCCACCCGCGGTGAACGGCGCGGAACAGGGGGTGGATGGCCTGCTGGTCGGCCACCGGCTGATGCAGGCGGGCGAATATGAACTGGCACTCAAGGCCTATTTCCGCGCCGCGGCCGAACAGGGCATGAATGTCGATGTCCTCTCGGCCATCGGCTCGGCCGATCTGAAACTGGGGCGTCTGGGCCAGGCCGAGGATGTGCTGCGCCAGGCCATCAAGGCCGATCCGACCTTTGTGCCCGCCCTCAACAACCTGGGCTGCGTGCTGATGGAACAGGGCAGATATGGCGAGGCGCGCAGCTACTTCCAGCAGGCCTATGCGCTGGACAGTGGCAACTCGGACGAAATCCGCAACAATCTGAAGCTCGCTATCGCCCGGATGGAAAACTTGGGCTATGGTGACGGCGAACAAGCACAAGAGCCGCAGTTCTCTCTGGTTCGGCGCGGGCCCTCGGAATACGAGCTTCTGTCGAACCTGTAAGACACGCGGCCCGGACGAGCAGTCGCCGAGCAGTCAGAGGTCGCGAGAATGCGCCAATTCGTCTCCCTTGCCACCGGCATCGCCTTGGCACTGTCCCTGGCCGCCTGCCAGCAGGGGCTCAGCGACGATCAGGTCAAGGCCGCGATCGACAATGCCAGCCGGATCGAACAGGACAACCTGAACGAACTGATGCTGACGGTGGCCGACCCGAATGAAGGCGTGGTCTATTTCCAGAACGCCGTGAAGGGTGCGCCCGAAGACCCGGTGCTGCAGCGTTATTTCGCCAGGGCGCTCTTGCGCGCCGGCAGGTCGGATGAGGCCGTCAAGATCCTGACCGGCCTGGTCGCCGCGCCCACCGTGACCGATGCCGACCGCCTGGCCCTGGCCGATGCCCAGATCCGCGCCGGCGACTGGAAAGATGCCGAAGCCACGCTGAACGCGATCCCGCCGACGGTGGAAACCTATGACCGCTACCGGCTGGAGGCGCTGGTCGCCGACAGCAAGAAACAGTGGAAGAAGGCCGACAGCTTCTATGAAGTCGCCGCGGGCCTCACCTCGCAGCCCGCCAATGTCTATAACAACTGGGGCTTTTCCAAGTTGCAGCGCGGCGATCCCAAGGGCGCCGAAAAGCTGTTCCGCGAGGCGTTGAGCTATGACCCCACGCTGTTCACCGCCAAGAACAACCTGGTGCTGGCCCGCGCCGCCCAGCACAATTACGATCTGCCCGTGGTCGACATGACCCAGCAGGAAAGGGCGCAACTGCTGTACACGGCCGGTCTGGCCGCCATCAAGCAGGGCGATATCGCGATCGGCAAGCAGCTGCTGCAGCAGGCTGTCGAGACCTCGCCCACCTATTTCGAGGCCGCGGCGCGCAGCCTTGCGGCGCTTGGAGGCTGAGGCCTTGGTGTTCAGCCCGCTGGCGGCCTGGGTGTTCCTGCCCTTCCTGGCAACCATCGCCATCTGGGTCGCATGGAGCGACATGGCCCGGATGAAGATCCCCAACAGGGCCGTGCTGGCCCTGTGGCTGGTCTGGCTGTTTCCCGGCATCCTGCTGGTGCCGCTGAAGCTCTGGGCCCTCGGCTGGGCGCTGGCCGCGATCCTGCTGGTCGCGGGATTCATCGCCAATGCCGCCGGGCTGATGGGGGCGGGCGATGCGAAATTCGCCAGCGCCATGGCGCCGTTCTTCGTGGGCGCCGACCTGCGTCTTGTGCTGGGCCTGGCCGCCGCCTGCCTGCTGGGCGCCTTTGCCGCGCACAGGCTTGCGCGCGCCATTGCGCCGATCCGCCGGGTGGCGCCGGACTGGGAAAGCTGGACGCATGACGATTTTCCGATGGGCCTGGCGCTGTCGGGCATGCTGCTGATCGCGCTGATCGCCGCCATTGTGCCCTAAAGGCGCCGCATCCTTGGGGTTGGATGGCCCGGACAGATCGGCCGATCCACAGGTGACAGATGAACATGCAGCTCCAACCCCCGGGCGCCCAGTTGCCTGGCGTTCTGCCGCCCGCCATGCCGCGCAGCCTGGCCGAGGTCGGGATCAACATCGTCACGATGCGCGACATCCTGCTGAAGACCATGTTCCGCATGAATCTGGATCTGGTCTCGGCGATGAGCCGCGTGATCTGCCTGCCCATTCCGCTGGTTCAGGAACTGGTCGACCTGGCCCGCAGCCAGCGCCTGCTCGAGGCGACCGGCACGTTGCACGCCACCAGCGGCAACGAGATGGGCTATCAACTGACCGATGCGGGCAAGTCCCGCGCGCTGGATGCGCTGAGCCAGTCGGAATACTACGGCGCGCTGCCCGTGCCGCTGGCCGCCTATGGCGAACAGATGAAGCGCCAGTCGATCCGCAACATCCGCCTGACCCGGGCCGAGCTGATGAAGGGCATGGGCCACCTGATCCTGCCGCCCGACCTGATCGACAACCTGGGCCCCGCCGTCACCTCGGGCCGGTCGATCCTGATGTACGGCCCGCCCGGCAACGGGAAATCCAGTATTTCCAACGGCATCCGCGCCGCGTTGGGCGACAAGATCTATATCCCCCGCGCGGTGGAATATGCCGGCCAGGTGATCTCGGTCTATGACCCGATCGTGCACACCGGGGCCGAGGAACAGGTCGATGACCCGCACGCCCTGCGGCGGTCCTCGAATCGCTTCGACAGCCGCTACATCCTGTGCGACCGCCCCTCGGTCGTGACCGGGGGGGAACTGACGCTGGACATGCTGGATCTGAAATACAATCCCGTGGCCCGCACCTATCAGGCGCCACTGCAGATGAAATCGTCGGGCGGAATCTTCATCGTCGACGACCTCGGCCGCCAGAGCGAGCCGCCGCAGAAGCTGGTGAACCGCTGGATCGTGCCCCTGGAAGAGGGCCGCGACATCCTGTCCCTGCAATCGGGCGAGAAATTCACCGTGCCCTTCGACACGCTGGTCATCTTCTCGACCAACTTTCACCCCAACGAGATCTTCGACGGTGCGGCGCTGCGCCGGATCTTCTTCAAGATCAAGGTCGATGGCCCGACGCAGGAGAATTACCTGAAGATTTTCGCCATGGTGGCACGCAAGAAGAAGATGCCGCTGGACGAAGGCGCGCTGCTGCATCTGATGAAGGTGAAATACCCCAGCATCGGCAACAATTATGCCAATTACCAGCCGGTGTTCCTGATCGAC
>JAKALB010000100.1 GCA_021813365.1 Pseudomonadota bacterium | reverse complement strand
GTCCGACCGCGGCCAGGAAGGGGCTGGAGCTGGTGTTCGCCCCCCCGGCCGATGCCCCGACCGTTCTGGGCGACGAAGGCAAGCTGCGCCAGATCCTGATGAATCTGGTGGGCAATGCGGTGAAGTTCACCCCTGCGGGCCGGGTCACGCTGCACCTGCGCTGCGGCCCCGGCGGTGCGGTGGAAATCGACGTGGCCGATACCGGCATCGGCATCGCGCCCGATCGCCTGGCGCAGATCTTCGACAGCTTCACCCAGGCCGACACCGCGATTTCCCGGCAATTCGGCGGGACGGGGCTGGGGCTGACGATCTCGGCCATGCTGGCAGAGCTGATGGGCGGAGGCATCACCGTGCAGTCCGAACCGGGGGTCGGATCGGTCTTCACCCTGAGCGCCGTGCTGCCGCCGGCCGAAATGCCGCAGCCCGCGGACGTCTTGCCGATGGCGCCGGATCTGGCGGCGCTGCCGCCCGGTCTGACGATCCTGGTGGCGGAAGACAACCGCACCAACATGATGGTGGTGCGCAAGATGCTGGACCCGGCGGTGCAGGCCGTGATCCCCGCCGTCACCGGGGCCGAGGCCGTGCAACTCTGCGCCCGGCACGACCCCGACCTGATCCTGATGGACATCTCGATGCCGGTGATGGACGGGCTGGACGCCACGCGAGCCATCCGCGCCGCCGATGCCCGCGCGGGTCGGCCGCACCGCCCGATCCTGGCCCTGACCGCCAATGCCTTTGGCGAGGATCGCGAGGCCTGCCGCGAGGCCGGGCTGGACGGCTTTCTGGTCAAACCGCTGACCCGCAGAGATCTTTTCGCCGCCATCCGCGCCTGGGCACCGGGCGCCGACGGCGCCGCCCGCCCGCCGCCGCCGCAACAGCAGCCCATCCCCTCGGTCCGAATGGGGCTTTGACCCCGGAGCCCCGATTGCCTATGGAGGTGGAACGGGGGGAGAGCATGGTCGACATCGCCGCACGGGTCTGGAACCACCGCTGGAAGATCGACCCGATCGTCCGGTCGCTGATCGACACCGATTTCTACAAGCTGCTGATGTGCCAGTCGGTGTTCCGCAACCGGCCCGAGACCCGCGTGACCTTCAGCCTGATCAACCGGACGACCGGGATCCGCCTGGCCGATCTGGTCGACGAGGCGGAATTGCGCGAACAGTTGGACCATGTCCGCTCGCTGTCGCTGACCCGGGGGGAGAGCACCTGGCTGCGCGGCAACACGTTTTACGGCAAGCGCCAGATGTTTCGCCCCGACTTCATGGAGTGGTTCGAAAACCTGCGTCTGCCGCCCTATCACCTGGACAGGCGCGACGGGCAGTATGAGCTGACCTTCGAAGGCCCCTGGCCGGAGGTGATGCTGTGGGAAATTCCGGCGCTGGCCGTGCTGATGGAATTGCGCAGCCGCGCCGTGCTGGAGCGGATGGGACGGTTCGAGCTGGAGATCCTCTATGCCCGCGCCATGACCAAACTGTGGGAGAAGATCACCCGCCTGCGCAGCCTGGACAAGCTGCGTATCGCCGATTTCGGCACGCGGCGGCGCCATTCCTTCCTGTGGCAGGACTGGGCCGTGCAGGCGATGATCGAAGGGCTGGGGGCGAAATTCACCGGCACGTCGAATTGCCTGATCGCCATGCGCCGCGACATCGAGGCGATCGGCACCAACGCGCATGAACTGCCGATGGTCTATGCCGCGCTGGCCAGATCCGATGCCGAACTGGCGCGCGCGCCCTATCAGGTGCTGGCCGACTGGCACGAAGAGCACGACGGCAACCTGCGGATCATCCTGCCCGACACGTTCGGGACCGAAGGTTTCCTGGCCCATGCGCCCGACTGGCTGGCCAGCTGGACCGGCATCCGCATCGACAGCGGCGATCCGGTCGCGGGCGCGGAAACCGCCATCCGCTGGTGGATTTCGCGCGGCGAGGATCCGCGAACCAAGCTGGTCATCTTCTCGGACGGGCTGGATGTCGCGAAGATCGAGGAGCTGCAGGCCCGGTTCCAGGACCGCTGCAAGGTCAGCTTTGGCTGGGGAACGCTGCTGACCAACGACTTCCGCGGCCTGGCGCCGGATGACGCGCTGGCGCCGTTCAGCCTGGTCTGCAAGGCGGTCTCGGCCGATGGGCGGCCCACGGTGAAATTGTCGGACAACCCCAACAAGGCCATGGGCCCGGCGGACCAGATCGCGCGTTACAAGCGGGTGTTCGGCGTGGGCGCGCAGACCCCGCTGGAAGTGACGGTCTAGCCCTCGTCCTCGACCCTGCCGCGCAGGCTCTTCACCTCGCCGCGCACGGTCTTGGCCAGCAGGCGCCGGCGCTGGCTGCCCGGCGTGGGTTTGGTGGCAATCCGGCGTTTCGGCGCGACCAGCGCGGCGCGGATCAGCTCGGCCAGGCGCTGCCGCGCGATTTCCCGATTCTGCGCCTGACTGCGCGTATCCTCGACCTGGATCACCAGCGCGCCGTCATTCGTCCAGCGCCGCCCGGCCAGCCGTTTCAGCCGCGCCTTCACCGCCGCGGACAGATGCGGCGAGCGTTCGGCCTCGAACCGCAGTTCGACTGCGGTCGAGACCTTGTTCACGTTCTGCCCACCGGGACCGGAGGCGCGAACGAATTGCTCGCTCAACTCCCAATCCGCGATGTGCAGGGTGTCCGTTATCCACAGCATGGCGCACCAACGAGAAAGGGCCGCCCATGGCGACCCTTCCCGAGTTCAAGGAGATGGAACGGTTAGGTCCACCCAACCCGACATCCGGTCTGTTAGGGGGCTGCCCCTAGCAAAGCCTCCGCCTGGCTGTCCCGACACCTCTCTCCAATATCACTCTCGACACTGGATCACCTCCTTTCGCTCGGTTACCGATAAGCTGAGCCTGCCACAGATTTTGTGTTTGTCAAAAGTTTTCACGCAACCCGTGTGGCCAATCGCGCAACAAACAGGCGGAACGGCAGCAGACCGAACAGGGCGATGGCAAACTTGACACACCAGTCCGCCACCGCCAGCGACACCCAGAACGGCACCACGGGGCCGGCACCCAGAAGTGGGCCGGGTTCGGCCGCCCAGGTGGGCACGTTGCCGGGTTCGAGAAAGGTGAACATCCCGCCGAATGCCATGGTGAAGAAGATCACGCTGTCCAGGGTCGAGCCCATCAGGGTCGATACCAGCGGTGCGCGCCACCATTCGGCCCGGCGCAGCCGGTCGAAGACGGTCACGTCCAGAAGCTGGCCCACCAGGAACGCCGTGGCCGAACCCAGCGCAACGCGCAGCGTGACCAGCGGCCCGAACTCGCCCTCGATCCGGGTGCCGATGAACGAACTGATCAGGCCGACGACAAAGCCCGCCAGCACCACCTGGCGCGCAGCGCGCACGCCTTGCAGGCGGTTGGTGATGTCATTCACCAGGAAGGACAGGGGATAGGTCAGCGCCCCGTAGGTCAGATACAGGCCCATCGGGTGCTGCACCAGAATGTTCGAGGCAACGACGATCACCGCCATGGCGGCGATGCCGGGAACAAGGTTCTTCATGTCGGTTCCGTTTTTTACAAGGTTGCGGAGACTTGGTCATCGGAAGTGGGGCCTGCGCATCTGGGCAACGCAGCATCGGCCGGCGCGCCGCAATACAGTGCCGCCCCGCGCCGGTCAACCCGGAGCTTCACTCGGGCAGGGCGAATTCCACCACTTCGGTGACGAAGAAGGCCGAGAAATTGTCATCCGATACCATGGTGGCACGCAGCCTGCCGGCCGCGTCGCGCCACACCGACAGGCCCTCCAGATCGTCGAATGTGCCGGTTTCGCTCTGGAACAGGACCTGCCGGCCCGTCAGCCCGTTGGCCGTGAAGTCGAACCGCACCAGACGCGAGGCAAAGCCGCCCAGGCCATGGAAGGCGCGTTGCAGCAGGTAGAACCGGCCATCCGGGCCGATCGCGCAATCCACGGCGCGGAATTCGTCAGACCGGGCGATGGTGCCGAACCTGTCCCACTGCCCGGCACGCCAGCGAAACAGCGGGAAGGGGCTGGCATGGCTGCCGCTGTCCTCGGGCAGGGTATAGAGCGCGCCGTCCGGACCCCGGCACAGCGACTCGAGCGAGGCGTTTTCGATCATCGCGTCGAAGGCGCGCGGACGATCCAGGTTTTCGGCCGGGGCGCCGGGGCGGGCATAGTGGCGCACCCGGGCCGGGCCTTCGAAACTGATGTAGAACCCGCCCTTCCCATCCAGGGCCAGGCCTTCGCTGTCGGCCATCGACCTGGGCAATGGTGTGCCGTCTGGCCGCAAGAGCACCACCGGAGCCCCGCCGGCCACCCCGGTGAGCCGGCCCGTGCCATCCCGAAGCAGCCGCCCCTGCAGCACGCTGCCGCGATCCGACACGGCGGTGAAGCTGTTGCCCCCGTCCGTCACCGAAATCGCCGAAATCCCGCCAAAGCGCGGGTCCGCCTGATCCCAGTCGACTTCGGCCAGGAAGCCCGCCGGCTTGCCGGCTTCGGCCGAGCCATGCAGGCCCGCCACGACCCCCAGGGCCAGGGTCAGTCCGAAGACAGAACGGCGGCGCATTGCGGCGGCAGATCGGACATCAGGTATTCGCGGCTGGTCCGCTTGTGCGGCTTGGGCGGCGGCGGAGTTTTCGGCGGCCTGGGGTGCAGATAGGCATCCGAAACCCAGTACATCAACGTGTCGTCGCAGCCATTGCCCCCCTTGCTCAGCTGACTGACCGTGGGCAGCTGCGTCTGGCAATCGCGCGACCCGGCCGGGCATTTCAACCGCACATGCATGTGGTCGGCATGGTTCGCCTCGGGCCGGATCTTCTGCAGCCAGGCGGTGTCGGCCGGGGTCGCGGTCTTGCAGATCTCGATCTTGATGGCGGCGGCGACAAAGATACGGTCCACCCTCGGGTCTGACGCCGCCAGTTGCAGCAGCGCGGCATAGGACGGATCCCAGTTGCCATTCACCGCAAGCTGGTCATCGCTGCGGATGGCGATCGAGGAGAGCTTCTCGCGTTCCTGGCGGGACAGGTCGAGCCGGGCCGGTTTCAGGAACCAGATGTCGGCATCCAGGCCGATCTGGTGGCTGGCATGGCCCGAGTTCATCGGCCCGCCGCGCGGATTGCCCAGATCGCCGATGTAAAGCCCTTTCCAGCCGATCTGCGTGGCCCGGGCGCTGAGGTCTTGCAGATAGGAGACCAGTTCGGGGCTGCCCCAGGTGCGGTGTCGCGACAGGCGCATGGCCTGCCAGGTCGGTCCGGTTTCGGGCAGTTCGACATTGCCCACCGCGCAGCCGCGATTGTAGGTGCCGATGGATTGCGATGGCCCCCGGGCCGGTTCGCGCAGGGCGGAAAACAGGTTGGCCGCCGTGGTTTCGGCCTGGATCGGCAGGCCGAGCGACAGGCCCAGAACCAGGGCCGGAAAGAACCGGATCGTCACGCGCGTTCACCCATGGGCCTGACCCAGTGCATCAGCATCATGCCGATCAGGAACAGCACAATCAAAGGCACGGCAATGCCGATGCGCTGGCTTCCGCTGAGGGCCGTGCCCAGCGCGATGGCAGCCGGGGCCAGGAACGACGTGACCTTGCCGGACAGGGCATAAAGGCCAAAGGCCTCGGTCGCGCGTTCCGGCCTGGTATGGAACACCATCATCGTGCGTGATGAGGATTGCAGCGCACCACCCGCCGCGCCGATCAGGATGCCGCAGAGATAGAACAGCCGGTCGGGCCAGGCCGAGCCCGCGCCAAAGGGCATGCCGTAAAACCCGTTGCGCGACATGCCCGCGATCACCAGGCAGACGGCGATCAGCACCCAGAGGCTGAGGTTGATCACCGGCTTCGGGCCGCGCGCACTGTCCATCTTGCCGCCCACCCAGGAAAACACCGTGGCCGACAGGGCACCGGCAATGCCGAAAACCCCGATCTGGGTGATCGACCAGCCCAGCACCCCCGCCGCATAGACCCCGCCAAAGGCGTAAAGCGCGTTCAGCGCGTCGCGGTAGACCATCGACGACCCCAGATGCGCAAACAGCGAGCGCCGCTCGGGCAGCCGGCGGATCAGCGCGCCCAGATCGCGCAGCGCCTGGCCCACGCCGGTTGCGGCACGCGGCGTTTCGCGCACCCAGAGGAAGAACGGCACCATGAAGATGACATACCAGATCGCGGTGAACGGCCCGACCGAGCGCGTGCCCTCGCGCGCCGCCGCATCCAGCCCCAGGATCGGCGCGATGCCGATCAGGGTCTTGCCGGTCGCGGCGTTTTCGGCCAGCAGCACCAGCATCAGCGCCAGCGCCACGATCCCGCCCAAATAACCGAAGGCAAAGCCCGATCCCGAGACCCGCCCCATGTCCTGGTCGCCCGTCAGGTCGGGCATCAGGGCGTTGGTGAAGATCGTGGCAAACTCCATGCCGATCAGCCCGATCCCGAACCAGATCTGCGCCTGCAGCAGGTCGGGCTGGTCGGGCACCAGATACCACAGCATCCACGACCCGATCACGTAAAGCGCCGAGAAGAACCAGATCCAGCCCATCCGCCGTCCGGCGCCATCGGCAAAGGCCCCCAGGATCGGTGCCATAAGCGCGATGAAAACGCCGAAAATCGACTGGCCCCAGCCCCAATAGGTCTGCGCGGCGGCATTGGCGGCCTCGGCATCCAGGCCGGTCGCGGCATAATGAGCGCTGGCGACCTGCTGGAAATACGGGCCGAAGACAAAGGTCAGCAGCAGCGTGTTGTAGGGCTGACTGGCCCAGTCGAAGAACCACCAGCCCCAGATCCGCCGCCGTGCCGTATCCATCGCCCGTCTCCCGCCCGTCGCCTGACGCCTTCTGGCCTGCCGCGATCAAGCCCGAAACCCGGGGCCCGCGCAAGCCGAATGCCCCGGACTGGCCTCGACTAGCCGCGCGCGGGTGGCCAGGGGCGCATGGCATCCGCCGCGATCCAGGCCCGCACCCAATCGGGCAAGGCGGGGCTTTCGGGCGCATGGCCCATCGCCGCGATCACCTCGGCCGGCCGCACCAACCCTGCCCCTGAAGTGAAGGCATAGCGCAGCAGCATGTGGGTGCAGCATTCGTCGCCCCGCCACAGACCCTGTTCGACATAGCAGAAGCGGTCGTCCCAACCCACCACGCGGCTGAGGCAGGTCACGGTCTGAAACAGCGTGATCCGTTTGCGATAGCGCGTGTTGGTTCCCGCGACGGTGATGCCCCAGCCCCGTGCCCTGGCGGCGGCTTCGAACCCGATGCGCACCGACATCGGGATGCGGCCCAGATCGAACAGGGTCAGGGTCCGGCCGTTGTTCAACTCGCGCCAGGGGTCCAGATCCCAGGGCCAGATGCGGATCGTGGTCTGATGCAGATCGAACAGGTCAAGGCGGCCTTGACGCCGCGCCGCGTGCAGCCCTTGAACCAGGCGGATGAACGGATACATGAATGCCCCTTTCGCATGGTGACACAACCGATGCCGCACCACGGCGTCAAGTCTGCTTGCCCTTCGGCCCGCGCGACGATACCTAACCCTCAACCCTGACCGGAGGATGCCTTGACCTCGATCGTGCAAATCCTGCTGCTTGCCCTCGACATCGCGCGCTGGGTCGTGCTGGCCCATGTGATCATGAGCTGGCTGATCAACTTCCAGGTGCTGAACCTGCGCCAGCCGCTGGTCTATCAGGTCTGGGTCGCGCTGAATCGCACGCTGGAACCGGTCTATTCCCGGGTCCGCCGCGTCATCCCGGCGGCGGGCGGCATCGACTTTGCCCCGCTGATCGTGCTGTTCGCGCTGATCGCGCTTCGCATCGTGATCATCAACAACCTGCATGTCGTCTACTGACGCCCGCCTGGCCGAGGCCGAGGCGGCGCTGCACCGGGTCTGGGGCTTTCCCGCCTTCCGGCCCGGCCAGGAAGAGATCGTCCTGGCCGTGCTCGACGGGCGCGACACATTGGCCATCATGCCCACGGGCGGCGGAAAATCGCTGTGTTTCCAACTGCCTGCACTGTTGCGCCCCGGCGTGACCCTGGTGATCTCGCCCCTGATCGCCCTGATGCGCGACCAGGTTCGCGCGCTGAAGGCGCAGGGGGTCGAGGCAGGAGCCCTGACCTCGGGCCATACCGAGGAGGAAACCGAAGCGGTCTTTGCGGCGCTGGACAGGGGCGCACTGAAACTTCTGTATCTGGCGCCCGAACGGCTGGCCGCCCCCGCGACACTGCCGATGCTGCGCCGGATCGGCGTGACGCTGATCGCCGTGGACGAGGCCCATTGCGTCAGTCAATGGGGCCACGATTTCCGCCCCGATTACCTGAGGATCGGCGCGCTGCGCCGCGCGCTGGGCGTGCCGGTGGCGGCCTTTACCGCCACGGCGGATGCCGAGACGCAGGCAGAGATCGTCACGCGGCTGTTCGACGGCCGGGCCCCCGCCCGGTTTCTGCGCGGCTTCGATCGGCCGAACATCCATCTGGCCTTCGCAGCGAAGGCGGCGCCGCGCGAGCAGATCCTGGCCTTTGCCGCCGCCCGGCGCGGCCAGTCGGGCATCATCTATTGCGCCACCCGTGCCAGGACCGAAACCCTGGCCCAGGCGCTGACCCAGGCCGGACATTCCGCGGCCGCCTATCACGCGGGGCTGGAAGCTGACGAACGCCGCCGCGTGGAGACCCGATTCCAGCGCGAAGACGGGCTGATCGTGGTGGCAACCATCGCCTTCGGCATGGGAATCGACAAGCCTGACATCCGCTGGGTCGCCCATGCCGATCTGCCCCGGTCGATCGAAGGCTATTACCAGGAGATCGGTCGCGCCGGCCGCGATGGCGCCCCGGCCGAGACGCTGACGCTTTATGGCCCCGACGACATCCGCCTGCGCCGCGCGCAGATCGACGAAGGCGCGGCACCGGCCGACCGCAAGGCGTCCGACCACGCCAGGCTGAACGCACTGCTCGGTCTCGCCGAGGCCACGGCCTGCCGGCGCCAGGTTCTGCTGGGCTATTTCGGCGAGACCTCGCAACCCTGCGGCGCCTGCGATCTCTGCGACCGCCCCGCCGTGACCTTTGACGCGACCGAGGCGGTGCGCAAGGCGCTGTCGGCCGTGCTGCGCACCGGCGAGTATTTCGGCGCCGGCCATCTGATCGACGTGCTGACCGGCACGGCCACCGCCAAGGTCAGGGAACGCGGTCATGATCGGCTTTCCACCTTCGCCATCGGCCGCGACCTGCCGAAAGCCACCTGGAGCGCGATCTTCCGGCAGATGATGGGCCGCGACCTGATCCGCCCCGACCCCGACCGCTTTGGCGCATTGCGGATGACCGACGCCGCTCGTCCGGTGCTGCGCGGCGAGGTGCCGGTGATCCTGCGCGCCGACACGATGGCGGCAAAGGCCCCGACGCGCGAGCCACGCAGCCTGGTGTCGGAGGACGACGCCGGCCTGCTCTCGGCGCTCAAGTCGCTGCGCCGGGCCCTGGCCGAGGAAGCGGGCGTGCCGGCCTACGTCATCTTTGCCGACCGCACCCTGATCGAAATGGCGCAACGGCGGCCGCAATCGCTGGACCAGATGATGGACATCACCGGGGTCGGCGCAAAGAAACTGGAAAGCTACGGCCGCGCCTTCCTGTCGGTGATCCTGGGCGCCGAGCCGGCCGCCATGCACCCCGCCCGCCGCCGCCTGGCGGGGCGCGAGGCCGGGGCGATCTATGACCGGCTGGCCGATGCCCAGTTGCGCCTGGCCCGCGGCGAGGATGGCACCGGCAAGCTGATGAGCCTGACCCCCGCCGCCCTGCGCCGCATCGCCGAAGCGCGACCCGCCACACTGTCTGAGCTTGACCGCGTCGGCGACCTGGGTCCGCAGAAACTGGACCGGTTCGGCCGTGCCTTTCTGGAGATCCTGCAGGAGGATTGATCGGGCGACCGACAGGGCGGCCCAAAGGGCCATCGACCCTCGCTCCCTTCACCTTGCCGCAAATATCCCACGGGGGTCCGGGGGTGTGAAACCCCCGGGGCCGGGTCCGGATGCGTCAGGTGCCGGTCATCGCCTCGGCCTGGGTGGCCACCACCGGCTGCGCCCCGGACGGGCAGAACTCGGCCAGCACCTCCAGAATCGCGGCGCGGCGCAGCGGCTTGGTCATGTAGCGGTCGATCCCCGCCGCCAGGATGCCTTCGGCGTCGCCGTCCATCGCGTGAGCGGTCAGGGCGACGATCGGCAGATGCACGCCGGGCGCTTCCAGGCCGCGTATCGCGCGCGCCGCCTCGCGACCGTCCATTTCCGGCATGGAAATATCCATGAAGATCAGATCGGGCCGGAAGCTCTGATACAGATCCACCGCCTCGCGCCCGTTGTTGGCAAAGACCAGGTCGATCGCCAGGTCGCGCACCATCTTCTGAAACACCAGCTGGTTGGTGCGGTTGTCTTCTGCCGTCAACACCCGCATCGGGCGCAGATCGGCCGGCGTTGCGGCGGGCACGGGCGCAGCCACCTCGACCTCGGCGCCGCCCAGACCTTGCAGGGCGCGGTAAAGCTCGGCCCGCAGCACCGGCTTTTGCAGGATCGCCGCCAGATCGGCCGAGGCTTCGCTGGCGCGGGCCGCCACGGTATTGGACGACAGCAGGACAACGGGCATGGTGAACCCCGCGCTGCGCAGACTTGTCAGCAGGGTCATCCCGTCCATTTCGGGCATCTGGTGGTCGGTGATCACCACGTCAAAGGCGCCGTCGCGCGCCAGAATCTCCAGCGCCTCGGCGCCCGAACGGCACAGGACCGTTTCCACGCCCGATGACTGCAATTGCCGTTCAAGAATGGTGCGGTTGATGAACTGGTCGTCCACCACCAGCGCGCGGCGCACTGTCAGGGGCAGGTTCGGCAGGATCGCCGGCTCGGCCACCGGCAGGGTCAGGCGGAAGCCGAAGCTCGAGCCCTTGCCCACCTCGCTGTCGACCCAGACCGCACCATCCATCCGTTCGATCAGGCGGCGCGTGATGGCCAGGCCGAGGCCGGTGCCTTCGAACTTGCGGTTCAGCTGGCTTTCCACCTGGTTGAACTCGCCAAAGATGTGGTCCAGGTATTCCGGCGCGATGCCGATGCCGGTGTCTTCCACCGTGACATGCAACTGCTGCTTGCCCGGCTCGGATTCAAGCCCGACCACGCGGATCAGCACATGGCCCGCGTCGGTGAATTTCACCGCATTGCCGACCAGGTTGGTCAGAACCTGCCGCAGCCGGCCCGGATCGCCGACATAGCGCGTGGGCAGGAAGATGTCGAAATCGACCATCAGATCGATGCCCTTTTCGCGTGCGCGCGGTTGCAGCAGCATGGCGACTTCGTGGATCGTGCGCTCCAGGTCGAATGGTTCGGGATGCAGGGTCAGCCGCTCGGCCTCAATCTTGGAATAGTCCAGGATGTCGTTGATGATGACCAGAAGCGCCTCTCCCGAGGACTTGATGGTTTCGGCAAACAGCCGCTGTTCCGGCGACAGGCCGGTGTCGCAAAGCAGTTCTGCCATGCCCACGACCCCGTTCATCGGCGTGCGGATTTCATGGGACATGTTGGCCAGGAAGGCCGATTTGGCGCGGCTGGCCGCCTCGGCCTCTTCCCGGGCACGGGCCAGCGCCTCTTGCTGCTGCTTCATCTCGGAAATGTCGATCCGCAGTCCGACACGGCCGCCGTCGGGCGTGGGGTGGTCATAGGCGCGAATCCACCGGCCATCGGCCAGGTGCTGTTCGTGGCTGTCATGCGGGTTTTGGCGGCGATGCTGCATGCGGCTGGCCAGCCATTCCTCCTCGTGGCCCACGGCCTCGGGGTGCTGGCCTTGGGCCAGCCCGTAGCGCAGGATCTCCTCGAAAGTGGCGCCGGGCTGCATGGCCGGGGCGGAGAGGGCATAGATGTCACGGTAGCGCTGGTTGCAGGTCAACAGACGATCCTCCCGGTCGAAAAGCACGAAGCCATCCGGAATTGCCTCGATCGCGGCCCAGATGCGCATCTGTTCGGTGATGTTGATGGCCAGGCTGACCAGATCGCCATCCCGCGCCCGGCGATTCACCAGGCGGATGTAATTGCCATTGGTGAAATGCAGCACATGCGGCTCGGCCCGCTCGGCCTCGAGCCCGTCCAGGATCTCGCGCACCCAGCCGTCAACCGGGACATCGCCCAGTTCGACCAGCCGGTTCTCGCCCAGCACGCGCAGCATGTCGCCAAAGCCGATGCCCGGCGCCACCGGATTGTGCCGGAAGGGCGCCAGGTAGGCCTGGTTGGCGGTGACCAGTTTCAGATCGGCGTCGAAGACCGCGAAGCCATCCTTGATCGTGTTGATCGAGTCCCACAGCCGGCGTTCGGCCATCACCGCGGTGGTATGGGCCCTTTCCAGGTCGCGCACGAAGCGGGTGTTCTGGCCCTTCAGAACCTCGGCCTCGGACAGGGCGGAACGGGCCTTTTCGCGCTGCTCCACCACCTGATCCGACAGGCTGCGGGCATGCATCGCCAGCTTTTCATTGGCGGCAAACAACTCGCGGCTTTTCTGTTCGAGCAGCCGTTCGGCCGCCAGTCGCAAGCGCCGTTCCTTTGCCAGACGTTCTGCCAGATCCATGCCGTCATCCCCGCCCCCGGCCCCGGACCGGGGGTATGCGGCCAATCTCACCCAAACCGGTGAATGCGGGCTTAACGACGCAGCGGTCACGCCGGAAATCCCGTGGACAGCTCCGGCCCCGCCATGCGACCATTCCGGCGCAGCCAGAGGGCGTTGGCCCGGTTGGTGTGGGCTGAATTGTTTCAAGAGGTTTCCCATGCGCCTGTCGCGCCTTGCCGTTCTTGCCGCCCTGGCCGTGATCGTGCCGCTGACCGCCCTGGCCGAGCCGCTGATCCCCGCCAAGCGCCTGCAAATCTGGGACGCGACCGACCTGCCGGGCGGCGATATTGCCAATATCCTTGACACCTCGCTGGACGCCTGCG
>JAKALB010000099.1 GCA_021813365.1 Pseudomonadota bacterium | reverse complement strand
TCCTGATCGACCAGATGATCTCGATCTGTGAATTCGAGAACATCCCGCTTCAGATGACGCCCGAACTGATCGACCGCGCCTGGGGCAACATGTTCGTGCGCGACGAGCTGATCGCCCGGTAGCGAACGGTGGCGCAACCTCCGGCCGCCCGGGGGGCCAGCCCCCCGGACCCCCGGGGATATTTATGAACAGATGAAGGCAGGGGGCTTGCCGGTCATGGGCGACCGGGTCACTCTGGCCACATGACGGTGATCGATCTGAATTCCGACCTGGGCGAGGGTTTCGGCCCCTGGGTCATGGGCGATGACGCGGCGATGCTGGAGGTCGTGACCTCGGCCAATATCGCCTGCGGCGGCCATGCCAGCGACCCGGAAACCATGCATGCCACCTTGCGGCTGGCGGCCGAGCGGGGTGTCGTGGTGGGGGCGCATCCGGGATACAACGACCGCGAAGGCTTTGGTCGCCGGGTGATTCCGATGACCGGCGCAGAGATTGCGCGGATGGTGGTGGCGCAGGTGGGTGCCTTGCAGGCGATGGCGCGGCTGGCCGGAACCCGGGTGGCCTATGTGAAGCCGCATGGCGCGCTGGCCAATCACCTGGCCGACAACCGGCATGACGCGGATCTTCTGGTGGCGGCCCTGGCCCGGGCCGCGCCCGACCTGGCGATCCTGGCGATTTCCGGGACCGATCTGGACGAGGCGGCACGGGCCGCCGGGCGGGTGGTATTTTCCGAGATCTTCGCCGACCGTGCCTATCTGGCCACCGGCCGTCTCGTGCCGCGCAGCCGCCCCGATGCGATGATCCACGACCCGCAGGCGGCGGCCGACCGGCTCCTGGGGTTTCTGGACTCGGGCCTGATGCCGGTGGTGGATGGCCCGCCGATCCGCCTGGCGGCGCAATCGGTCTGCGTGCATGGCGACAGCCCGGGCGCCGTGGCCATGGCGCGCAGGATTCGTGACCGGCTGACCGAGCGGGGGGTGCGGCTGGCACCCTTCCTGTCATGACCGGGCCTGACCTGCGCCCGCCCGCCTTTCGGCCGGTGGCCGACCGTGCCGTGCTGGTCGAATTTGCGGCACAGCCCTCGCCCCAGGCCGAGGCCGCGGTGCGGGCGCTGGACCATGCGCTGGCCGAGCGCCCCTGCCCCGGCCTGGTCGAGGCGATTCCGGCCTTTGTCAATCTCTGCGTCGTGTTCGACCCGCTGATGACCGATCATGACCGGGTGACCGGGCATCTGCGGGGCCTGCTGTCGCATCCCGCGCCGCAGCGTTCTGCCCCCGCCCTGCATCAGGTGGACATCACCTATGACGGGCCGGACCTGCCGGCCGTGGCCCGGGCCAGGGGCCTGACCCCCGATCAGGTCATCGCCCTGCACCAGGCGGCCGAGTTCCATGTGGTGATGTATGGCTTCGCCCCGGGCTATGCCTATCTGGCCGGCCTGCCCGAAGCCCTGGCGCTGGACCGCAAGCCGGCCCCCCAGCGAGGCGTGCCCGCCGGCAGCGTCATCATCGCCGGCCGGCAGTGCCTGATCACCACGCTGACCATGCCGACCGGCTGGTGGATCATCGGCCGTTCGGCGACGCCGATCCTGACCGGCGATCCCGCCCGGCCTTTCCTGTTCGATCCCGGCGACCGGGTCCGGTTTCGCCAGGCGGGCCATGGCTGAGGCGCAGTTCCTCATCCGTCATGCCGGGCCGCATGTCACGATCCAGGACGCCGGCCGCCCCGGCCTGTCGCGCTACGGCGTGCCGGCCTCGGGCGCGATGGACCGCCCGGCGCTGGCGCTGGCCAATGCCGCCCTGGGCAATCCGCCGGGGGCAGCCTGCGTCGAAGTCTCGCCCGGCGGGCTGCAACTGGAGCTGACCCGGGGCGCGATCACCCTGGCCGTGGCGGGCGGCGGCTTTGTGGTCGAGGTGAACGGGCAGAAGGGCGGCAGCTGGTCGGTGCTGACCCTGACCGCGGGCGACCGGATGACCATCCGTCCCGGCCCCTGGGGCAGCTGGACCTACCTGGCCTTTGCCGGCGCCTTGCAGGCGGCGGAATGGCTGGGGGCATGTGCCACGCATTCGACATCGGGCCTCGGTGGCGGGCGTCTGGTCTTTGGCGGAACGCTGACGGTGCAGAACGCCGAAACCCGCCCGCGGCGTGCAGGCCCGATCCCCTGCCCGGTCTGGTGCCGGCCCCGGCACGAGGTGCCGCTGGTGCTGGGCCCGCAGGACCGCTTCTTCCCGGCCCATGCCGTGCAGGCTCTGCTGGAGCAGCCCTTCCATCTGACCGCCAGCCATGACCGGATGGGCGTGCGGCTGGACGGGCCGCGCCTGATGCCGGAGAGCGCGCTCTCCATCCCGTCCGAGGCGGTGCTGCGCGGTGCGGTGCAAGTGTCGGGCGATGGGGTGGTCACCGTCCTGCTGGCCGATCACCAGACGACCGGCGGCTATCCGAAAATCGCCACGCTGGCGGGGGCCGAAACCGACCGCTTTGCGCAATTGCGCCCGGGTGATACGGTGCTGTTCCGCGCCGTCTCGCCACGCGCCGCGCTGCTCATGGCGCGCCAGCGCGCGGCGCAGACCGACGCCTGCCTCGCGGCCCTGGCCCGAAAACCCTGACCCAAAAACCCTGACCCGAAAGGATATCCCATGCCGCTTCCCGCCCTGGCCGCTGGCAAGACCGCCATCATCACCGGTGCCGCATCCGGCATCGGCCGTGCCGCCGCCCGGGCGCTGGGCGCGCGCGGCATGGTGATTGCGCTGGTCGACCTGCCCGGTGACAGGCTGAACGAGGCCACCGCCGAGATCGCCGCCAGCGGCGCCCGCGCCCTGGCCCTGCCCGCCGACGTGTCGGACCCGGCGCAACTGGCCGAGGCCGCCCGGCGGGTCGCCGCCGAATTGCCTCCGGTGACCTTTCTGATGAACAATGCCGGGATCGGCATGCCCTCGTCCACCCTGACCGGCGCAGCGGCCTGGACACGCACGCTGGGCGTGAACCTCTGGGGGGTGATCCACGGCACCCAGGCCTTTGCGGCGGCGATGATCGCGCATGGCCAGCCGGCGATGATCGTCAACACCGGCTCGAAACAGGGCATCACCACCCCGCCCGGCAACCCGGCCTACAATGTCTCGAAAGCCGGGGTGAAGGCCTTTACCGAGGCCCTGGCGCACGAGCTGCGCAACCTGCCCCATTCCCGGATCAGCGCGCATCTGATGATCCCGGGCTGGGTGCATACCGGCCTCACCGCCGCCGCAGGCGCCCCGAAGCCCGCCGGCGCCTGGACGCCGGAACAGGCCGTGGAATTCATGCTGGCCGCGCTGGAGCGGGGCGATTTCTACATCCTGTGTCCCGACAACGATGTCCCCCGCGCACTGGACGAAAAGCGCATCGCCTGGGCGGCGGGCGACATCATCGAAAACCGCCCCGCCCTGTCGCGCTGGCACAAGGACTGGGCCGAAGCCTTCAAGGCCTGGATCGCCCGGCCCTGACCGGCACCGGCGGCTCCCTCCCCGGCCAGCGGGGTTTTCGAACCGGGGGCCGACCCGGGAAAGGCCGGCGCGGGGCGGGGCCTGTTCCTTCACCTTGCTTCAAATATCCCCGCCGGAGGCTGCGACAACCGGGCCGGGCGCGGCGTCAGGCCCTCAGTCAGGCCCGGAGCCCGCCTGGCGTGAAATGCCGCGGAAAGAACGCCGTGGCGCAGGTCCGCACCGTGGCCAGGCCTTCGGCCGCATCATAGGGCGGCGACATGGTCATCAGGTCCAGCCAGACACCTTCCATCGTGACGCGCAGCACGCGGGCCACCCGGGCCGGATCCAGGTCCAGTCCGTCCTGGGCCACCAGCCGGGCGCAGATCGCCTCGATCACCTCGATATAGCGGTCATCGTTCGAGCCGCATCTTTCCTGATAGAAGGGCCGTGCCTGCGCCTCGCCCCAGAAGGAACACCAGGCCGACAGCCGTTGCGGCGTGCAGATGCCGGGGTTGAAATCCGCCCGCAGCAGCGCGTCCAGCTGCGCTGCGGGGTCCGGGCCCGCTGCTGCCAGCGCCCCGGTCCAGTTCAGACGGTATTCCTCGGCCAGATAAAGCAGCGTCTCGGACAGCAGCTTTTCCTTCGATTCGAAATGGAAGTTGACCAGCCCGTGCGACAGGCCCGCCTGGCGCGCCACATCGCCCAGCGTCATCCGGGCATAGCCGTTGCGGGCCAGCACTTCGATCGTGGCTTCGATCAGTTGCAGCCGCCGCGCCGCCCGCGACAGTTTGCGCGGCGGCTTCACCCGGGCTTCGGGCGGGGCTTGGGGCGCCAGGGCTCCGGTGGGGTCATCCATGCGGGCAAGGATAGGCGATCCGCCCCCGCACGCAAGACATCGCTCGCCAGGCCGGGGGCTCTGCCCCTGGACCCCCGGGATATTTGGACCAAGTTGAAGCCCGGGGGCGATCAGAGCCCGTCCAGGCAGGCGCCGATCAGGGCAGAGGCGGGATCGGCCAGCGCGTCGATCACGTCGAAATGGTGCCGTCCCGGTTCCACCGTCCAGGGGCAGGCCCAGGCCTCGGCCAGGACGCGGGCCTGCCACAGGAAGGCCGGGCGTTCCGCAGCGCCGACCCAGACATGCGCCTGGGTGCCGCGAGCCGGCGCCAGGCGGGCCGGGCTTTCGCTGGCGGCGACGGACTCGGTGATCTGCAGGGTCTTCTGCATCCCGGTTGCGGCCAGGGGGGCCAGTTCGGCCAGCGGCGAGATCGGCACGACGCGTGCCACGCCGCCCGGCCCATCGGCGCAGCCCATCCGCGCCGCCAGGTGCCCCCCCGCGGAATGGCCGGTGACGACCAGGGCGCCGGGCACGAGCGGGCGCAGGGCGGTCACGGCGGCCTTCACATCGGCGGTGATGGCGTCGATCCCGACTTCCGGCGCCAGGCGATAGCCCGGTATCGCACAGGCCCAGCCCCGCGCCAGCGCGCCCGCCGCCAGATGCGACCAGTCGGCCTTGCCGAATTCCAGCCAGTAGCCGCCATGCACAAAGACCAGGAGCCCCCTGGGCGCGGCCTCGGGCCGGAACAGGTCGAGTCGCTGCCGCGCATGCGGGCCATAGGCCAGTTCCTGCGGCGGCCGGTGCAGGCGGAAGCTTGCGGCGGCTTCGGCCCAAAGGGCGGGCAGCGCCTCCGATCCCGGGATGAAGGCCGCGTTGCGATAGGACCGGCCCGGATCCAGCCAGTCGGCCGCGCGGCTCATGGCCGCTTCGCCTCCAGCCCGGCGGCACGCATCGCCGACAGGGTCACGCGCGGGCTCAATGCCTCGGGCGAGATGGCGATATCCAGCAGCGCGCCCTTCGGCGCGGCGAGCGCCCGGGCAAAGGCGGGCGCAAAGGCCTCTGTCGACTCGACCCGCTCGCCATGCAGCCCATGGGCACGCGCCAGGGCGGGGAAGTCGGGGCTGACCATCGTGGTGCCCGACACCCGCGCCGGAAACCGCCGTTCCTGGTGGGCGCGGATCGTGCCGTAGATGCCGTTGTTCAGCAGCAGCACCACGGGCCGCACGCCCGCCTGCACGGCCGTCGCCAATTCCTGGCTTGTCATCTGGAAATCGCCATCCCCGGCAAAACAGATGACCTGCCGCCCCGGGCAGGCCAGACCGGCCGCGATCGCCGCCGGCAGGCCATAGCCCATCGACCCCGACTGCGGGGCGATCAGCCGCTGGCGCGGGCCGAACCTGAACAGCTTGTTGGGCCAGATCGCGAAATTCCCCGCGCCATTGGTCAGGATGGCATCCTCGTCCAGCCCGTGCTGCAACTGGGCCATCACCTGGCGCATGTCCACGGGCGGCGGCTGGTCGGGCAGGTCGAAGCTCTTCTCGAAATCGCCACGCGCAGCGCGGGTCCAGTCTGCCCACTGGCCCTGCACCGGGCGCAGCGCCCGGGCAAAGGCATTCGGCCCGGCAACCAGACCGACCTCGGCCTGATAGATCTTGCCGATCTCGGCGCCCGAGACATGCACATGGATCAGCCGCTGTTTCGGGATCGGCACCGACAGGAGTTCATAACCACCCGTCGTGTTCTCGCCGAACCGCACGTTCAGCGCCAGGATCACATCGGCCTCCGACATCAACCGCCTGGCATGCGGCAGCATGCCCACCCCCGCCTCGCCGGCATAGACGGGGGAATGGTTGTCGAACCGGTCCTGAAAGCGGAAGGCGGTCAGGACCGGCAGATTGGAGGCCTCGGCAAAGTGCTGGAAGGCGGCCTTGCCGTCTTCGGTCCAGGCGCCGCCGCCGATCAGCGCCAGCGGACGATTCGCGCCCGCCAGCAGCGCCAGGGCGGCCTCGACCGCGGCCGCATCGGGCGCGGGTTCGGCGATGCGGAAGGGGCCGGGCAGGGGCGCGACCTCGGTCGTCGCCGACAGCACATCTTCCGGCACGGCCACCACGACCGGACCGGGGCGGCCCGACACGGCCGTGGTCCAGGCGCGGGCGATCAGTTCGGGTATGCGTTCCACCCGGTCGATCTCGACCACCCATTTCGCCATCGTGCCAAAGACCGCGCGGTAATCGAGCTCCTGAAACGCCTCGCGCCCCTTCATGTCGGTGCCGACCTGGCCCACCAGCAGGATCATCGGACTGCTGTCCTGCATCGCCGTATGCACGCCGATCGAGGCATTGGTGGCCCCCGGCCCGCGCGTGACCATGCAGATCCCCGGCGCGCCGGTCAGCTTGCCCCAGGCCGCGGCCATGAAACCCGCGCCACCCTCCTGACGGCACAGCACATAGTCGAATACCCCGCCGGTGTCGTGCATCGCATCGAGCACCGGCAGATAGCTTTCGCCCGGCACGCCAAAGGCCTTCTTCGCCCCCAGGGCCACCAGACAATCCACCAGAAGCTTGCCACCATGCGCCATCACGCCCTCCCGCTTTGCCCGCCATCCTCACCAAGGCGCAGGCGAGCGCAAGGTCATCGGCGGCGGAATCCGCCGTCTGCCGACCGATCGCCCCCATGACGGGACCGGATCGCCCCCGCATCTGGCGGCCTGGCGCAGCATCCCGGCCCGGATGGTGGCGGCGGCAGACCACGACGGCGCGCAATGGCGGTGCGCAATGGCGGCGCGCGATGGCGGCAACCGGGCCGGCAACTTCAGGGCGTGCCGGCCGTGCCTTTCTGGCCCCGTCCCTATTGTGCCGCGATGTCGCGCAGCCCCCCCAGCGCGCGTTCGGTCACACCCTGAAGGGCCAGCGCCGCCGCACCATGTGCCCACAACAGATCGCCCCAGGCGTGAATCTCGATCGGCGGGCGCGGACGGCCGGAATTGATCACCAGGTCCTGCATTTCGGCCAGGGTCTCGGCCGCGTAAAGATAATCGTATTTCATCCGCTCGCCCGACAGGATGATCAGCGCCGGGTCAAAGATGTTCACCACATTGGCCAGGCCCAGCGCCAGATAGCGCCCGGCCCGCTTGAAGATCGACCGCGCGGTGCCGTTGCCCTCGCGTGCCTGGGCGAACAGGCTTTCCAGCAACACCGGAACCGACGGGATGTTGCGGTGATTGAGGTTCAGCGCCGTCACCGCCTCGCGCGCCAGGGCATAATCGGCAACATAGGCCTCCAGACAGCCGCGCTGGCCACAGCGGCACAGCGCGCCGTCCAGTTGCACCTTGGTATGGCCCAGTTCCAGCCCCAGGCGCTGCGCCCCGCGATAGAGCTTGTGATTCATCACGAACCCCATGCCCACGCCATGTTCGATGGTGACCACCGCAAAATCGGCCAGGCTGCGGCCCGCGCCGAACCAGAGCTCGGCCAGCGCCACCAGGTTGGCGTCATTGTCGATCGCGGTGGGCAGGCCGGTCCGCCCCTCGACCGCCTGGGCCAGCGGCACGGATCTGGCCGCCAGGGTCGAAGACCAGTGCACCATCCCCTCGGCATGGTCCACAAAGCCCGGCACCCCGATGCCCAGCGCCGACAGGTCCGACCGCGCCACGCCCGCCTTGGCGCAAACCTTGTCGAGGAGCAGTTCGACCGCCGCCAGCAGTTCCTCCACCGTCGAAGGGCCGGGATCGCGCGCCACCGCATCCCCCGCCAGCATGTTGCCCGCGAAATCCACCACCACGGCGGTGTGTTCGCGGTCCGACAGCTTCATGCCCGCCACGCAATGCGCCGCCCCCCGCACGCCCAGCGCCACCGCCGGCCGGCCCCGACCGGATTCTCCGGGGCGCGGGGCGGCCACCTCCTCGATGTAGCCCATCTCGATCAGTTCCGAAGTCGAGGTGGTGACCGAGGCCGGCGAGACCCCGAGATCCTTGGCCAGTTGCACCCGCGGGATCAGACCCGAGGCGCGGACCCTTTCGAACACCTGCTGCCGCAAGGGCCGCATCGATTCCGATGAGGGTGCGATCAGCGGGCCGCAACCCTGCCGATCCTCGGCCCCCATCGGGGCCCCTGCCCTCGGATCGCTCACAGCCATTACTTCAAACCCCGAATGAAACGCCAGCAGCAGCGCATGAGCCCTTGCCATATTTTCTGCATTGCAGCGGGTTTTCTGTGCGCTGCAGCATTCTACCGGCTTTCCGCACAGGATGACTTGCCATTTTTATTTTGACAACTGAATTTAAAAGCGGCAGTTTGGCATCGTCCTGACGAATCCGAAGCGTCGGGACGGCCTGGCAAGGCCATATCCATGGGAGGATTTCATGCGCAAGCTTGTTCTCGTCGCCCTTCTGGCGGCGACCAGCCTTTCGACGGCGGCATTCGCCGAAGGCAAGAAGATCGGCGTGTCCTGGGCCCAGTTCCAGGAAGAACGCTGGAAGATCGACGAAGCCGCAATGAAAGCCGCGATCGAAGCCGCCGGCGACATCTATATCTCGGCCGACGCCCAGGGCTCGTCGGAAAAGCAGCTGAACGACATCGACGCCCTGATTTCCCAGGGGGTTGACGCGCTGATCATCAACGCCTGGGACAAGGACGCCATCGGGCCGGCCGTCGACAAGGCCGCCAACGAAGGCATTCCGGTCGTGGGCTATGACCGCCTGATCGAAGACAGCCGCACCTTCTACCTGACCTTCGACAACATCGGCGTCGGCCGGATCATCGCCGAGGAAGTCATGAAGGCTCAGCCCGAGGGCAACTATGCCATCATCAAGGGCGACCCCGGCGATCCGAACTCCAACTTCCTGCGCGAAGGCATGGAATCGGTGATCGGCGATGCGGTGAAGGCCGGCAAGATCAAGATCGTCGGCGAAACCTACACCGACGGCTGGAAGCCCGACAACGCCCAGAAGAACATGGAACAGATCCTGACCGCGAACAACAACGCGGTGGATGCGGTTCTGGCCGAGAACGACGGCATGGCCGGCGGCGTTGCAGCCGCGCTTGCCGCACAGGGCCTGAACGTTCCGCTGGGCGGCCAGGATGGCGATCTCGCCGCGATCAACCGCGTGGCCCGCGGCACCCAGACCGTTTCGGTCTGGAAGGACTCGCGGCAACTGGGCAAGGCGGCCGGTGAAATCGCCGCGGCTCTGGCCGACGGGACCGCGCTGGACGCGATCCCGGGTGCGGTGAAGTTCTCGGGCGGCGAGAAAGGCGTTGAAATGAACGCCATCCTGCTGGCACCGACGCCGCTGACCAAGGAAACGCTTGGTCTGGCCATCGAGGGCGGCCATATCACCAAGGAGCAGGCCTGCGAAGGCGCCCTGCCCGACGTGGTGGCCTGCCAGTAAGGCAAGCTCCAGGCGCCGGCCTCCACTCCGGCGCCACTCCCTGCGGATGGGGCCGAGCCTGACGGCTCGGCCCCGACGCACAGCCGGAGGGCCGCGGCCCGCCCGCCCCGGCCCGGATCCGGGCCTGATCCGGGCCCGCCCCGGCCCTGATCCGGGCTTGGCCACCGGGCCCTCCTGCCGTTTCCGCCCCCGCTTCTCAGCCCTGGACGAGGACATGACCACACCCCCCCATCCGCACGGCCAGGCGCAAGACGCCAGCGCCGGCCCCCTGGCCCGTTTTCTGGCCGCAACCGAGATCGACACCCGCCTGCTGGGCATGGCCGGCGCGTTGCTGCTGATCTGGGTAGGCTTTCATGTCTATGGCGCATTGTTCAACAACGGCGGCGCCTTCCTGACCCCGCGCAACCTGTGGAACCTGTCGGTCCAGATGTGTTCGATCGGTGTCATGGCCACCGGCATGGTGCTGGTCATCGTCACCCGCAACATCGATCTCTCGGTCGGCTCGATTCTGGGTTTCGTCGGCATGGTGATGGGCCTGTTGCAGGTCGAGTGGCTGCCGCCCTGGCTGGGGCTGGGCCATCCCGCGATCTGGATCATCACCGTCATCGTCGGCCTGTCGCTGGGTCTGCTGATCGGCGCCTTCCATGGCGTGCTGATCGCCTACCTGGCGATTCCCTCGTTCATCGTCACGCTCGGCGCACTGATGGCCTGGCGCGGCGCGGCCTTCCTGATGGCCAATGGCCGCACCATCTCGCCCGTGGATGCCACGTTCCAGTTGCTGGGGGGCGGACCCTATGGCGCCATCGGATCCAGGGGCAGCTGGATCATCGGCATCCTGGCCTGCCTGGCCGTCCTTTGGGGGCTGTATGCCGCCCGGGCCAACCGCCGCAAACATGACTTTCCGCTGCGTCCGATGTGGGCCGAGGTGTTCATGGGCGCTCTTGGTTGCGGACTGATCCTGGCCGCCGTGCTGGTGGTGGACGCCTATCCCTGGCCCAAGGGCATCGTGAAGGCCTATGCCGAGGCCAAGGGCATCACCATCCCGCCCGAGGGCCTGTTCATCCCGCATGGCTTTGCCTATCCGGTGCTGATCCTGACCGTCGTGGCCCTGACCATGACCGTGCTCATGACCCGCACCCGCTTTGGCCGCTATGTGTTTGCCATCGGTGGCAACCCCGAGGCGGCGGCCCTGTCGGGCATCAACGTGCGCTGGATGACGGTCAAGATCTTTGCGCTGATGGGCATGTTGTCGGCCCTGTCGGCGGTGATCTCGTCCGCCCGCCTGACCAGTGCCACCAATGCGCTGGGCCAGACGGACGAATTGTATGTCATCGCGGCGGCCGTGATCGGCGGCACGTCGCTGGCCGGCGGTGTCGGCACGATCTATGGTGCCGTCCTGGGCGCCCTGGTGATGGAATCCTTGCGCACCGGCATGGTGCTGATCGGATTCGACACCGCCATCCAGAACATCGTCGTCGGCTGCGTTCTGGTGGTCGCCGTCTATCTGGACATCGTCTATCGCAAGCGTGCGAAGTGAGGGAGGCCAAGATGACCCATACCGGAGCGCCCCTTGTCGAGATGCGTGACATCTCGATCGCCTTCGGCGGCATCAAGGCCGTCGATCATGTGACCGTCAACCTCTATCCCGGCGAGGTCGTGGGCCTTCTGGGCCACAACGGCGCGGGCAAGTCGACCCTGATCAAATGCCTGTCGGGCGCCTACCAGGCCGACAGCGGGCAGATCTTCATCAACGGCCAACCGGTGGCGATCAACAATCCCCGCGACGCCCGCGCACAGAACATCGAGACGATCTACCAGACGCTGGCCCTGGCCGACAATCTGAACGCCAGTGCCAACCTGTTCCTCGGCCGCGAGATCGTGACCCGCCACGGCATGCTGGACGAAAGCGCGATGGAGGCCGAGACCCGCAAGATCATGGGCCGGCTGAACCCGAACTTTCGCAAGTTCAACGTGCCGGTTTCCGCCCTGTCGGGCGGTCAGCGCCAATCGGTCGCCATCGCCCGCGCGGTCTATTTCAACGCCAGGATCCTGATCATGGACGAACCCACCGCCGCGCTGGGACCGCATGAAACCCAGATGGTGGCCGAACTGATCCAGGAACTGAAGCGCCAGGGTCTGGGCATCTTCCTGATCGAACACGACATCCACAACGTGATGAAGCTCTGCGACCGCGCTTCGGTGATGAAGAACGGCCAGCTGGTCGGCACGGTGAACGTGAACGAAGTGACCGACGATGACATCCTGGGCATGATCATCCTGGGCAAGAAACCCGCCAGGGCGGCCTGACCGGGCCGCACCTTTCCCCTTTGCCGCATTCTCCGAGGACATGATGACCGACTTCTTCAAGGGCATTCCGCAGATCAGGTATGAAGGCCCCGACACGACCAACGAATTCGCCTTCCGGCACTACAACCCCGACGAGGTGATCCTGGGCAAGCGGATGGAGGATCATCTGCGCTTTGCCGTGGCCTATTGGCACAGCCTTGCCTATCAGGGCGGCGACCCGTTCGGCGGCCAGACGCTGATCCGCCCCTGGTTCGGCGCCGGTGCCGCCGACGAGATGGCACTGGCCCGGCTGAAGGCCGACGTGGCCTTCGAGATGTTCGACATCCTGGGGGTGCCGTTCTACTGCTTCCACGATGCCGACGTGCGCCCGGAAGGCGCAACCTTTGCCGAGTCCAAGCGGAATCTCGACACGATCGTCGACTACCTCGCCGAAAAGCAGGCGACCCACAGAACCAGACTTCTGTGGGGCACGGCCAACATGTTCAGCCACAGGCGGTGGATGGCGGGGGCCGCGACCAATCCGGATCCGGATGTCTATGCCTATGCCGCGGCCAGCGTGAAGGCCAACATGGACGCCACGCATCGGCTGGGCGGCGCGAACTATGTGCTGTGGGGCGGGCGCGAAGGCTATGAGACGCTGCTGAACACCGACCTGAAGACCGAGCGCGACCATGCGGGGCGTTTCCTGAGCCAGGTGGTCGAGTACAAGCACAAGATCGGCTTCAAGGGCACGATCCTGATCGAACCGAAGCCGCAGGAACCATCCAAGCACCAGTATGATTACGACGTGGCAACGGTCTACGGCTTCCTGGTCCAGTACGGGCTGGAAAAGGAGGTGAAGGTCAACATCGAACAGGGTCACGCGATCCTGGCGGGGCACAGCTTCGAACACGAACTGGCGCTCGCGGCGGCTCTGGGCATCTTCGGCTCGATCGACATGAACCGCAACGACCCGCAATCGGGCT
>JAKALB010000098.1 GCA_021813365.1 Pseudomonadota bacterium | reverse complement strand
TGAATGCATTTGCAAATATCCTTGTCATCCAGGGGCGGAGGCGGCCTTGTCCGACAGCTATGATGCCGTGTTGATCGGCGCGGGCGTGAACACGCTGGCGGCGGCGCTGCATCTGGCGGCGCGGGGCCGGCGGGTGGCTGTCTTCGAACGGGCGCAGGTGGCGGGCGGCGCCGTGAAAACCGGCGAGTACACCCTGCCCGGCTTTCGCCACGACTGGGCGGCGATGAACCTGTCGCTGTTCGCAGCAAGCGGATTTTTCAAGCAATACGCAGAGGAACTGACCCGGCACGGGGCCGCCTTCGTGCCTGTTTCACGGCCGTTTTCCTCCAGTTTCCCGGATGGTTCCTGGTGCGGCGTGTCGACCGATCTGGAGGGCACGGTGGCGCGGATCGCCGCCCTGTCGGACCGGGATGCCGAAACCTGGAAGCGCCTGTTCGCCGCCTTTCCGAGCGAGGCGCCACATCTGTTCGGCCTGCTGAACAGCCCGATGCGGATTCGTGCGCTTGCATATTTCTTCTGGAAGACCTGGCGGGCCAAGGGCACGGCGGGCACGGCCGATCTGGGCCGGTTCCTGCTGTCATCCCCGCGCCGCTGGCTGGGCGAAACCTTTGAATCCGCTCAGGTTCAGGCGATGCTGGCGGCCTGGGGAATGCACCTGGATTTCGCCCCCGACATCGCGGGCGGCGCGCTGTTCCCCTATCTGGAAGGCATGGCGGGTCAGGCCTACGGGATGGTGATCGGGGCGGGTGGGGCCGACACGATCGTGAAGGCTTTGGTCGCCGCATTGACGGCGCGCGGGCAAGTGGTCGAGACCGGGGTTTCGGTGGACCGGATCCTGATTGCCGGCGGCCGGGCGACCGGCGTCCGCCTGGCCGATGGTCGCAGCATCCAGGCCGGCCAGGTCATCGCGGGCGTGGCGCCCAGCGCCCTGCTCCGGTTGACCGGCGGGCTCGCTGCGGGTTTCGATGCCCGGATGCGGGCCTTCGACCACGCTCCCGGCACCCTGATGATCCACCTTGCGCTGAGCGGTCTGCCCGACTGGAGCGCCTCGCCCGAACTGAAGACCTTTGCCTATGTCCATCTGGCGCCCAGTCTGGATCAGATGGCTCGCACCTATGCCCAGGCCAGGGCCGGATTGCTGCCCGACACGCCGATCGTGGTCGTGGGGCAGCCCACCTCGGTCGACCCCAGCCGCGCGCCGCAGGGCAAGCACACCCTCTGGCTGCAAGTCCGCATGGCCCCCGGCACCATCCTGGGCGACGCCGGGGGCCAGATCACGGCCGACAGTTGGGAGCAGGCGGCCGAACCCTTCGCCCAGCGTGCCTTGGACATTCTGGAGGCGCATGCCCCCGGAACCATGGCAAAGATCCTGGGGCGACGCATCGTGCCCCCGACCGAACTGGAGGCCGACAACCCCAACTTGGTCGGGGGCGACCAGATTTGCGGCAGCCACCATCTGGCACAGAACTTCCTGTTCCGGCCCGCCCCTGGCCATGCCGACGGATCCACGCCGATCCCGAATCTGCATCTGACCGGCGCAGCCGTCTGGCCCGGCGCGGGCACGGGGGCCGGCGCGGGGTTCCTGCTTGCCCGACGGCTGGCCGGAAACTGAGTCGGAAACGGACTGATGACAACCAAGACCAACCAACAGGGACCAAAATGACCATCACCAGACGAACGCTTCTCAAGACAGCCGCCGCGGGTGCCGCGGTCTCGGCCCTCGGCCTGCCGGCCGGGGCGCAAGGCATTGACGAACTTGTCATTGCCTACAACGTCAACCTGCCGTCCTGGGACCCGACCACCGGGCCTTCGGCGGTGAACCCGACGATCCAGGGCCTGTACCAGTCGGTGTTTGACCAGTTCATCCTGCAGCAACCTGACCTGAAGCCGGCGCCGGGGCTGCTGACCGAATGGGGCTGGAACGAAGACAAGACCAAGGTCCACATGACGGTCCGCGAGGGCGTGACCTGGCACGACGGCAGCAGTTTCACCGCCGAGGACGTGGCCTGGTCGCTGCAACGCGCCGCCGATCCGGCCACCGGCAATCCGATCCAGTTCGTCTGGGGCACGCTGACCAACATCAAGGCCGAAGGCAACACCGTGACCGCCGATGTCGCCCAGTTCGACCCGACGATCTTCAAGTGGATGTATTTCCTGACCGGCTATGTCCTGCCCAAGGAATACTACACCAGGGTCGGCGCCGAGGGATTCGAGGCCGCGCCGATCGGCACCGGCCCGTATATGGTCGAAAAGTTCGAACGTGACGCCTATGTGCGCCTGAAGGCGAATGCCAACTACTGGGGCGGCAAACCGGATTTCGAAACCGTGACGATCAAGTTCGTGACCGATGCCGCCGCGCGTGTGGCAGAGGTGGAATCGGGCCAGAGCCATGTCACGCTGGAAATGCCCTACGAGGAATTCGACCGGCTGAAGGGCGCCATGAACGGCTATGCCACGCCGATTTCCGACATCGGCATGATCTTCCTCAACGACATCGACGTGATGCTGGACCCGAACGTGCGCAAGGCCGCCGTGGCCGCAATCGACAAGCAGACGATCATCGATCGGCTGCTGTCGGGTTATGGCGTGGCGATCGACACGCTGGAAACGCCGGACTATGACGCCTACGACGCCTCGATCAAGACGCCCTATGACCCCCAAGCCGCGGTCGCTGCCCTGGCCGCTTCCGGCTACAGCATTGATAACCCGGTGAAGTTCAAGATCCAGACCACGAAGGGCTTCAAGCCCAAGGATTACGAGATGATCCAGGCCATCGTCGGCCTGTGGCGCAAGGTGGGGATCGAGGCCGAGATCGAGGTTTACGAAATCGCCAAGCATTACGAGTTGCGCGCCGCCGACCAGCTGGCCCCGGCGGCCTTCTACAACTGGGGCAACTCGGTCGGCGATCCGACCACATCAACCGGCTTTGCCATGTTCGGCCCCAGCCCGCATTCGGTCTGGGACAGTCAGGATCTGATCGACAGGATCGGGCCGCTGTGGGGCGAGAAGGACGAGGCCAAGCGCATCCAGGGCTGGAAGGATGTGGACCGCTATATCGCGGAAAACGCCTATGTGATCCCGCTGCTGCAATATGTGCAACCGATCCTGGCGGCCAAGGGTGTCACCGTGACCCCGCACCATTCGGGCGCGCTGCTGCCGCATCTGATGAAGCGGGCCTGACGAAGGCGAGCCTGCTCGGGGCGGCTGGGGGGCTGCGCGCCCCCCAGACCCCCGCGGGATATTTGAGGCAAGGTGAAAGGGGCCTGGTCTGACATGGGCCGGCCGGGCAGTGATGCGGCTGATCAGGCAGATCCTTCTCAGAATGTTGACGACGGCGGTCACACTGATCGGTGTGGCCGTGATCGTGTTTGTCGTGATCCGTGTCGTGCCGGGCAATCCGATCGCCATGATGCTGCCCCCCGGCGCGACCGACGAGGATGTGTTGCGTCTGACCGCGCTCTACGGGCTGGACAAGAGCCTGCCGCAGCAATTCCTGATCTGGGCGGGTGGGGTTCTGCACGGCGATTTCGGCACCTCGATCACCTCGCGTCAGCCGGTGCTGGCCCTGGTGCTGGATCGGCTGCCCGCCACGCTGGAACTTTCGATCATGGCGCTGGTGATCGCCGTGCTGATCGGCGGCGTGGTGGCGCTGACCGGCACGCGCAGCCGCGACAGCGGGATCGAGGCGGCCATCGACATCGGCAACGGCATCGCCCTGTCGATCCCGGACTTCCTGTGGGGGTTGATCCTGATCCTGCTGTTTGGCGTGCTCTTGCCAGTTTTCAACATTTCAGGCCGGATTACCCCGTCGCTGCCCCTGAATTTCGTCACAAATTTCTACCTGTTCGAAAGCATCCTGCGCGGCCGGCCTGACCTGTGGCTGGACTTGATCAGCCACATGTTCCTGCCCTCGTTGGCGCTGGCCATTCCGCTGTCGGCGATCATCGGCCAGGTGCTGAAGCAAAGCCTGAAGGAGACGATGCACCTCGATTACGTGACGCTCAGCCGCACCAAGGGCTATGGCGAGAACCATGTCATCCTGCGCGAGGCGCTGCCGAACGCGATCCTGCCGACGCTGACGCTGGTGGGGGTGCAGTTCACCTTCCTGATCGGCGGCACCGTCATCATCGAGCGGCTGTTCAGCTATGAGGGCCTGGGAAACCTGGCCATCGACGCGGTGATCAACCGCGACCTGCCGCTGATCCAGGGCATCGTGATCCTGTTCGCGGTCATCTTCACCGCGGTCAATCTGGTGGTCGATCTGCTGTATGCGGTGCTGAACCCGAGGTTGCGCCATGGCTGACGGGCGCGGCACGATCCGGCGGCGCGCGGGCCTGCGGCTGTGGCTGGCCGGCGGTTGGCTTGCACTGTTGGCGCTGGCGGCAATCCTGGCCCCCTGGATCGCGCCCGCCGATCCCCTGGCGCAAGACCTGTTGGGCGGGCGACTGCCGCCGATCTGGGTGCGCGGCGCGGATCCGCAATACCTGCTGGGCACCGACAGTCTGGGCCGCGATGTTCTCAGCCGCATTCTCTGGGGTGCGCGGATTGCGCTGATCGTCGCCGCCCTGGCGGGCACTGCGACCGCGCTGATCGGCGCAACGCTGGGATTGCTGGCCGGCTTCCTGCGCGGCTGGGTCGATCTGCTGATCAGCCGGCTGATCGACATCTGGATGGCCTTTCCGCCGGTGCTGTTTTCCATCCTGCTGATAGCCGTCACCGGACCGGGCCTGGGCCCGATCATCCTGGCCATCGTGGTGATCGACTGGACCCGCTTCGCCAGGGTCGTCCGTGCCGAGGCGATGGCCCAGGGCGCGATGGATTATGTGGCATCGGCGCGGGTTGCCGGGCGCGGGCGGATCGGCACGATGCTGCGGGAAATCCTGCCGAATGTGGTGCCGACGATCGTGGTGCTGCTGACGCTGGAAATGGGGATTTCCGTGATCGTCGAGGCGATTCTAAGCTTTGTGAATCTGTCGATTTCCACCGATCAGCCCACCTGGGGCGGCATGATCGCCGAGGGCCGCACCTCGATCCACCAGGCCTGGTGGGTGCTGGTCTTTCCGCTGATTGCGCTGTTCCTGACCGTCCTGTCCTTCAGCCAGCTGGGCGAGGGGCTGAAAGACCGCTTCGACCCGGTGCTGCGATGAGCTTCCTGACGATCCGCAACCTCTCGGCCGAGCTGAAAGGTCATGGCGTGCCTCTGCTGCGGCGCGTGTCGTTGCAGGTTGCGGCCGGCGAGGTGCGGGGGCTGGTGGGCGAAAGCGGCGCCGGCAAGTCGATGATCGGCAAGGCGATCCTGGGCATCCTGCCCAGGGCGGTGGCCATTACCGGCGGGGAAATCCTGCTGGACGGGGTGGACCTGCTGCAGCTGCCCCCCGCCCAGCGCCGCCGCCGGATCGGCGCCAGCGCCGCGCTGATCCCGCAGGATCCCCTGACCGCGCTGAACCCCTCGCGCCGGATTGGCGGGCAGATCACCGACCGGCTGGTGGATATTCTGGGCTGGCAGCGCGCCAGGGCCGAGGCGCGGGCGCGGGAATTGCTGGCTGAAGTGCAGATTGCCGAGCCGGAGCGGGTGCTGCGGTCTTATCCGCATGAGCTCTCGGGCGGGATGCGGCAACGGATCCTGATTGCTTCGGCCTTTGCGGCGGAACCCAGGCTGATCGTGGCGGACGAGCCCACGACCGCGCTGGATGTGACGGTGCAAAAGCAGATCCTGAAGCTGATCCAGGCGATGCAGGCCCGGCACGGCACCGCGCTGCTGTTCGTCACGCATGATCTGGGCGTTGTCAGCAAGGTCTGTCAGAAGCTGTCGGTGCTCTATGCGGGCATGGTGGTTGAGGACACCGAGGTCCGGCCGTTCTTTGCCGGGCCGAAGCACGCCTATTCCGCCGCCCTGCTGGCTGCGACGCCGAAATACACCGACCCGGCCGCCAGCCTGCAACCCGTGCCCGAGGCGGTGATCGAGGCGGTGCGGCGCGAAGTCGCCGACGCCGACCGGAGGGCCGGGCATGGCTGAACCTTGCGCCGAACTTCATGTCGTCGAAAATCTCCACCTGTCGCTGCCCGACATGACCCGCAAGCCGATTTTCGGCGCCGCGCCGCGGATCGAAATCCTGCGGGGGATCAGCTTTGCGCTGGCGAAGGGTTCGGTCGTGGGGATCGTCGGCGGCTCGGGGTCCGGCAAATCGACGCTGGGGCGAGCGATGGTGCGGCTGCTGGAGCCGACCGGCGGGCGGGTGTTGTTCGACGGGATCGACATCACCCACCGGGGCGAAGCCGGACTGCGACCCCTGCGGCGGCGGTTCCAGATGATCTTTCAGGATCCGACGTCCAGTCTGAACCCGCGGCACCGGGTGCGGACGATCATTGCCGAGCCGCTGCGGTTGCATGGGTTCGCCGACATCGACGCCAGGGTGGTGCGGGCGCTGGATCAGGTGGGGCTGGCGCGGGAGATGGCGGGGCGGTTTCCGCACGAGCTGTCCGGCGGGCAGCGGCAGCGGGTGGGGATCGCGCGGGCGATCGCGCTGGAGCCCGACTTCATCCTGGCCGATGAGATCGTCTCGGGTCTGGACGTATCGAGCCAGGCTCAGGTTCTGAACCTGCTGGAGCGACTGGTGCGCGATCTGGGGCTGACGCTGGCCTTCATCAGCCACGATCTGAGCGTGATCCGGCGGCTGTGTTCGCGGGTGATCGTGCTGCGGCAGGGCGCGGTGGTCGAAGACCGCCCGACGGCCGATCTGTTCGCGGCGCCCGCGGCGGAATATACGCGCGAACTGCTGGCCTCGATCCCGTTGCCGGACCCCGACCAGACCTGGGGATAGCCGAAAACCGGGCTGCGCCCACGCGTGTTACGCCAGCCAACATGTTGTTTTCATTCCATTTCAAAAATCAGGTTAGGAAAGTGTTCAGGAAGTTGACGCAGATCTGAACAGAGCGGGCGCTTCTGCGGGCGCTGCGATCTGCGGCGGCGGCGATCCGATGCCCGGCCGCCACCTCGGACGGGCTCGGACGGGGGCACCCGCAGCCGCCTCAGGGCTCACGCTCTTTCGCGGCCAGCCAGTCGCCGATGATCTGGCGGTGCCGGGCGCGGTCATAACTGGCGAAATGGCCACCATGGACCACGCGCACCGGGAGATCATGCAGCCTGACCATCGAACGGTGGTAATCGGCCGGGTCGGAGTGGTAGGTGTCTTCGATCAGCGGGCCGTCATAGACGATGTCGCCGGAAAACAGGATGCCGGTCGCGGCCTCCCAGAGCGCAATGCCGCCGGGGGAATGACCGGGGGTGTGGATCACCTCGAAATGCCGATCACCCAGATCGACGATGTCGCCGTCGTGCAGCAGCCGGGTCGCCGGTGCGGATGGCACGGCATAAAGCGCGCTTGCATAGGGTTCCGGGGGCAGGGTCGTGAAGATCTCATCCACCACATAGGGGTCGGCCAGGGTGCTGGCGCGGGTCGGATGGGCCAGGATCTCGGCCTCGGCCGCATGACACAGGCGACAGGCGAATTCGTGGTGGCAACCGATGTGATCGAAATGGGTGTGGCTGGCCACCGCCTGGACGGGGCGTTCCGTCACCAGCGCCACCCGCTCGCGCAGGCTGACGACGCCCATGCCGCTGTCGACCAGCAGATCGGCATCGCGCCCCCGGACATGCCAGACGTTGCAGCGATAGAATTCGCGGATATGCGGTTCGTCGATCCAGGTCACGCCATCGCCCACCGGACGCAGGCGCCACCAGTCGGCGGGGGATGCACGCTCCATCACGTCTCCAGCAGAACATAGGATTGGGCGTAGAGCTCGGCCACGCTGTCGGGTTCGGGTCGGGCGGTCTGCGGCAGATGCACGGTCAGCACCCAATCGGGCCTGGCCAGTGGGGCGTAGCGGGCGCGGACATGGGTGCCGAAGAACGCCGCGTCCAGCAGGCGGGCGGGGCCGAGGGGCAAGCTGCCGGTGGGGCCGATCGCCTCGGGCCGGATGCAGAGCATGCCGGTGCCCGGCACCGAGGCCCCCAGTGGCGAATGGCCGGCGTGCACGGGTATCTTGTTGATCTCACCCATGAATTCGGCAGAGAACAGCGTCTTTGGTTGCAGATAGACATCGCGCGGCGGGCCCAGATCGGCGATGCGGCCCTGGTTCATCACCACGATGCGGTCGGCGATGGCCATCGCCTCTTCCTGGTCATGGGTGACGTGGATGAAGGTGGTGCCGACGCGGCGCTGGATCGCCTTCAGTTCATCCTGCATCGCGCGGCGCAGTTTCAGATCCAGCGCGCCCAGAGGTTCGTCCAGCAGCAGCACATCGGGCCAGACCGCCAGGGCGCGGGCCAGGGCCACGCGCTGGCGCTGGCCGCCCGACAGTTCGTGCGGGCGGCGATCGTCACCCCCCGGCAGGCCGACCAGGGCCAGCATCTCTTGTGCTCTGGCGCGACGCTCGTCCCGGCCCATGCCCCGCATCCGCAGGCCGAAGGCCACGTTTTCGGCAAGCGTCATGTGCGGAAACAGCGCATAGTCCTGAAACACCGTGGTGGTGGGGCGCGCGGCCGGGGCGACACCTGCCATGTCGCGGCCGCCGATCAGGATCTGGCCTGCCGACGGCTCGGCAAAACCGCCGATCAGGTTCAGGAGCGTCGTCTTGCCGCAACCCGACGGCCCCAGCAGCACGACGAATTCACCGGCAGCGACGGTCAGCGACACGTCGTCCAGCGCGGTGGTGGCAGCGTAGTGCTGCGAGACATGCAGGATGGTGACATCGGCGGTCATGCACGGCCCTTGCGAAAGGTTGTCAGCTCCAGAATCACGACCAGGGTGACAGAGACCAGAAACACCAGCGACCCCACGGCATTGGTGGCGGGCGAGAGGCCGGATTTCAGCATCGACCAGATCTCGACCGGCAAGGTCACGTCAAACCGGGTCAGGAGGAAGGCGATGATGAATTCGTCCCAGCTGAAGGTGACCGAAAGGAAAAAGGCGGCGGCAAGTGCGGGAGCCAGCATGGGGGCCGATACATGCCAGAGAACCTGGGCTTCAGAGGCGCCCAGGTCGCGGGCGGCGCGTTCGGCCGCTTGCTGGTGATCCCCCATCGCGGCGAAGGAGATGGCAAAGCAGAGCGGCAGGTTGATGACGACATGGCCGATGCCCGCCGTCCACAGCGAAAGTCTCACGCCGGTCTGCGAGAACAGTGCCAGAAGGCCCAGTGCGATGATCAGGTAGCTGACGGTCATCGGCGCGATCAGCAGGCCGCGCATCACGGCCGATCCGGGCAGATGGACTCGTGCCAGCGCATGGGCGGCGAGGAAACCGAGCGTCAGCGCCAGGGCCGAGGAGATCACCGCCACCAGGGCGGAATGGCCGAGGGCGGTCATCAGGTCGCCGTCGGACAGGACCTTTTCATACCAGCGCAGCGAAAGGCCCTGCAAGGGCGGCACCGGCAGGCGGCCGTCCTGGAAGGAAAACACCACCAGCACCGCGACGGGCAGGAAGATGAAGACATAGGCAAGGGCGAGATAGGCCCAGGCAAGCGGTTTCATAGCCGATCCAGTCTGATCCAGCGGGCGACGGCGGCATAGGCCAGCGTCACCACCGCCATCAGCACCACCGACAGGGCCGAGGCCAGCGGGAAGTTCCCCGACCGTTGCAGTTGCAGCATGATCAGCTGGGGCAGGGTCAGTTCGGTGTTGCCACCCAGGATTTGCGGGGTGATGTAGTCGCCGATGCACAGAACGAAGGTCAGGAAGGCGCCGGTCAGGATGCCGGGCAGGGTCAGCGGCAGGATGACATGCCACAGGACACGCAGGCGGCTGGCGCCCAGGTCGGCGGCGGCGCGGGCATAGTTGGGCGAGAGCTGCACCAGGTTGGCATAGATCGTCAGGGTGAGGAGCATGACGAAGAAATGCACGAAGCCGATGACCGTGGCGCTGCGGGTCGAGGCAAGCTGCAGCGGCTCGCCCAGTAGCCCCGCCCCGATCAGCGCCTTGTTCAGCACGCCGTTCTTGCCCAGCACCAGAAGCCAGGAATAGGACCGGACGACATAGGAGGTCCAGAACGGCAGCACCGCCAGCAGCAGGGCCAGACGTTGCAGCCGGGGCGGGATGGTCCAGGCGATGGTGGCGGCCAGCGGCCAGGCGAGCAGGACCGAGACGAGCGTGACGATTGCGGTGATCTCGAGCGAATTGACCAGCGCCTTCAGCATGGTCGGGTCGCCCAGGGCCCGCGCGTAATTGTCCAGGGAAAGGCCCGAAACGATCGCCCGCCCCTCCATATGCGCGAAGCTGAGCGCCAGCATGGCGGCGAAGGGCAGCAGGAAGAAGGCGGCGGTCCAGACCAGGGCCGGGGCGATCAGGCCCCAGCCCAGGCGGCGTTCGCGGGCGGCCAGAGTGGCCATGTCACTGGTTCAGCATCTCGGTCCACAGATCCTGCATCGCCTGGTCGGTGGCGGCATCGGGGATCGGATAGAGCTGGGCACGCTTCAGGTAGTCGGGCTGCTGGTCCCAGCGCAAGACGGCCTTCTGCTCGGCGGTCAGGACATCGCCGGCCCTGGTGTTGGTGGGCATGCCCCAATAGCAGGACGAGGTCGCCAGCCGCGCCTGACCTTCGGGCGACAGGATGTATTGCACGAATTTCAGTGCCAGGTCGGGATGCGCCGCGCCCTGCACCACGCCGATCGACTGTGCCCAGCGCAAGCCGCCCTGCCTGGGAATGGTCCAGTCCAGGTTGGGGTTGTCTGCGGCCAGCACGGCCGTCAGCCATTCCCCCCCGCCCACGATGATGTCGACCTCGCCGGTCGCCAGTGCGGTCTGGCTGGCGACAACGTCGGAGACCTGTTTCGCCGCCGCCCGCAGCTTCATCAGCGGGTCACGCAGCGCGGGCAGGGTCGCGGCGTTGATGTCGGAGGTCTTCATGCCCTGCCCCACCGCGACCAGGCCCAGCACCGGCAGGTAATAGTCATAGATGCCGATCCGGCCATCGTATTTGCCGCTGGTCAAGGCGGCCCAGTCTTCCATATCGGCGGGATCGACCTTGGTCCGGTCATAGGAAATCGTGTTGTAGCCGAACTTTTCGGTGATGGCATAGGTCTTGCCGCCGACCTGGTTGTTCTCGGCCATCACCAGTTCGGGGAACAGATCGGCCTGCGGCAGGCTGGCCGGATCCAGCGGGGCCAGCCTGCCCGCTTCGACCGCGCGATGCACGTCGACCGCGTCGATGACCAGCACGTCCCAATCGCCAGGCCGCGACTGTTCCAGGATGGCCATGCCGGCGGCAGTGCCTTCGTATTCCTTGAGGTTCACCTTGACGTTGTTGGCCGTCTCGAACGGCTCGATCAGGGCCGGATCGGTGTGATCGCACCAGACCAGCGCATTCAATTCGCCTTCGGCGCGTGCAGGTCCGGTGACGGCCAGCACGGCCAGCACGGCCAGCGGGGAAAGGGCAGCCTTGGGGGTGGGCATGGGACACTCCTGTCGGGTTGGGACGGCCTCTGACGGACCTTTCACGAAAGGAAGGGCTTGGCGCCCATTCAAAGTCAATGCCAAATTGCGAAAGTCCCGGCCAGAGGCAGGGCGGGCCAGGCGGGCAGCCAGACGGCAGCCAGACGGCGGCCAGACGGGCGGCCAGACGGGCAAAAGGCGCCATGGGGCCGGGCGGTCGGCGTCGGATCGGCATTGCGGCTTTTCGGCTTGCGGCAGGACGCGGGCAATGCGAAGCGGGGGTATCGTCAGGAATCGGACCGATCGGGCATGGCCCTGCGCCCACCATGGCCTGCCCTGGGCGTCCGCGCACAGGAGAGCCGGACATGCGTTTTTCCCGCGCCATCAAGATCGCGCCTTCGATCCTGTCCGCCGATTTCGCCAATTTCGGCGCCGAATGCCGCGCCATCGAGGCGCAGGGCGCGGATTGGGTGCATGTGGATGTGATGGACGGCCATTTCGTGCCGAACCTGACCTTCGGCCCGGCGACCTGCGCCGCGATCCGGCCGCATATCCGGGGCGTGATGGATGTCCATCTGATGATTTCTCCGGTCGATGCCTTTCTGGAGAGTTACGCGAAGGCAGGAGCCGACGTGATCTCGGCTCATGTCGAGGCGGGACCGCATGTGCATCGCACGATGCAGGCGATCCGGGCGCTGGGCTGCAAGGCCGGGCTGTGCCTGAACCCCGGCACCGGGATCGAGGCGGTGGAATATCTGCTGGACATGGTGGATCTGGTGAACGTGATGACGGTGAACCCCGGCTTTGGCGGGCAGAAACTGATCCACAGCCAGATCGAGAAGGTCCGCCGCCTGCGCGCGATGATCGGCGACCGGCCGATCCATATCGAGGTCGACGGCGGCGTGACGCTGGACACCGCGCCGCTGGTCGTGGCGGCGGGGGCGGATGTGCTGGTTGCGGGATCGGCCGTATTCAAGGGCGGGTCGGTGGACAACCCCGCGCCCTATGGTGCCAACATCGCGGCGCTCAGGGCCGTGGCCGAGGCCGCAAGGCATTGAAATCCGCCGCGTTCGCCCTGGCCTGCGCGGCGCCCGGCCGGGCGCCTTCCGATCTGGCCCCGCTTCGCCCCGGCCCCGCCCCGGCTGGCCCGGCTACCAGACCAGCCAGCGCCGCCCGGCCCAGCGCCCGGCCAGCGTGACCAGGCCAATGGCCACGCCATACCAGATCAGGTAGAAGGCCGGATTGTCGCGGATGCAGAACAGCGAATAGCCCGCCGCCGCCCCGCTGCCCGCCACGAAGCCCGCGACCGCCCCGGCCAGCCCCGGTGCCGTCACCGCGCCGCGGCGCAACAGCGCGAGCCCAGCCACGGTGGGAACGGCCGCCAGCAGCGGGATCAGGCTCAGGCATTCGAGCACGCCGAACAGGCCCGGCTCCAGGCTGCTTGCCAGCGCGTCGCGGTCGAACAGGACCAGCCCGCCGAGCCCCAGCACGCCCAGTGCAGGCAGGGCCAGGCGGTGCAGGCGCGTCTCGCCGGGGCCCTCGGGGTGGGCCAGGCGGGCAAGTTCCGGCAGCGCCAGGGCAAAGGCCAGCGCGGGCAGAACGGTCTTGGGCAGCACGACCGGATCGGCCAGCGCCGTGCCCAGGCCGTCACGCACCCCGGCCAGCACCAGGAACAGCACGACCGGCACGACCACGGCCAGCACGGCCAGGCCCAGCAACTGGCGG
>JAKALB010000097.1 GCA_021813365.1 Pseudomonadota bacterium | reverse complement strand
CGACCTGAGCAACTGGACGGCGCTTTATGGCGATGCACAGGGCGACGTGCTGCAGGGTGTGGATGGGGTCTACGGCTCGGCCTTCAATGACACGATCATCGGCTTCAATCAGCAGGGCCTGACCGGAGACGTCTACACCAATGTCCTCTACGGCAATGCCGGCAATGATTACATCGACGCGCTGGGGGGCGATGACATCGCCTATGGCGGGGCCGACAATGACACGGTGCTGGGCAATGCCGGCAATGACAGCCTCTATGGCGATGCCGGCAACGACAGCCTGAGCGGCGGCGCGGGCAATGACAGCCTGGATGGCGGAATCGGTAACGACACGCTGGATGGCGGCACCGGGGCCGACATGCTGCTGGGCGGGGACGGGCTCGACTCGCTGCTGGGCGGCGATGGCGCCGACAGTCTGTATGGCGGAGCCGGCACCGATTACCTGTCGGGCGGTGCCGGGGCCGACTTTCTGCAGGGCGGGGCAGGGTCGGACACGATCAATGCCGGCGTGGGCGACACGATCGACGGCGGCCTGGGCGACAACGACATTCTGGATCTGACCGGCAGCGGGCCCTACCGGATCGTGTATGACCCCACCAATCCGCAGGCCGGCACGATCTTTTTCCTCGATGCCTCGGGCGCGGTCATCGGCACCACGACCTTCACCAACATCGAGCGGATCGTGGCCTGCTTTACCCCCGGCACGCTGATCGCCACCGCCGGTGGCCAGCGCCCGATCGAGACGCTGCGGGTCGGCGATCTGGTCCGCACCCGCGATCACGGGTTGCAGCCGATCCGCTGGATCGGTCAGCGCAGCCTGCGCACCGCCGAGTTGCGGGCCGATCCCAGTCTTCAGCCGATCCTTATCGCAAAGGGGGCGCTGGGCCATGGTCTGCCGCTGCGCGACATGCGCGTGTCGCGCCAGCACCGGATGTTGCAGGACGGACCGCGTGCGGCCTTGCTGTTCGGCGAGGAGGAGGTGCTGGTTCGCGCCCTGCATCTTGCCCACCTGCCCGGCATCCGGGCCGAGGTTGTGGACGAGATCACCTATGTCCACATCCTGTTCGACCGGCACGAACTGGTGCTGGCCGATGGCGCGTGGAGCGAAAGCTTCCAGCCCGGCGACCGCACCGTATCGGGTCTGGACGAGCCCGAGCGCGACGAGCTGTTCCGCATATTTCCGGTGCTTGCGGGCGGTCGGTTCACCGGTTTCGATGCCGCGCGCACCACGCTGAAACGACACGAGGCGCGCGTGCTGAGACCGGCCTGAAACACCCGCCAGAAGCCCTGGTGTGGCCGATGAATTCGCAAGCCACACCAGAGAGTTGCCGGGCGATCCTCAGGTAAACAGGAAATCGTTCGTCGACAGTTGCCCGGCCGAAGTGATGCCGGTCAGCTTGATGGTCAGGTCGCCCGTGCCGTTGCCGTCGACGTCGAAGATCACCTGACCCGCATTGAACCGCGCCTCGGTCTGGCCCGCGCCCGAGAAATTGCCCGCGCCGATATACGAGAAGGTTCCCACCAGCAGGCCCTGCAACTCGATCACGTCGCCGGTCGCGGTGCCGAAATCGGTGATCGTGTCGGTGCCCGAGCCGGAGGCCGAGGTAAAGATGAAGTGGTCCGCGCCGTTGCCGCCGGTCAATGTGTCATTGCCCGCGCCGCCGGTGATGTCGTCGTTGCCGTCCATCCCCTTGATGACATTGGCGCCCGAATTGCCGACCAGAATGTTGGCCGCGGCGTTGCCGGTGGCCGACAGGGCGCCGCTGCCCGAAAGGGTCAGGTTTTCGAAATCGGTCGCCAGTGTCCAGGACTGAGACGAGATCACCGTGTCGGTGCCCCCGCCCGCAGCCTCGACCAGGATATCGCCCAGCGCGTTCACATAGTAGCTGTCGTTGCCGGCACCACCCGTCATGCTGTCGTTGCCGGTGCCGCCGTCGATGGTGTCGTTGCCGTTGAAGCCATCGATCGTGTCATTGCCGGTGCTGCCGTTCAGGATGTTCGACACGCTGTTGCCGTTGATGTCGTTGGCGGCCGAGTTGCCGGTGGCGCCGACGGCGCTGCCGGTCAGGGTGATGTTCTCGATATAGTTGGCCAGCGTGTAGCTGACCGAGGAACTCACGCTGTCCTGCGATCCGCCCGACGAGGATTCCGAGATCACGTCGGCGGTGTTGTCGACAAAGTAGAAGTCGTTGCCGTCGCCACCCGCCATCGAGTCGGCGCCGATACCGCCGTTCAGCGTGTCTTCGCCGGCGCCGCCATAGATCGTGTCGTTGCCGCCCAGGCCTTGCAGGTCGTTGTAGCCCGAATTGCCGGTGAGGATGTTGGCCACGCCGTTGCCCGTTCCGGCGACATAGGCCGCGCCTGTCAGGGTCAGGTTCTCGAAATCGGCGGCCAGGGTCCAGGCGACCGCGGTCTGCACGGTGTCGGTGCCGCCGTTCGAACCTTCGACCACGATGTCGGCCGCGCTGTCGACCACGAAGATGTCATTGCCCGCGCCGCCGTTCATGCTGTCGTCGCCGGCGCCACCATTGATCGTGTCGTTGCCGCTGCCACCCAGGATCGTGTCGGCGCCGCCCAGGCCCGACAGGCTGTTCGCGCCGGAGTTGCCGGTCAGGACGTTGGCCGTGGCGTTGCCGGTGGCCGTGGTGCTGGCGCCGCCGGTGAGGGTCAGGTTCTCGAAACTGGCGGCCAGCGTCCAGCTGATGGTGGATTGCACCAGGTCGGTGCCCCCGGTCGAGGTTTCGACCAAGACATCGCCCAGGGCATCGACCACATAGGTGTCGTTGCCGTCGCCGCCGGTCATGCTGTCGGCATCGGTGCCGCCGTTCAGGGTATCGGCGCCGCCGTTGCCCACCAGCGTGTCGGCGCTGCCGCCGCCGGACAGCGCGTTGGCCGCGTCGTTGCCGGTCAGGGTATTGCCGATCGAGTTGCCGGTGCCATTGATCGCGCCGGCGCCGGTCAGGGTCAGGCTTTCGACGCCGGTGCCGATGGTGAAGCTGACCGAGGAAAGCACCTGGTCGGTCCCGCCCACGCCCGCCTCGATCACCGCATCGCCGGTGTTGTCGACATAGAAGGTGTCGTCGCCGATCCCGCCCGACATGCTGTCGGCGCCGGTGCCGCCGTCCAGCGTGTCGTTGCCGTCACCGCCGCTCAGCGTGTCGTTGCCCTCCATGCCGGAGAGCTGGTTGTGCCCGGCGTTGCCGGTGAGCAGGTTTGCGACCGCGTTGCCGGTGCCGTTCACGTTGCCGCTGCCGATCAGAGTCAGGTTCTCGAAATCGGTCAGCAGGGTGTAGTCGACCGAGACCTGCACTTCATCGGTGCCACCCAGGGCCGCTTCGATCAGCGTGTCGGACGGGCTGTCGACGACATAGGTGTCGTTGCCGGTGCCGCCGGTCATGCTGTCATCACCCGTGCCGCCATCCAGCGTGTCGTTGCCGTTGCCGCCGTTGATCGTGTCATCGCCGCCCAGACCCGAAAGGGCATTGTGGCCGGTATTGCCGGAGAGGGCATCGGCATGGCTGGTGCCGGTGCCGTTGACGCTCAGCGCGCCGGTCAGGACCAGGGTTTCGAAATTGGCGCCCAGCGTCCAGCTGGTCGAGGACTGCACCGTGTCGTTGCCGGCGCCGGCCTCTTCCACGGTCACATCGGTCATGCTGTCGACGAGATAGACATCATCGCCCGCGCCGCCGGTCAGGCTGTCATTCCCCAGGCCGCCATCCAGCGTGTCATTGCCGGCTCCGCCATAGGCGGTGTCATTGCCGGCCAGCCCGTAGAAGGCGTTGTTGCCCGTGTTGCCGGTGAGGACATTGTCCGAGGCATTGCCGGTCCCGACCAGGTTGTCGATGCCGGTGAAGGTCAGGTTCTCGACATAGATGGCCAGGGTGATCGAGGCGGACGAGATGACGCCATCGATGCCGCCGGTCGACAGCTCGGTGATCTTGTCCGAGGACGTGTCGACGTAATAGGTGTCGTTGTCGTCGCCGCCGGCCATGCTGTCGGCGCCCGCGCCGCCATCCAGAGTGTCGTTTCCGGCATTGCCGTTGAGCGTGTCGGTGCCCAGCAGCCCCTGCAGGGAATTGGCGCCGGCATTGCCCGTCATCAGGTTGCTGGACGAATTGCCGATGCCGCCGATGTCGGCCGTGCCCAGCAGGGTCAGGGTTTCGAGATTGGTGCCCAGGCTGTAGTTGTCCAGCGCGGTCTGCACGCCGTCGGTGCCCTGACCCGAGCTTTCGTTGACGATGTCGTTGACGCTGTCGACGACATAGATGTCGTTGTTCAGCCCGCCGGCCATGCTGTCATCGCCCGCGCCGCCATCCAGCGTGTCGTTGCCGCCGCCGCCGTAGAGCGTGTCGGCGCCCGCCAGGCCGTAAAGCTGGTTGTAGCCGCGACTGCCGATCACGCTCGACGTGCCCGAGTTGCCGGTCAGCACGTTGTTCAGCTCGTTGCCGGTGCCGATGCCGTCGAACTGACCGGTCATGGTCAGGTTTTCCAGGTTGTCGCCCAGCGTCCAGTCGACCCCGGACATCACCAGGTCGGTGCCCTGTCCGTTGCCTTCGGTGATCACGTCATTGGTCGAATCGACCACCAGAGTGTCGTTGCCCGCGCCGCCCAGCAGCGTGTCGTTGCCGGCACCCCCCGTCAGCGAGTCGTTGCCCGCCCCCCCGGTCAGCACGTTGCTGACGCTGTTGCCGGTCAGCGTGTCGTTCAGGCCGGAACCGATGATGTTCTCCATGTTCGAGAACACGTCGCCCTGCGCATCGCCGCCATAGCCGAAGCCGGTGATCAGCGAGGCATTCACCCCGGCCGCAGAGCCGGCATAGTCCAGCGTGTCGATGCCGGCCTTGCCGTCCAGCGTGTCGCTGCCCGATGCGCCGGCCAGCACGTTGTCATTGGCATCGCCCAGGATGCTGTCGGCAAGGCCCGAGCCGCGGATGTTCTCGATCCCGCTCAGGGTATCGCCCGCCGCATCACCCTGCGTGCCCAGGCCCAGGCCCAGATCCAGGGTGATCGCCGTGGCCGAGGTCGCATAATCCGCCGTGTCGCTGCCGGTGTCGCCCACCAGGCTGTCGGCTCCGGCGCCGCCGATCAGCACATTGTCGCTGCTGTTGCCCAGGATCGTGTCGCTCTGGCTGGAGCCCACGATGTTCTCGATCGACACCAGGGTGTCGCCGGTGGCATCGCCGCCGGTGATCGAGCCCGCGGTCAGATCGACCACGATCCCGGCGCTGGACGTCGAATAATCCGCCGTGTCGAACCCGTCTCCGCCGTCCAGGCTGTCGCCGCCGGCCCCGCCCGACAGCTTGTCGTTGCCCGCCCCGCCCAGCAGGGTGTCGATCCCGCCCGCGCCTGATAGCGTGTCGTCGCTGCCATTGCCCGACAGGATGTTGGCGCCTGCGTTGCCGGTGATCTGATCCGCCAGGCCAGAGCCGGAAACGGCTTCGATGTTGACCAGCACATCGGACTGGGCGTCGCCGCCCGTGTTGACGGCGGTGGTCAGGTTGACCGTTACCGCCGCGGCCGAGCCGGAGTAATCCGCCACATCGGCCGTGCCCGCGCCGCCGTCGAGACTGTCCACGCCGGCGCCGCCGGCCAGGGTGTCGTCTTCCGTGCCGCCATAGAGGCTGTCGTTGCCGTCGCTGCCCACCAGGCTGTCGGCCAAGGCGGCGCCATACAGGGCGTTGTTGCCGGCATCACCCGCCAGCGTATCGGCGAAGGCCGAACCGGTGATGTTCTCGATCGACAGCAGCGTGTCGCCGGCAGCGTCGCCGCCCGCTCCGGCACCGGCGCCCAGGCTGACATCGACCCCCGCGCCCGAAGATGAATAATCGGCCGTGTCGGTGCCCGATCCGCCGTCGATGATGTCTGCGCCGGCGCCGCCAGCGATCGTATCGTTTTCGTTGCCGCCATAAAGGCTGTCGGCCCCGGCCATGCCCGAAATCGTGTCGCCGAAGCTGCCGCCATAGATGGCCTGATCGTTCAGGTCGCCCACCAGCGTATCGGCAAAGTTCGACCCGACGAGGTTTTCGAAGCCCGACAGCGTATCGCCCGTGGCATCGCCGCCCGTGTTGGTGCCGCTGGTCAGGTTGATGTTCACGGCGCTGGCCGAGGTGGAATAATCCACCGTGTCGGCATTGTTGCCGCCGATCAGGCTGTCGCTGCCCGCGCCGCCCACGATCGTGTCATTGCCGTCGCCGCCGTTCAGCGTGTCGTTGCCGGCGTTGCCGTAGAAGGCGTTGGCATTGGCATCGCCCACCAGGCTGTCGCCCAACGCGGTGCCGACCACCGCCTCGAAGCCCGAGACCGCATCCGAGGCCGCATCGCCACCGGCAAAGGTGTTGGTGGCCAGATTGATCTGGATCGCCGCCGCCGAGGACGAATAATCGATCGTGTCGCTGCCGATGCCGCCCGTCATCGTGTCGGCGCCGGCCCCACCGGCGATGTAGTCGTCGCCGTCGTTGCCGCTGATCGAGTCGTTGCCAGCGCCGCCGTAGAGGTGGTTGGCATTGCCGTCGCCGATCAGCGTGTCGGCCTGGGCCGAGCCCACCAGATTCTCGATCCCGCTCAGCGTGTCGCCGGCTGCATCTCCGCCCGCGACGATGCCGGTCGACAGATCAAGCGCAACACCCAGGCTCGAGGCCGAGTAATCCGCCGTGTCGCTGCCCGCGCCGCCATCCAGCAGGTCGCCGCCGGCACCGCCCGCAAGGGTGTCGTTCTCGTTTCCGCCATGCAGGATGTCCGCGCCGCCGGCGCCCGACAGGCTGTCGGTGCCCGCGCCGCCGGTCAGCACATTGGCATTGGCGTCGCCGGTCAGCGTGTCGGCGTTGTTCGATCCGGTCAGGTTTTCGATGTTCAGCAGCACGTCACTGGCCGCGTCGCCGCCGCTGCCCAGGCCCGTAGTGAGGTTGACGCTGACCCCCAGGGACGAGCCGCTGTAGTCGGCCAGGTCCGAAAGGCCCGTGCCGCCGTCCAGGCTGTCGCCGCCCGCGCCGCCGGTCAGCGTGTCGTTTTCGCTGCCGCCATACAGGCTGTCGGCGCCACCCCCGCCCGCAAGGGCATCGGCGCCTGCCGCGCCCTGGAAGGCGTTGGCGTTGATGTCGCCGGTCAGCGTGTCGTCGAACGCGGTGCCGACCAGGTTTTCGATCGAGGTGAGCGTATCGCCCGCGGCCGTGCCGCCCGCTGCGGTGCCCAGCACCAGGTCGATGGCTATCGCCTCGCCGGCGGCCGAATAATCCGCCGTGTCGCTGCCGGTGCCGCCATCCAGGCTGTCGCTGCCCAGGCCGCCGATCAGCGTGTCATTGCCCGCGCCGCCCCACAGGGTGTTGTCGTTGCCGTCGCCGGTGAGCGAATCCGCCAGGCCCGAACCGATCACGTTCTCGACATGGGTCAGCAGATCGCCGGCCGCATCGCCGCCGGTGTTGATGCCGGTCGTCAGATTGACCGTGACGCCCGAGGTGGAGGCCGCATAGCTGGCCACGTCGATCTCGCTGCCGCCGTCCAGGCTGTCGGCCCCGGCCCCGCCTGCCAGCGTGTCGGTATCCGCGCCGCCATAGAGGCTGTCGGCCCCGCCTGCGCCCGAAAGATTGTCGGCCGCATCCGCGCCGAACAGCTGGTTGGCATTGCCGTCGCCGGTCAGCGTGTCATTGAAGGCCGAACCGGTGACATTCTCGAAGCCGCTCAGCGAATCCGACGCGGCTTCGCCGCCCGACTGGATGGCGACCGCCAGGTTCACGTTCACCGCGGCAGAGGAGGTCGCGTAGCTGACCATGTCGATGCCGGTGTTGCCCAGCAGCGTATCGGCCCCCGCCCCGCCGATCAGCGTGTCATCGCCCAGGCCGCCGTCGATCCGGTCATTGCCCGCCAGTCCGGACAGCAGATTGGCCGTGCCGCTTCCGGTCAGCGTGTCATTGCCGGCCGAACCCGCGACGTTCTCGAAGCCCGAAATCGTATCGCCCGCAGCATCGCCGCCTGACACGGCATTGGTCGACAGGTTGACGCTGACCGCCGTGGCCGAGGTGGAATAATCCACCGTGTCGACATTGTTGCCGCCGATCAGGCTGTCGCTGCCCGCGCCGCCCATGATCGTGTCGTTGCCGTCGCCGCCGTTCAGCGTGTCGTTGCCGTTGCCACCACGCAAATCGTTGTCGTTGGCGTCGCCCGTGATGCTGTCGGCCAGGTTCGAGCCGATGACGTTCTCGACCCCCACCAGGCTGTCGCCGGCCGCATCGCCGCCGGTGTTGACATTGGTCAGAAGATTGACCGTCACCGCCGCGGCCGAGGCGCTGTAGGTGACGGTATCGGTTCCGGTGCCGCCATCGATCAGATCGGCGCCACCCAGGCCCGCCAGCAGATCGTCGCCCGCATCGCCCGTGATCGTGTCGGCCCCCGCCCCGCCCGTAAGCGTGTCGTTGCCGGCAGTGCCTGGAAAGTCGGCCACAGCGTTGCTCCACTCGCAAGGGCCGCGGAAATTGCCCACGGCGCAGAAATTGTCACTGTCGGTCTAAGAACGGGGATTGGCGAAAATTGGACCTTGGTGGACCGCGGTCCGGTTCAATTGCAGCAAAACCGTGACATTCTGGCGGAGCGGGCCACAGTTTCGCCGAACTGCGCCATCTGGACCGACTTGAACAATTGATTCCCGGTGTGCCGGGCGATAGGTCAGTGCCCATGATCACGCAAAAGATGAAATACGCTTTGAAGGCGCTGCTGGTATTGGCCGACGAGGCGCGGTCCAGCCATCCCGAGCCGCTTACGATCGAACAGATCGCCAGGAGGTCGGGCGCGCCCAAGCGGTTTCTGGAGCATATTCTGCTGGAAATCCGCAATGCCGGGATCATCGGCTCGACGCGGGGTCGGTCCGGGGGCTATCAGTTGCTGCGCGCGCCCGATCAGATCTCGGTGTCCGAGCTCTTGCGGATGATCGACGGGCCGATGGCGCCGCTGGCCTGCCTGTCGCGGTCGGCCTATCAGCGCTGCGAGGATTGCCGCGACGAGACGGCTTGCCGCATCCGCCGGGTTTTCGCCGAAGTGTTCTATTCCTATCTCGTGCTGATCGAGAGCCTGACGCTGGAAGACGTGATGAAGGCCGATGGCGCATTGCCGGGCCTGGCGGCCAGCTGACCGACGCGGCGGCGCGCGGCGCCGACCGGGGCCGCGAGGCCGGACCGGCTGCCTCGGGCCTGGCGTTCTGTCGGCTCCACTCGGGGCAGGTCAAGCCGCAGCGCAAACCCGGTCGGCGGTGCCCGCCGAGGATTTCGGCCGTGGCGGCTCAACCGGCCAGCAGCCCCCGCCTGGCCAGGTTGCGCATCAATGCCCCGGCGCCAAAGGTCCATTCCGGTGCCTCGGTGGCCAGACGTACCGGATTGACCAGGGCCCCCAGGCCCGGCGCCGCGATGGTGACCAGGTCGCCCGGATGGTGCGTGAACCCCTGGCCCGGGCCGTCGCGATCCTGGGTGGGGGCGAACATCGTGCCGCAATACAGCATCATCCCGTCGGGATACTGATGATGCCGCCCCAGCGCCTGCGCCACCAGATCGGACGGGTCGCGGCTGATCTCGGCCATCGAGGAGCGTCCCTGCAACTCGAAGCCGTCGGCCCCCCTGACCGTCAGGGTCAGGTCCAGCCGGCGGACATCCTCCAGATCCCAACGGTCGTCGAACAATCGGATGAAGGGGCCGATGGCGGCGGCGGCATTGTTGTCCTTGGCCTTGCCCAGCAGCAGCGCCGAGCGCCCCTCGACATCGCGCAGGTTCACATCGTTGCCCAGGCTGGCGCCGACGATCCGGCCGGTCGAGGCGACGGCCAGGACGACCTCGGGTTCGGGGTTGTTCCAGTGGCTGATCGGGTGCAGCCCGACCGAGGCGCCGCTGCCGACAGAGGCCATTGGCGGACATTTGGTGAAGACCTCGGCATCGGGGCCGATGCCGACCTCGAGATACTGGCTCCACAACCCTTCGGCCTGCAGCAGGCGCTTCACCTCGGCGGCCTTCTCCGAGCCCGGCACAAGGCTGCGCAGGCTGTCGCCGATCACCCCGGCCACCCGGGCGCGGATTTCCTGGGCGCGGGCCGGATCGCCGCCGGCGCGCTCTTCGATCACCCGCTCTACCATCGACCGGGCGAAGGTCACGCCGCAGGCCTTCACCGCCTGAAGATCGGCGGGCGAGAGGAGATGATCGCTGTCGGCGGCAGGCTCGATCCGGGCCAGCCAGCTTTCGACGGGGCCAAGGTCGGTGCCGGGACTCGCGGCCACCTGGCGGATCGGGTCGGGCAATTCGAGCAGGTCGCGCATCGTCGGGGCAGCGGGGCTGGTCACATCCCAGAGCCGGCCCTGCCGCAGATGGACCAGACAGGGGCCGATCCCGGCCCGCCAGACGCGGCCCACATAGGTTCCATTTCGATCCAGGTCCATCGCGTTCCTCCTTGGCTTGGCCGCGGGATGCTATCCCGACCGGGCCCGGCCGCAAGGGCGCACAGCCAAATGGGTGCAGACGGGCGCGCCGGGCGCCTGCCAACCGCCGGGCTGGCGGAAAAGGCGGCAGGGTGCATCGGATTTCCCGGTGTCGGGTCAAATGTCCCGCTCCAGCCTGCCACCAGCCAGCCATGCCCAGCATGTGCAGATGCCGTGCTTGTAAATAAGTGACTGGTCAGTTAGTAATGGTCCATGACAGAGTTGTCCGCATTGCCGAAGTTCCGTCGCCGGGCCGCCGAAAGGCCGGATGAAGTGCTGGACGCCGCTCTGGCGCTGTTCTCGGCCCAGGGCTTTGCCAGGACGACGGTGGCCCAGGTCGCGGCGCGCGCCGGCCTGTCGAAGGCGGCGGTCTACCTGTATTTCCCCTCGAAACAGGCGCTGTTGCAGGCGCTGGTGCATCGCGCGGTCGCCTCGGTGGCGGGGCAGGCGGTGGGGCAGATGCAGGGCCATCGCGGCGACCCGCGGCCCGTGCTGGCGGGGTTCCTGCGCCAGATCGCGGCCCGGATGGCCGATCCCGCCCATGCCGCCGTGCCGGCGCTCATCCTGCGTGAGGCGCCGCATTCGCCGGATATCGCCGCGATCTATCGGGACGAGGTTCTGGCCCTGGTGATGCCGGCCCTGACCGGGTTGATCGCGCAGGGTGTGGCCGGCGGGCATATCCGGCCGGTGGATCCGGAGCTGACCGTGCGCAGCGTGGTCGGCCCGCTGCTGATTCATGTGCTGCTGGCGCGTGTCTTTGCCATCCAGCCCGCCGACGGACTGGCGCTGGATCGGCTGGTGGAGAATCATTTGACCATCCTTGATGCCGGGCTCGCGCCCGAGAAAGCAGCCTCATGAACGGTTTCATCGATTGGAGCTTGGGCCTGCTGACTGCCGCGCTGACTGCGCTGGGTCTGATGCAGGCGCCGCAGACCGCCTGGAATGGCTATCTGGAGGCGGATTACCTTTACCTCGCGCCGCTGTCGGCGGGGCGGATCATCGAGATCGCCGTGCAGGCTGGCGACCCGGTCACCGCGGGCGCGGTGCTGGTGCGGCTGGAGACCGAGGCGCAGACCGCCGCCCTGGCGTCGGCCAAGGCGGCGGTGGCGCAGGCGCAGGCCAATCTGGACAATCTGTCGACCGGCAGCCGGGCGGCCGAGATCGCGGTCATCGCGGCTTCGGTCAAGCGGGCCGAGGCAGACCGGGCCCTGGCCGAGGCCAATCTGAAGCGCTCGGCCGCGCTGGCCGAAAAGGGAGAGGCCACGGCAGCACGGTTGCAGCAGGATCAGGCGGCGCTGGCGGTGGCCAATGCGCAGCTGGAGCAGTTGCAGGCGCAGTTGGCCGTGGCACGGCTGCCGGCGCGCGATGCGCAGCGGCTGGCGGCCGAGGCGGCGCTGGAGATGGCGAAAAGCCAGCAGCAGAGTGCGCAGATCGCCCTGGACGACCGGGCGCTGACCGCTCCGATCGCCGGCCGGGTGGACCAGCGGTTCTACGATCCGGGCGAAGTGGCCGGGGCCGGGGCGCCGATCCTGTCGATCTATGACCCCGGCGCGCTGAAGGTGATCTTCTTCATCCCCGAGGCGCAGCGCGCCGCCCTGAAGATCGGCGATGTCCTGGATGTCAGCTGCGATTCCTGCGCCGGCGCCCTGCGGGCCCGCGTCACCCGGATCGGGGCCGCGCCGCAGTTCACGCCGCCGATCCTCTATTCCCGCGACGAACGCGGCCGGCTGGTGTTCCGGGCCGAGGCGCTGCTTGATGGCGCACACGGCCTGACGCCGGGCCAGCCGGTCAGCCTGACCCCATCCGGTGCCCCATGACCGGGTTGGCGATCTCGGTGCGCGGTCTGACCAAGTCGTTCAACGGCCGCAGGGTGGTGGATGATCTTGCGATGGATGTGCCCAGGGGGGCGATCTTCGGCTTTCTGGGGCCGAACGGCTCGGGCAAGACCACGACGATCCGCATGATGTGCGGGCTGCTGACGCCCGAGGCGGGCGAGGGCCAGTGTCTGGGATTCGACATCCTGCGCCAGAGCCAGCAGATCAAGGAACGTGTGGGATACATGACCCAGCGGTTCAGCCTGTACGAAGACCTGACCATTGCGGAAAACCTGGATTTCATGGCGCGGATGTACGGGATGAAGGACCGCAAGGCCCGGGTGGCCCGCGCGCTGCAGGATCTGGGTCTGGCCGATCGGGCGGATCAGTTGGCCGGCGGGCTGTCGGGCGGCTGGAAGCAGCGGCTGAGCCTGGCGGCCTGCATGTTGCACGACCCCGAACTCCTGCTGCTGGATGAGCCCACCGCCGGAGTGGACCCCAAGGCGCGGCGGGATTTCTGGGATGAGATCCGCAGACTCTCGGCCCGGGGCGTCACGGTGCTGGTGTCGACACATTACATGGATGAGGCGGTGCAATGCGATTACATCGTCTATATCGCCTATGGCAGGAAGCTGGTCGCTGGCCCGTCCCGGGCAATTCCGGCGATGGTGGGGCTGACGACCTGGGCGGTTGAGGCGCCGATGGCCCGCATCGCGGCGCTCGAGGCCGAGTTGCGCGCCGCGCCGGGCGTGGAACAGGTGGCGCGGTTCGGCACGGTGCTGCATGTGTCGGGCACGGATGCGGCGGCGCTGGCCGCGCTGGCCGCGAACCGCGCGGGCGCGGAGGAGGCCTGGTCCGAGGTGAAGGGCGGGCTGGAGGAGGCCTTCATCTGGCTGATGGGCCGCACACCCGACAATTTCGCCGGAGGGGCGTCATGAACCTGTCCTTCACCCGGTTCGGCGCGGTCCTGGCCAAGGAATTCATCCAGATGCGCCGGGACCGGGTGACATTCGCCATGATGATCGGCGTGCCGATCATGCAGCTGCTGCTGTTCGGTT
>JAKALB010000096.1 GCA_021813365.1 Pseudomonadota bacterium | reverse complement strand
GCTGGCCCATATGAAGATGCTGAAAAACGTGCACAAACCGGGCAACATGGCCGTCCTGGTCCAGGCCCCGCGCACCGGCCTGCGCACCCTCGAAGACGTGATCGAGGCCGGCCGCCCCCTCTAGCGCCACCCGCGCAGGCCCCGCAACCCGATTTTCGGCAGCGATCGGAAACATTTAACCTTAACTCGCGGATTTTTCGCGAATTTGCGGTGAAATTGTTGCGATCTTTCCCGGTTATGCCGCGCCGCAGAACCTCTAGAATGGCCCTGGGCTTTCAGGTTTCGGGGTTCGGGCGATGCGGCATTTCTGGGTCTTCGAAAGTCTGCTGGAGCTGCGCGACTATGCGCTGGAGAACGGCTTCCCGAAGCTGGCCGCCAAGCTGCAAGAGACGATCCTGACCGCCTATGCCGAGATCGACCCGACCGACCCCGGCTCGGCCGGGCCTTCGCAACGACCGAAAAGGCCCTAGGGCACTGGTCTTGGCCGGACACAAGCCCTAGGGTCGCGCCATGTCCACCGCGATCACCCTGTCCCATGACCAGGCCGAGGCCCATGACCGGCTGGCCGAAGTCTTTCTGTCCATGGGCATCGACCTCGCCCATGGGCATCTGACCCCCAGGGTCGAGGGAAAATCGGCTGTCCTCGCCGTGGTGGGCAAGGCCGGGTCGGGCAAGACCCTGCTTCTGGCGGAAATGTATCGCGCCCTGCGCGCGCTGGGGGTCGATGTCATCTCGGGCGATTGGGAAGGCCGCCGCCGCAAGGATCGCCGCACCCTGGCGGTGCTGGCGCCCACCAACAAGGCGGCCTCGGTGCTGCGGCTGCGCGGCGTGCCCGCGACCACGATCCACCGCATCCTCTATACGCCGGTCTATGATCCGCAATACGAACGGATCGCCGAATGGCTGGCCGGCCAGGCGCCGCGCCCCGCGGTCGAAGGTTTGACCGATCTGGCGCTGGATCGCGCTCATGCCTTCTACCAGACGGTGCCCTCGATCCCCGGCGCACTGGCGGCGGCGGGCCTGCGCGGGTCGGATTTCATCAAGGGCTGGAAACGGCGGGAAGAGCCGCTGGACGTGGGCTTCGTCGACGAAGGCTCGATGCTCGACGAACGCCAGTTCCAGGATCTGCGCGAGATTTTTCCGACCCTCGTGCTCTTCGGCGATCCGGCCCAGCTGGCTCCGGTGGGCCAATCGGGCGAGATGGTCTTCGACAGGATGCCCGACGCCCACAAGCTCGTGCTGCATCGCATCCACCGGCAGACGGCCGACAATCCCATCCTCGATCTGGCGCATGCCCTGGCCGACGACGCCCTGCGGTTCGAGGATTTCGAGGCAATGGTGCAGGACCGCGCCCGGCAGGACGACCGCGTTGTCTGGGCCGAACGGGTGTCCTCCGGCCTGATGGCGCGCAGCCCGGTGCTGGTCTGGCGCAACGTGACGCGGGTCAAGCTGATCCAGGCCTTCCGCGCCGCCTATGGTGCCCCCGAGGATCAGTTGCTGCCCGGCGAGCCGCTGATCTGCGATGGCATCGAACTGCCGCTGAAACACCGCAAGAAGCGCATCGATCTCGAGGCGCGCGGCCTGATCAAGGGCGCCCAGGTGATCTATCTGGGCCCCGGCAAGTCCGAGGGCTTCGCCCGCCTGCATGTGGTGGGGGCCGAAGATCCCCAGGTCAGCGCGGCTTCGATCATCAGGATCGAAAAGCCCGACGCGGCCGAGCCGTTCATCCCCGCCGCCGCCCGGATGGGCGCGACCTTCCTGCATGGCGCGGCGGTGACGATCCACAAGGCGCAAGGCAGCCAGTGGCCCGACGTGCAGGTCTTTGCCCCCGACCTCTGGGCCGCCGCCCAGGCCGGGCGCAACGAGGCCGGCCTGCCGCTCTGGAAGCGCCTGGCCTATGTGGCGATCACCCGGGCCGAAACCCGCCTGCACTGGGTGGTCCGCAACCGCCTGGCCCTGCCGAAAACACCCCTGACCACCTCCGACCTCGTCGCCAGACCCGCGCCCCTGGCCCTGCAGCCGCAGGACGACTGACCCCTTCCCCTTTCACCTTGATGCAAATATCCTCCGGGGGCCCGGGGGTGGAAAACCCCCGGCCTTGGAGACCGAGATGATCTGCGTTTTCGTCCAGTTCCGCTGCACGCCGGGCCTGACCTATCAGGTCGCCGATGCGATCTATGACCGCGAGGTCGTCAGCGAGCTTTTCTCGACCAGCGGCGAATTCGACCTGATCGCCAAGGTCTATATCCCCGACGGAGAAGACGTGGGCCGCTATCTGTCGGACAGGCTGTTCGACATTCCCGGGATCGTGCGCACGCTGACCACGATGACGTTCAAGGCCTTCTAGGCACGGCCTTCCGGGCAAGGCGTTTCGGGCGAGAGCGGAGCTGGGCCGAATGCCCGTCCTACAGCCAGTCGTGGCGTCCGGTGCCGACGGCCTCCGACACCGTGGCGAAACCCGACCTGGCCAGGATCCTGTCCAGGTCGCGCGCGATCTCGGCGGCCAGCGACAGGCCCTGATAGACCAGCGCGGTGTAAAGCTGCACGGCGCTCGCCCCGGCCCTGATCTTCTGGAATGCCTGTTCGGCACTGGAAACGCCGCCCACGCCGATCAGCGGCAGTCTGCCCCCGGTCAGCTGGCTCAGCCGCGCCAGGACCCGGGTGGACTTTTCGAACAACGGCGCGCCGGAAAGGCCCCCAGCCTCGCCGCGCCGTGCACTTTCCAGACCCTCGCGGCCAACGGTCGTGTTGGTGGCGATGATCCCCGACAGATTCGCACCCAGCGCCACTTCGGCGATCGCCGCCAGATCCTCGGCTGCCAGATCCGGCGCGATCTTCACAAACACCGGGATCGGCCGGGGCAGGCCGGCCCTGACCTCCATCACCCCGGCCAGCAGCGCGCGCAGCGCCGCTGCGCCCTGCAGGTCGCGCAGCCGTTCGGTATTGGGCGATGACACGTTCACCGTCGCGAAATCCACATGCGGCCCGCAGATCGCCAGCACCCGGGCATAGTCCGCCGCGCGGTCGGTCGAGCTCTTGTTGGCCCCCAGGTTCAGCCCCACCGGCACCGGCCCCGGCGCCCGTGCCGCCAGACGCGCGCCGATCGCCTCGGCCCCGTCGTTGTTGAAGCCGAAGCGGTTGATCACGGCGCGCTCGGCGGTCAGGCGGAACAGGCGGGGTCTGGGGTTGCCCGGCTGGGGCAGGGGCGTGGCCGCCCCCACCTCGACAAAACCGAAGCCCGATTTCGCCAGCGCCGCCAGCGCCACGGCATTCTTGTCATAGCCCGCCGCCAACCCCACCGGGTTCGGCAGGGCCAGCCCCGCAACCCGGCTGGCCAGCCGGGGCGATGTCACCACGCCCGGCAAGGGCACCAGGCCCAGTTGCAGGGCCTTCAGCGATAGGCCATGCGCCACTTCCGGGTCCAGCCGGTGCAGCACCGCCAGCCCCAGGCGTTCGACGAGGGTCAAATCACGCCCTCGGGAAAGATGTGCCCGGTGGCGCCCAGCGGCAGGCTCTTGTCCCAGACCACGTCCGCCAGGGTCAGCTTCCGGTACAGATGCGGAAACAGCGCCCCCCTGCGCGCGGCTTCCCAGCGCAGCGCCGCGCCCAGACGATCCGCATCGCAGGCCACCAGCACCAGATCGCTTTCGCTGGCAAACCATTTGGCCGCGGTTTCCGCCACCTGGGTCGCGGTCGAGAAATGGATGAACCCGTCGGCCACATCGACCGGCGCGCCCAGGGTCTCGCCCGCGCTGCGAAACGCGGTCCATTCGGTGCGGCGAAGAATCTTGTAGATCAGCATGGGGCCCCCCCGGCGGTCTGTCGCGGGTTTGACAAGAAAGCGGGGCATTGGTCAACCGCGGCTTTGACAGCCCCCCGCCCCGGCCGCAGCATGGAGGCCCCTTTCACAAGGAGAATCGAGATGACGAAGATCAGTTTCCTGATGGCCGTGCTGGGCCTGCTGGCCAGCGCCGCAGCGGCCGATCCGGTAAAGATCACTTTCCTCGGAGTGGGCGATGTCTATCAGATGGCCGGCGATGGCGTGCAGGGCGGCATTGCCCGGATGAATGCGGTGGCCAGGGCCGAGCGCGCGGCCAATCCGAACACAATCTATGTGTTCGACGGCGACCTCCTGTCGCCCAGCCTGATGGCCGCCACCGACCAGGGCCAGAGCGCCATCGACCTGACCAGCCTGGTGCCCTTTGACCTGGCGGTGCCGGGCAACCACGAATTCGATTTCGGCCCCGACAACTTCTTTGCCAAGGCCCGGGCCAGTGCCTATCCCTGGGCCGCGATCAACATCACCGGGCCGGATGGCCAGCCCCCGGCGGGTCTGGGCGGGGTCATGGTCAAGGAAATGGCCGGCCTGAAGATCGCCCTGATCCCCGTGGCGCAGGATACCACCCCCGAAGTCGCCAGCCCCGGCGACCTGCAATTCGCCCCCACGGTCGACAGCGCCATTGCCGCCGCCAAGGCCGCGCGCGAAGCCGGGGCCGATCTGGTGGTCGGCGTGGTGCAGACCGACTGGGAAAACGACCGCCGGCTGATCCGCTCCAGGGCCTTCGATCTGATCCTGTCGGGTGACGACCATTCCTATGGCACCTATTACGACGGCATCACGGCCCATGTCGAAACCTCGATCGACGCGCGGATGCTGTCGCCGGTGGATCTGATGGTGACCGTGGGCACCGACAAGGATGGCAAGCGGCAGGTGAAATGGCATCCCGCCTTCCGCTTCATCGACACCGCCAGCGTGACGCCCGATCCCGAAACGCAGGCGAAGGTCGAGGCCTATCAGGCCGCGCTGGACACAGCCCTGGCCGAAGTGGTGGGCACCACGACGACCGCGCTGGACAGCCGGCGCAACGTGGTCCGGGGCGAGGAAAGCAGCATGGGCAACCTGATCGCCGATGCGATGCGCTGGGCCACCGGGGCCGACATCGCGCTGATGAACGGCGGCGGCATCCGGGCGGACCGCACCTATGATCCGGGCACCGCCCTGACCCGCCGCGACATCCTGACCGAACTGCCCTTTGGCAACATCACCATGGTCACGGAACTGCCGGGATCGCAGGTGCTGGCCGCGCTGGAAAACGGCGTCAGCCAGGTGGAGAAAGGCGCAGGCCGCTTCCCGCAGGTGTCGGGCCTCAGCTTCACCTATGACCCGACGGCCGAGCCCGGCAAGCGCGTCAGCGAGGTTCTGGTCGCCGGCGCGCCGCTGCGGCCCGATGCGGTCTACAAGGTGGCCGTCAACGACTATATCCTGGGCGGCGGCGACGGCTATGACGCCCTGGGCGGCGGCAGGGTTCTGCCCCGGGCCGAGGGTGGCGTGCTGGCCAATGACGTGATCGCCTATCTGCAGAAGATGGGCACGGTCGCCCCGGCGGTGGAAGGCCGCATCAAGGTGCTGGGCCACTAGGCTGGCGCATCCAGGCTGGGAGGGCGCTGCCCTCCCAGACCCTCCCGGGATATTTTCGCCAAGTTGAAGGGCCAGGGGGGCGGATTCGTGGTTAACGGAATCCTGGCGAAAAAGAGTGAATCATTTTGAATCAATGGGATGCGCGTTTCCCCACGCGTGGGGCGCCGCCCGGCGGCGCCGCTCGACCGCGCGCCACTCGGCCGGGGTCGGGGCATCGGCATGGGCTGGACGTCCGGGCGCCATGCGGGCAAGGATGGCGGGGAACGCAGGAATGACACGCCCCCGATGTGCGGACGCCTGACCCTGACCCATCCGAACGAGGCGCTGGCGGCGCTGTTCGATGCCGTGCCCGGCAATGACCTGCCCGCGAGCCCGCGGTTCAACATCTGCCCGACCCAGGATGTGCCGGTGGTGACCGCGGGCGAGGGCAGGCGGCGGCTGAGGGCGATGCGCTGGGGGCTGATCCCCAGCTGGTACAAGTCGCCGAACGACGGCCCCCTGATCATCAACGCCCGGGCCGACACGGTGGCCGAGAAGCCCGCCTTCCGCGAGGCGATCCGGCAGCGGCGCTGCCTGGTGGTGGCGAGCGGCTTTTATGAGTGGAGCCCGGGGCCGGGTGGCAGCCGTCTTCCCTGGTATGTCACGCGGGCCGATGGCCAGCCGATGGCGCTGGGCGGGCTGTGGCAAGCCTGGGGTGAGCGGTTGACCTGTGCCGTGGTGACGACCGAGGCCGGGCCGAACCTGGCGCATATCCATGACCGCGAGCCGCTGATCCTGCAACCCGAGGACTGGCCCAAATGGCTGGGCGAGGCCGGATCCGGGGCCGCACTGCTGATGCATCCGACCGCGGCGGGCGTGCTGCGCAGCCATCGGGTCGACCCTGCCGTCAACTCGAACCGGGCGCAGGGGCCGCAGCTGATCGAACCGCTGCCGGCCTGATTGACAGGGTGAGAGCTTTTCGGCATCTGCCGTCGAGGCCGGGTCGCAGGCCGGGTCGGGGTGAGGGCAAGATGCGGCGCATGGGGTCGGGCCGGGGATCGGGTCAAGGGTCGGGCCATGGAATGAGCCTGACGCGGTGGGCCGCCATCTATGCGGCCTTCACCCTGATCGCCTATCAGGTGCCGCTTTATTCCTATGCCTTGCAGAAGGTCGACCCCGCAGGCCTGCTGCGCTGGCTGAACCTGTTCGCGCTGAGCGGCCTGCAGGTGATCCTGATGGTGGCGCTGGTGGGGGTGTTGTCGCTGCTGGGCGGGCTGCTGATGCGGCTGGCGGCTGCGGTGCTGCTGATCACCAATGCCTTCGCGCTGTACTTCATGCAGACCTACAACATCGAGATCGACCGCACCATGATCGGCAACATCCTGCACACCGATCCGGGCGAAAGCTCGGGTCTGATGGATTGGCAGATGCTGCTGTGGATCGGGCCGCTGGGGATCCTGCCGGCGCTGGTCGCGCTGGGGGTCCGGCCCCGGCTGCCATCCTGGCCCCGGCGGCTGGGTTTCGTGGCCATGACCCTGCTGGTGCTGCTGGGATTTGCCTGGTCGGTGTCGCAGACCTGGCCCTGGTTTGACGCCAATGCCACGCGGCTGGGCGGGAGAGTCCTGCCGTGGAACTATGTGGTCAACACCGCCCGTTACTATGAAAAGAAGCTGCGGGAAGAACACGAAATCCTTCCTCTGCCTGATGCCCGTGTCGCGCCGCTGGCCCCCGGGCAGCGGCAGATCGTGGTGCTGGTGATCGGCGAATCGGCCCGGGCGCAGAACTTCAGTTGGTACGGATATGGCGCGGACACCAATGCCGAGACCCGGGCGGCGGGCTTCACGGCGCTGCCGGCGTCGGAGTCCTGCGCCACCTATACGACGGCGGGAGTGGCCTGCATCCTGTCATGGCAGGGGCGGGCGGCGGGCGAGTTTTCCTCGGATGAACCCTTGCCGAGTTTTCTGACCCGGCATGGCATCCGCACCGAGGTTCGGGTGAACAATACGGGCCTGCCGCCCCTGACCGTGACGCGGAGACTGCATTCCAGGGATTTGCAGGGGCAATGCACCGGCGGGCCCTGCATGGACGGGATGGGCGATTCGCGCCTGTTGGCGGGGCTGGATCAGCTGCTGGCCGATCCTTCCGCCGACCGGGTATTTGTGGTGTTGCATGTGACAGGCAGCCACGGCCCGGCCTATTCGACGAAATATCCGGCCGGATTCGGCCCGTTCCAGCCGGTCTGCCGGACGGTTCAGGTGGCCAAATGCTCGCATGGCGAACTGGTCAATGCCTATGACAATTCCATAGCCTATACCGATCACCTGCTGGCGAGCCTGTCGCGAATGGTGGCAGCGGTGCCGGGCGCCGAGAGCCTGATCCTCTATACCTCGGACCACGGGGAATCGCTGGGCGAAAACGGGCTGTTCCTGCATGGTGCACCCAGGGTCGTCGCGCCGGAGCAGCAGGTCATGGTGCCGTTCCTGGTCTGGCGGAACGCGGCCTTTGCCCGGGCGCATCCGGTGCTGCGCACGGACGTGGCCGCCCAGGATGCGATGTTTTCCAGCGTGATGGATGCCTTTGGCCTTTCGGGCGGCCCCTATGACCCGGACCGTGACATATTCGCGCCCCGGCCCTAGCTTCGGCGGGCGCCAGACGGGTTGAGCCCGCCGCGCCCCGATGCTAAACCGGCGGCAGAGCGGCGGGTATGGTGTAGTGGTAGCGCCTCAGCCTTCCAAGCTGATGGGGCGGGTTCGATTCCCGCTACCCGCTCCAGTCCTGGTCAGTCCTGCTGCGGCGGGCCGCTCGCGGCGGCGGCGGGGTCCATCCAGATGCTTTCAAACCAGTTTCCGTCCGGGTCGCAGAAGGCGCGGGAATACATGAAGCCCAGATCCTGGGGCGGGCGCGGCTCGGTGCCGCCATGCGCGAGGGCGGCCTCGGTGATCCGGTCCACATCGGCCTTGCTGTCCCGCGACAGGGCAATCAGCGCCGAAGCGGTCCTGGCCGGATCGGCCATGGGGCGGGTGATGAAACTGGCAAAGAAATCCTGCCTCAGCACCATCAGGAAGATGGTTTCGGATACGACGACGCACAGCGCCTGCTCGTTGGAAAACAACGGGTTGATGGAAAAGCCGATGCCTTCAAAGAAGCCGCGGGCGCGGGCGACGTCGGAAATGGGCAGGTTGACGAAGATCATCTGGGTCATGGCAAGCATCTCCTGTTCGCCGGCCCAGCCTGGACGGCCTGACCGAATCCGGCAAGGAAAACCTGGCGAAGGGGCCAAGTGTCTGTCCCGAACGCTTTCCTGCGGGCCTGACCTCAGGGCCCGGGCGCAGGGTCAGATGTTCTCCGGCTGCGGCATGCCCAGCACGTGATAGCCGCAGTCGACATGCACCACTTCGCCGCTGGTGCAGTTGCCGTAATCGCTGCACAGCCAGACGGCGGTGCCACCGATCGCTTCCAGCGTCGGGTTCTGGCGCAGGGGCGAATTGGCCTCGGTGAAGCGGAACGTCGCCCGTGCCCCCCCGATGGCCGCGCCGGCCAGGGTCTTCATCGGTCCGGGCGAGATCGCGTTCACCCGGATCTTCTGCGGCCCCAGGTCATTGGCCAGATAGCGCGTGGCCGATTCCAGCGCGGCCTTGGCCACGCCCATCACGTTGTAATTCGGCGTCACCCGGTTCGACCCGGCATAGGTCAGCGTGATCAGTGACCCGCCATTCGGCATCAGTTCCGCAGCGCGACGGCTGACGTCGATGAAGGAGAAGCAGGAAATCGTCAGGGAATTCTGGAAGTTGCCGCGGGTGGTGTTGATGAACCGCCCGGTCAGTTCGTTCTTGTCGGAAAAGGCAATGGCATGGACCAGAAAGTCGATGGTGCCCCAGCGGTCCTTCAGCTTGGCAAAGCAGGCGTCCAGGCTCGCATCGTTCACCACATCGACATCAACCAGGAAGTTCGACCCGACCGAGGCCGCCAGCGGCTCGACCCGCTTGCCGAAGGCATCACCCTGATAGGAAAACGCCAGTTCGGCGCCTTCCTGATGCAGGGCCTTGGCGATGCCCCAGGCGATCGAGCGTTCGTTGGCGACGCCCATGATCAGGCCGCGCTTGCCCTTCATCAGATCTGCCATCCGTCCCTCCTGTGACCGGGGTCCGTTTCCCCGGTTCAGTTCTTGTATTTGCTCAGCACCAGGGTCGCATTGGTGCCGCCAAAGCCGAAGCTGTTGGACAGCACCGAATCCAGTTCGACGCCGGTGCGCGTCGTGGTCACGATTTCGGCCGGATCCAGTGCAGGGTCCAGCACCTCCACATTGGCCGAGGCGGCGATGAAGCCGCCGTTCATCATCAGAAGCGAATAGATCGCTTCGTGCACGCCGGTTGCGCCCAGCGAATGGCCGGTCAGCGACTTGGTCGAGGAAATCGGCGGGGTCTGCCCGCGGCCGAAAACGCGACGGATCGCCTCGACCTCGGTCACGTCGCCCACCACGGTCGAGGTGCCGTGCGAATTGATATAGTCGATGTGGCGATCCTTCGGCAGGGTCGAGATGGCCAGCCGCATCGACCTTTCGCCACCTTCGCCCGACGGGGCCACCATGTCATGCCCGTCGGACGTGGCGCCATAGCCGGTCACCTCGCCATAAATCCTGGCGCCGCGCGCCAGGGCATGGTTCAGCTCTTCCAGCACCACCACGCCGCCGCCGCCAGCGATGACGAACCCGTCACGGTTGGCGTCATAGGCCCGTGCCGCGCGCTGCGGCGTGTCGTTGTATTTCGACGACATGGCGCCCATCGCGTCGAACAGGCACGACAGCGTCCAGTCCAGTTCTTCGCCGCCGCCGGCGAAGACGATGTCCTGCTTGCCCATCTGGATCAGTTCGGTCCCGTTGCCGATGCAGTGGGCCGATGTCGAACAGGCGGACGTGATCGAGTAATTCACGCCCTTGATCTTGAACGGCGTGGCCAGGCAGGCCGAGTTGGTCGAGGACATGCAGCGCGTGACCATGAAGGGCCCCATCTTCTTGGGCGCGCCCTTGTTCATCACCGCATCGAAGGCCAGAAAGAAGTTCGAGGTCGACGGCCCGCCCGAGCCCATGACCAGCCCGGTGCGCGGGTTTGACACTTCGCCGGGCTCCAGCCCGCTGTCGGCAATCGCCTGCTGCATGGCCAGAAAGTTATAGGCCGCTCCCGGCCCCATGAAGCGCAGGTCGCGCTTGTCGATATGGTCTTCCAGCACGATCTGCGGCTGGCCCTTCACCTGGCTGCGGAAACCGCGCTCGGCGTAATCGGGCGCTGCCACGATGCCCGACCGGCCGGCACGCAGGCTCGCCTCGACCTCGGCTGCGGAATTGCCGATGGGCGAGATGATGCCGATCCCGGTGATGACAACACGACGCATGGGCCTTCTCCCTCAACTTTCGGCCTCTCTACGAGAGAGGGGAACGGTGGGCAAGCGAATTGGGGAAATCCCGTCGCGCTTGGCAAGGATTGGTCGATGGAGCCGGTCCACGCGCGGGCAGCCGAAACCGGGATTTCGGTTGCCAAAGACAGTCGCAGGCCGTGCCCGCCGTCGGGGGCCGGGCCGGAAATCCGGGATATGCGCGGTGGCCGGACCTTGCGCGCCTTGCCGCCACCGCCGCCGTCGCCATCTACCGGTATCCAGCGATGCCGGACCGAGATTCCGACGCGGAAATCACGACAGGGGATCAGCTGGCCGAGAGGGCGACCTTCATGTCCTTGACGACATAGATCACTTCGCCATCCGCCTCGACCCGGCCATCGGCCACGCCCATGGTCAGGCGCCGCGACTGCACGGCCTTGGTGAAATCGACGAAATAGCGCAACAGCTTGCGGTCAGGGCGCACCATTCCGGTCAACTTGACCTCGCCCACGCCCAGCGCATAGCCGCGGCCCTGCCAGCCCCGCCAGCCCAGGTTGAAGCCGGTCAGCTGCCACAGCCCGTCCAGGCCCAGGCAGCCGGGCATGATCGGGTTGCCGGGGAAGTGGCATTCAAAGAACCAAAGGTCCGGAGAGATGTCGAATTCGGCCACGACATGGCCCTTGCCATGCGCGCCGCCATCTTCGGAAACCTCGGTGATCCGGTCCATCATCAGCATGGGCGGCGCCGGAAGCTGCGCGTTCCCGGGGCCGAACAATTCGCCCCGCCCGCATCTCAGAAGCGCGTCCTTGTCGAAATAGGTCGGAAAATTCCCCATCGGCCGCGGTACTCCCTCAACTGCGCCTCGAACCCCGTGTAACAGAGGCGTCCAAGGCGGCGCAAGGGCAGGGCGGGCGGCCGGGGCGGGGCGTATTGCCGCTTGCACCAGGCGCGGTGGCAGGTAAGGCTGACGGCGAGAGAGGTGGTTCATGGCAGCAATCCGGCGCCTGTTGGCGCATGAGGCGGCGGGTGGCGTGGTGATGATGGCGGCGGCCCTGGTGGCCGTCGCGCTGGCCAATTCGCCGGGCAAGGCCTGGCTGGATACGGTCCTGGGAGCCGAGCTGGCGATCACGCTCAATGGTGTTGGCCTGTCGAAACATGTGCTGTTGTGGATCAACGACGGGCTGATGGCCGTGTTCTTCTTTCGCGTCGCGCTGGAGCTCAAATACGAACTGCGCGAGGGGCGGCTGCGGCGAATGTCGGACGTGATGCTGCCGGGCATGGCGGCGCTGGGCGGCATGGCCATGCCCGCGCTGGTCTATCTGGCGGTGGTGGCGCTGGCCGCGGCGCCGGGGCTGCGGGCGGGCTGGGCGATCCCCTGTGCCACCGACATCGCCTTTGCCCTGGGCGTGCTGGCGCTGGCCGGCAAGGGATTGCCGCCCGCGCTGAAGACCTTTCTCCTGACGCTGGCGATCCTGGACGATCTGGGGGCGATCCTGATCATTGCGCTGTTCTACGGACATGATCTGAACCTGGCCTGGCTGGTGGCCGCGCTGGTGCCGCTTGCCGGTCTGGTGGCGCTGAACCTGGCGCGCGTCCACCGGATGGGGCCGTCGATCCTGCTGGGGCTGGTGCTGTGGGTCATGGTGCTGGAAAGCGGGATCCACGCCACGATCGCCGGGGTGGTGACGGCCTTCTGCATCCCGCTGCGCGACCGCAAGGGCGGATCGCCGCTGCACAGGCTGGATCACATGCTCGCCCCCTATGTGACCTTCCTGATCGTGCCGCTGTTTGCGCTGGCCAATGCCGGGCTGGTGCTGCCCGGTCCGGCTGCCCTGGCTCAGCCCCTCAGCCTGGCCATCGGCACCGGCCTGGTGCTGGGCAAGCCTCTGGGCGTCATGCTGGCGGTGGTGGTGCTGACCCGCATGGGTCTGGCCCGAATGCCCGAAGGCGCCAGCCTGCGGCAGATGCTGGCCCTGGCCTGTCTGGCCGGGATCGGCTTCACCATGTCGCTGTTCATCGGCGGGCTGAGTTTCGGCGACGGCGCGGAAATGAATGCCGTGCGGATCGGGGTTCTGGCCGGCTCCGTCCTGTCGGCCCTGGCGGGCTATGCCCTGCTGTGGCGGACGGCTGGTCAGGGCGCGCAAAGGCGACTATAACCGGCGCATGACGGATCCGATCCAGACGACAGAGGCGTGGCAGGCGCGCGGCACCGCCTGGCTGGAGCGGGGCGGCCTGCGCCCCACGCGACAGCGCCTGGCGCTGGCCAGCTTGCTGGTCGGCGACGGGATGGACCGGCACGTGACAGCGGAAGGCCTGTTCGCCTGGGCCGCCAGCGCCGGGGAAAAGGTCAGCCTTGCGACGGTTTACAACACCCTGCGTGCCTTCTGCGACGCGGGCCTGATGCATGAAATCGTGGTCGACGGCAGTCGCAGCTATTTCGACACGCGGCTGGACGACCACGCGCATTTCTACTGGGAAGAGAGCCATCGCCTGTCCGACGCCCCATCCGAAGGTGTGGTGATCAGCCAGTTGCCCGCCCTGCCCGAAGGCATGGAGGTCGCCCGCGTCGACGTGGTGATCCGCCTGCGCCGGGCCTGAAAGATAAAGGAAACCC
>JAKALB010000095.1 GCA_021813365.1 Pseudomonadota bacterium | reverse complement strand
TCATGATCCGGCAGCAGGAGATCGACTGGTTCTATGAGGAGGGCGGAGCGCAATTCCTGTTCCCCGACGCCTTCGCCGACTATCAGGCCCCGATCCCCGGCGAACAGCGCAACCACATGGTCCAGGCCTATCGCCGAATCCTGACCGGCCCCGACACGCCCGAACGCGCCGCCGCTGCCCGTGCCTGGGCAGCATGGGAGAGCAGGACGATCTCGCTGCTGGCCGACCCGGCGCGCGAGGCCGCCTGGAGCCATGACCACTTTGCCCTGGCCTTCGCCCGGATCGAGAATCACTATTTCATCCATCGCGGCTTTTTCGACCGCGATGACTGGATCCTGGCTCATGCCCACCGGCTGCATGACATTCCGGCCGTCATCATTCACGGTCGCTATGACATCTGCACCCCGGTGAAGAACGCCTTCGATCTGCATGTCGCCTGGCCCCAGGCGCGACTGATCATCGTACCCGATGCGGGCCACACCGGCACCGAACCGGGCATTGCCGACGCCATGGTGCGCGCCACCGATGCTTTTGCCGCCTAAGCCTTTCACCTTGCCGGAAATATCCCCGCCGGAGGCCGCCGACCCGGCCGCCTGGCCCGCCGCAGGAATGGGCATCCCGCACCCTTCGCCGGGCAATGTGACGGCATCCCTGGGCAAAGCGCCGATGGGGAAACCGCTTCTGTTGACAAGGACGCCGCAAAAGTTGCCCAATCGGTCAAGGATTGACCGGGACTCACCCGGCGACTTCAGGGAGAAGACCATGAAACTGGACACCATGCTGCGCCGGGCTGGCGTTGCCTCGGCACTCGCGGCCCTTCTGCTCGGAGCGGCCCCGGCCGCACTGTTCGCCGAAACCCCGGCGGATACTCTGGTCGTGGCCTCGGCCATCGACGACATCGTGTCGCTGGACCCGGCCGAGGCCTACGAGTTCTCGGGCCTGGACATGATCAACAACACCTATGACGGCCTGGTCGAGATCAACCCGACCACGCTGGAACTGGAGCCGGGACTGGCCGAAAGCTGGTCGGTGGCCGATGACGGCGTGACCTATACGTTCAAGATGAAGAAGGGTCTGACCTTTGCCAGCGGCAACCCGGTCACGGCAGAGGCTGCGGCGTGGTCGCTGCAACGCGCCGTCAAGCTGAACAAGACCCCGGCCTTCATCCTGAACCAGTTCGGCTGGACCGCCGAGAACGTGGACCAGATGATCATGGCGCATGGCGATGATCTGATGCTCGTGGTCTCCAAGCCCTTCGCGCCGACCTTCCTCTACAACTGCCTGACCGCCGGCGTCGCCTCGATCGTCGATGCGGAAACCGTCAAGGCGCATGATGTCGGCGGCGACATGGGCAATGAATGGCTGAAGAACAATTCGGCCGGCACCGGCGCCTATGTGCTGAAGTCGTTCAAGCCGAACGAAGGCATGATCCTCGAGGCCCGGCCGGGCTACTGGCGCGGCGATGCCAAGATCAAGAACGTCTTCATCCAGCACATCCCCGAAGCCGCGACCGAGCGGTTGCAGCTGGAGAAGGGCGATGTCGACGTGGCCCGCAGCCTGACGCCGACCGATGTGGAAGGCATGGCCGGCAATCCCGACGTGAAGATTCAGAATGACGTGGGCGGTCAGGTCTATTACCTGGCCTTCAACCAGAAGAACGAGAACTACAAGAACGCCAAGTTCCTGGACGCAATGCGCTGGGCGGTCGACTATCAGGGCATGGCCGACACGATCATGAAGGGCGCCGTCATCCCGCATCAGGCCTTCCTGCCGAAGGGTTATCTCGGCGCGCTGGACGACCTGCCCTATTCGCTGGACATCGAAAAGGCCAAGGCATTGCTGGCGGAATCGGGCATCAAGGATCCCAAGGTCGTCCTTTCGGTGCGCAACTCGGCTGACCGGATGGATGTGGCCCAGTCGATCCAGAATACCTTTGGGCAGGTCGGCATCACGGTCGAACTGAAGGTGGGCGAGGGGGCGGAGGGGCTGAAGGAATACCGCGCCCGTCTGCATGACGCCACGCTGCAGACCTGGGGCCCGGACTATCCCGACCCGAACACCAACTCCTCGACCTTTGCGGAAAACCCCGACAACTCGGATGAGGCGAACAACACGGGCTATCTGGCCTGGCGGAATGCCTATGACCCGGGCGAACTGACCGCCGAGAGCCAGGCCGCGGTGATGGAGCGCGATCCCGAAAAGCGCAAGGCCATGTATGCCGATCTGCAGATCAAGCATCGCGAGACCTCGCCCTTCATCCTGATGTTCCAGCAGGCGCGTCAGACTGGCCTGCGTTCGAACGTCGAGAACTTCTACACGGGTGGCGCCGTGGATGCGGCGGCCTACTGGCTGGCCACCAAGTAAGCAGGGAAATCCTGCGCGCCCCGGTCCGATCCGGGGCGCGCATGTGCTTTCATGGCAGCGACCGAAGCCTCCCCCCCTCCGCGACACGGACTGATCCGCCTGCTGCGGCAGTCGGGCAGCACTGCCCTGTCATTGGCCATCACCTTTCTCGGCCTTCTGGCCGTGACCTTCGTCATTGCCCGCATCGTGCCGGTGGACCCGGTCACCGCCATCCTGGGCGAACGCGCCACCGCCGCGCAGATTGCCGAGGCCCGCGCCCGGCTGGGCCTGGACGATCCCCTGTGGCAGCAGTTCGGCATCTATGTCTGGGATGTTCTGCACGGCGATCTGGGCCAGTCGATCCGCACGCGCGAGCCGATCCTGTCCGAGATCTTCCGCTACTTCCCGGCCACGCTGGAACTGGCGACCATCGCCACGATCCTGGGCGTGCTGATCGGCGTGCCGGCAGGTGTCCTGGCCGCGACCAGGCCCGGCAGCTGGCCCGACCAGTTGCTGCGACTGGTCGGCCTGATGGGCTATTCCATGCCGGTGTTCTGGCTGGGGCTGATGGGCCTGTTGCTGTTCTATGGCGAACTGGGCTGGGTCGGCGGGCCGGGTCGGCTGGACAGCGCCTATGACATGATGCTGGATTTCAAGGTGCCCGCGCTGACCCACATGATCCTGGTCGATACCGCCATGGCCGGCGAGTGGGAGATGTTCGGCAATGCGATCAGCCACATCATCCTGCCCGCCTCGCTGCTGGGCTATCTGTCGATGGCCTATATCAGCCGGATGACCCGCAGCTTCATGATGAACGAGCTGGGCCAGGAATATATCACCACGGCCCGGGTCAAGGGCATGCCCGAGGCCCGGGTGATCTGGGTCCATGCCATGCGCAACGCCGCCGTGCCGCTGATCACGGTCATCGCGCTCAGCTATGCCTTCCTGCTGGAGGGCGCCGTGCTGACCGAGACGATCTTTGCCTGGCCGGGCCTGGGCCGCTATATCACCGATGCGCTGCTGGTGAATGACATGCCCGCCGTTCTGGGCGGCACGATCGTCGTGGGCGCGGTCTACATAGGGTTGAACATTCTGTCCGATCTTCTCTACCGTCTGGCCGACCCGAGGGCGCGATGACAACCCTGGAATGGCTGTCCGATCCCAACCCGAAATCCCGCCTGCAGGCGCGGGCGGCGCAGGGCTGGTTGGCCTGGCTGCGGTTTCGCCGCAATCCGCTGGCCATGCTGGGCCTGGGCATCACCCTGGCCCTGGTCCTGATGTCGCTGTTCGCGCCCTGGCTGGCGCCGCATGACCCGATCGCCCAGGCCCTGTCAGACCGGCTGCAACCGCCGCTGACGGCGGGCCACTGGCTGGGCACCGATGATTTCGGCCGCGATGTCTGGAGCCGCATCCTTTATGGCAGCCGCATCACCCTGTATATCGTCCTGCTGGTGATCCTGACCGCCCCCGTCGCGGGCCTGGTGATCGGCACGGTCGCGGGTTATTTCGGCGGGCTGGTCGACAGCATCCTGATGCGGATCACCGACATCTTCCTGGCCTTCCCCAAACTCATCCTGGCCCTGGCGCTGGTCGCCGTGCTCGGCCCGGGCATGGTGAACGCGGTGCTGGCCATCGCCCTGACCTCATGGCCGCCCTATGCGCGGGTCGCCCGGGCCGAGACGCTGACCGTCCGCAACTCCGACTATATCGCCGCCACGCGGCTGCTGGGGGCATCCTCGGCCCGGATCATCTGGGGTCATGTGATGCCGATGTGCCTGCCCTCGGTGATCATCCGGGTCACGCTGGACATGGCGGGTGTGATCCTGACGGCGGCCGGCCTGGGATTCCTGGGCCTGGGTGTGCAGCCGCCGCTGCCGGAATGGGGCCTGATGGTCAGCGCGGGGCGCAAGTTCCTGTTCGAGCAATGGTGGGTGGCCACCATGCCGGGCCTGGCCATCTTCATCGTCTCGCTGGGCTTCAACCTGCTGGGCGATGGCTTGCGCGACGTGCTGGACCCGCGGGGGGCCGGGCGATGAGCCTTCTGTCGGTCAGCAACCTGCGCGTCACCTTCGATACCGAATCCGGCCCGGTCCAGGCGGTACGCGGCGTGTCGTTCGAGCTGAACCGCGAGCGGCTGGGCATCGTGGGCGAATCCGGCTCGGGCAAGACCATGACCGGCCGCGCGGTGCTGCGCCTGATCCGGCCGCCGGGCCGGATCGAGGCGGACCAGATGCTGTTCGACGGCCAGGATCTTGCGAAGATTCCCGAATCGCGGATGCGCGCCCTGCGTGGCCGCCGCATCGCCATGGTGATGCAGGATCCGAAGTTCAGCCTGAATCCGGTGATGCGGGTGGGCCACCAGCTGATGGAGGGCCTGCGCCAGCGCGACCATGCCACAAGGGCCGAGGCGCGCTCCAAGGCGCTGGCCGCGCTGCAGGCCGTGCAGATCCGCGATCCCGAGCGGGTGATGGAGGCCTATCCGCACGAACTCTCGGGTGGCATGGGTCAGCGGGTGATGATCGCCATGATGCTGATCCCGAACCCGGATCTGCTGATCGCCGACGAACCCACCTCGGCGCTGGATGTCACGGTGCAGGCCGAAGTTCTCGCGATCCTGGACAATCTGGTGAAGACCCGCGGCATGGGCCTGATCTTCATCAGCCACGATCTGCGCCTGGTCGCCCGGTTCTGCGACCGGGTGCTGGTGATGTACAAGGGCAAGATCGTCGAGGAACTGGCCGCCCGCGACCTGCTGCACGCCCGGCATCCCTATACCCAGGGCCTGCTGAACTGCCTGCCCCGGATCGGTGGCAGCCGCGAACCCCTGCCGACGCTGGACCGCGACGCGGAATGGGCGCGCTGACATGGCCCTGATCGAGATCGAGAACCTCACGGTCACCTTCACCGCCAACGGCCGGCAGGTCCGTGCGGTGCAGGGCGTCAGCCTGAAGGTGGAAGAACGCCAGAGCTTCGGCCTGGTGGGCGAGTCCGGTTCGGGCAAGTCCACCATCCTGCGGGCGATCTGCGGCCTGGCCCCCGTGACCGGCGGCACGATCCGCATCGGGGGAAAGCCGCTTGCCGATCCGCGCGGCAAGGCGTTTTCCGCCCAGGTGCAGATGGTCTTTCAGGATCCCTATGCTTCGCTGCACCCGCGCCACACCGTGGACCGGGTGCTGAGCGAGCCTCTGGCGATCCATGGCCTGCCCGGCACCGACCAGCGCATCGAGCAGGCGCTGAGCGATGTCGGCCTGCCCGCTGCCTTCCGGTTCCGCTTTCCGCACCAGCTCTCGGGCGGCCAACGTCAGCGCGTCGCCATCGCCCGCGCGCTGATGCTTCAGCCGGACATCCTGCTGCTGGACGAACCCACCTCGGCCCTGGATGCCTCGGTTCAGGCCGAAACCCTGAACCTGCTCTCGCGGCTGCGGGCCGAGCGCGGCCTGACCTTCCTGATGGTCAGCCACGACCTGGCCGTGATCGACCACATGTGCGACCGTGTTCTGGTCATGCAGCACGGGCAGGCCGTCGAGGAGCTCAGCCGCGAAACCCTCGCCGCCGCCCGGATGACCACCGCCTACGCCCGCGCCCTGTTTGCCGCCTCGGCCGACCGGATGCTTGACCCCTGACCCCGCGCCGTTTCCCCTGTTCCCGGCTGTCCCGGGGTTGACCTTTGGTCTGGCCATTGGTTCAAGAAATCCAAGGGCTGGGGGGCAGAGGCCCCCGGCCGTCCCACCAGAACAAGGGCCCGCCCATGTATCCCGTCTTCGATGGCCACAACGACCTGCTGCTGCGCCTGCACCTTGCACCGGAAAACCGCGAGGCGATCTGGCTGACGGGCGAGGGCAAGGGGCACCTGGACCTGCCGCGCATGAAGGCGGGCGGCTTTGCTGGCGGTTTCTTCGCCGTCTACATCCCCTCGCCCAAGGCGCATGACGACCCCGAATATGCCACGGCGATGGAAAACCCGCCCTTCCGCCTGCCCCTGCCCGCACCGATCGATGCCGCCAGCGCCCAGCCTGTCGCCCTGTCGATGGTGGGTCATCTGATGTGGATGGAACGTGCCGCGAAGGGCGCCTTCCGGATCGTCCGCAGCGCGGCGGAAATCCGCGACTGCATGGCCAGGGGCGTGATCGCCGGCATCCTGCACATGGAGGGCGCCGAGGCGATCGGCCCCGATCTGGACGCGCTGCATGCCTTCCATGCGCTGGGCCTGCGCAGCGTGGGTCCGGTCTGGTCACGGCCCACGGTCTTCGGGCATGGCGTGCCCTTCGCCTTCCCTGCAACCCCCGACACCGGCGAGGGCCTGACCGAGGCGGGCAAGCGGCTGGTGCGGGAATGCAATCGGCTGAAGATCATGCTGGACATGAGCCACATGAACGAAAAGGGCTTTGACGACGTGGCCCGCCTGTCGGATGCGCCGATCGTGGCCACCCATTCGAATGCCCATGCCATCACGCCTTCGTCCCGCAACCTGACCGACCGGCAACTGGCGGTGATCCGCGAATCCAAGGGCATGGTCGGCCTAAACTACGCCACCTCGTTCCTGCGCCGCGACGGCCGCCAATCCGCCGACATGGGGTGGGAGGATGTGCTGGCCCATCTGGATCACCTCTTGGACAGGCTGGGCGAAGACCACGTGGGCCTGGGCTCGGATTTCGACGGCGCGACGGTGCCCAAGGGCATCGGTGACGTGGCGGGGCTGCCGAACCTGACCGCGGCGATGGAGGCGCATGGTTACGGCCGCGCACTGATGGACAAGCTGACGCACCAGAACTGGCTGGCGGTGCTGGAACGCACCTGGGGCGGGTGATCGGCATGAAAGCTCATCCTGCCCTCAGAGGTTCTGCCCGATCCACCGGCGAGCAGCCCCCTGGCGCCTGCCTGCCCCGGACCCTGACATGACCAGACTCGCCCTGATCACCGCCGGGCCTTCGGCCATTGGCCGCGCCCTTGTCCTTGGTCTGGCCGGCGCCGGCCATGACGTGGCCTTTACCCACCTGGGTGCGGCCGATGCCGCCGCGCGCCTGCTGGCCGATGTCCGGGCCCTGGGGCGCCGCGCGATGTGCCTGGAATCCGATGCCGCGGACGAGGCGCAGGTGCGGGATTTTCACGCCCGTGCCCGCGACTGGGCAGGCGCGGCGCCGCAGGTCATGGTGTGCAATGCCGGCATTCAGACCTGGTCCAGCCTGTTGGACCTGTCTGTGCAGGACTGGGATCGGGTCATGGCCACCAACCTGCGCGGCACGTTTCTCAACACCCGCGAGGCCGCCCGTGCCATGATCGCGGCCGGGCAGGGCGGCAGCATCGTCACGCTCGGGTCCGGTTGCAACAAGCTGGCCTTCCCGCGACTGGTCGATTACACCGCCTCGAAAGGCGGGATCGAGCAGTTCACCAAGGTCGCTGCCAGCGAGCTGGGCCCGCAAGGCATTCGCGTCAACTGTATCGCTCCCGGCGCCATCGCCACCGAACGCACCGCCGCCGAGGCGCCGGATTACGCGGGCGAGTGGTCGCCGCTGACGCCGCTGCGTCGGGTTGGCACGCCCGAAGACCTGGTGGGCCCGCTGCTGTTCTTTGTCTCGGACGCCGCACGGTTCGTCACCGGCCAGACGCTGTGGGTCGATGGCGGTGTCTTTTCCCAGGCGCCCTGGCCCTATCCGACCTGATGCGCGGCTTTGCGGCCGGTCCCCCTTATCCTGGGCCGGGCTTCGGCGGGCGCAGCTGGTAACAGTCCGGCGCCTGGTCCGATCGTGCCGCAATGGCGCCCCCGCCGGACATTTCCGGCAATGTGCAAGCTGGAAGCCGGGGCGCGCTGCGCTAGATTGGGCGCAGAGGTAGCATGTCCGACGCACTGATCATCTCGCATGGCCAGCCATCCGACCCCGAAACCGCCGAGGCGGCGCTGGCCGGTCTGGCCGCCCGCGTCGCGGGGCATCTGCCGGGCTGGAGCGTGGGATCGGCCACGCTGGCCGCGCCGGACGTGCTGGAGCGGGCGGTCCAAGGGCGGGTTGGCGTGGTCTTTCCGCTGTTCATGGCCGGCGGCTGGTTCACCAGGGTGCATCTGCCCAGACGCCTGGCCGAGGCCGGTGGCGCGGGCTGGCGGGTGCTGGAGCCGCTGGGCTGCGATCCGGCGGTGCAGGGCCTGGTGCTGGATGCCCTGCGCGAACAGGGCAGGATCGACAGCGTGATCCTGGCGGCGCATGGCAGCGGGCGCAGCGCCGCTCCGGCTGCCATCGCGGTCAGGCTGGCGGCGCGGATCCGTGCGGAACTGGGCATCGCCCGGGTCGATGCGGCCTTCATCGACCAGTCGCCGCGCATCGCGGAAACGCGGGGCCATGGTCCGGGCTCGGTCTGCCTGCCGTTCTTTGCCGCCGATGGCGGGCATGTGGGCAATGATCTGCCCGAGGCCCTGGCCGAAGCGGGCTTTCAGGGCCGCGTCCTGCCGGCGCTGGGGCTGAACCCGGCCCTGCCGGTGGTGATCGCCCGCGCCATCCGGGCCGGGCGGCCGATCTGCGCGGGCGAGTGTCGGCCGGTCCTGGCGTGAAATCGCCGCCATGTTCACGCTTGCAGGCGGCGGCATGGCGTTGAGGGCCTGGTCCGGTCGAGAGCGGTTGAACCGGCCACATCGGCACGCCGGGCCCGACCTGGCGCCGCAAGGGGCGTCACCGGGTTGACTCGCCCGATCCACCCTGTATAAGCCCGCCCAGTCCCGGGTTCGCGCCCGGGGCTTTTCATTGGTGTTGGTGGACCCCGCAAGGGGAAGCCTGTCGCCGGTTCGCCGGAAGAGGACAACGCCCTTCAGATTGCCAGAAGGAGATCAGCCGTGACCAAACGCACCGCTGCCAAGTACAAGATCGACCGCCGCATGGGCGAAAACATCTGGGGCCGTCCCAAATCCCCGGTGAACAAGCGTGAATATGGCCCCGGCCAGCACGGCCAGCGCCGCAAAAACAAGCTGTCGGATTTCGGCACCCAGCTGCGTGCCAAGCAGAAGCTGAAGGGCTATTACGGCGACCTGACCGAAAAGCAGTTCCGCAAGATCTATGACGATGCCGACCGTTCGCGCGGCGACACCGGCGAGATGCTGATCGGTCTGCTGGAGCGCCGCCTGGACGCGATCGTCTATCGCGCCAAGTTCGTGCCGACGATCTTCGCCGCCCGCCAATTCGTGAACCACGGCCATGTCCTTGTGAACGGCAAGGCGGTGAACATTGCCTCTTACCGCGTGAAGGAAGGCGATGTGGTCGAGGTGCGTCAGAAATCCAAACAGATGGCCATGATCATGGAAGCCATCGCCCTGGCCGAACGTGACGTGCCCGACTATCTCGAAGTCGACACCACCAAGCTGACCGCCAAGCTGGTCCGCACGCCGGGTCTGTCGGATGTGCCCTATCCGGTGCAGATGGAACCGAACCTGGTCGTCGAATACTACGCCAAGAACTGATCGCGGACCTGCGGCGATCTGCCCGACGGCATTCGATGTCATTCAAGGGCCCGCCCATCCGGCGGGCTCTTTCATTTTTCACCCAGCACCATAACTTGCTCGCGACGACTGGAGGTTCTGATGTCCGAAAATGCCCTGGAACGCGGTCTGGAACGCGGCCTGTTCGCCAGCCGCTGGCTGTTGGCGCCGATCTATGTGGGCCTGGTCGTAAGCCTGGTCATGCTGGTGGTGATCTTCTTTCGGGAACTGTTCGCCAAGCTGCCCAAGGTTCTGACGATGAGCGCGGATGACGGCATCCTGTCGATCCTGTCGCTGATCGACCTGTCGCTGGCGGCGAACCTGCTGCTGATCGTGCTGTTCTCCGGCTACGAAACCTTCGTGTCCAAGCTGCATGTCGAGGACGAGACGGATCGGCCCAACTGGATGGGGACGGTGGATTTCTCGGGCCTGAAACTGAAACTGATCGCATCCATCGTGGCGATTTCCGGGATTCACCTGCTGAAGGTCTTCATGGCGCTGGGCGAAGGCGGAACGCATAGCCCCGACGTCGAAACGCTGAAATGGATGATGTTCATCCATCTGACCTTTGTCGTCTCGGGTGTGCTGCTGGCCGCGATGGACTGGCTGTCATCGCGCTCGGACAAGCATTGATGGTTGCCCCTTCAGGAATACTGGCGCGGATCGACGGGCCGTTGGTCATCCTGGGCTATGGCTCGATCGGCCGTGGTGTGCTGCCATTGATCGAACGGCACATCGATTTCGACCGCGACAATTGCACCGTGCTGTCCGCAACCGACCAGCACGCGGCGCAGCTGGTGGCGCATGGCGTGAAGCACCTGTGCCAGCCCCTGACGCCCGAAAACCACGAAACGGTCCTGCGCGGACTGTTCCCGCAGGGTGGAGGGATGCTGGTCAACCTGTCGGTCGATGTCGAATCCCTGGCGCTGATGCGATTGTGTCACCAGATGGGCACGCTCTATATCGACACGGTGATCGAGCCCTGGCCGGGCCTCTACTTCGGTTCGCATCTGCCCAATGTGCAGCGCACCAATTATCGCCTGCGCGAAGGCTTTCGCGCGCTGGGGCGCGAATTGGGGCCGGGGCCCACGGCCGTCACCTGCTGCGGCGCCAACCCGGGCATGATCAGCTGGCTTCTGAAAGAGGCGCTGCTGATCCTGGCCAAAGACCTGGGCCGTCCGGCTGCGCCGCAATCGCAGGCCGACTGGGCGCGGCTGGCGATGGATCTGGGGGTCAAGGGCCTGCATGTGGCCGAACGTGACACCCAGGTTTCGGCGCGGCCCAAGCCCTTGGGAACCTTCGTCAACACCTGGTCGGTCGACGGTTTCCTGTCGGAAGCCTATCAGCCTGCCGAAATCGGGTGGGGCACCCATGAGAAGACGCTGCCACCGCGTGGCCACCGCTTCGATTTCGGTCCGCGTTCGGCCATCTGGATCGACCGTCCGGGCTGTGAAACCCGGGTGCGGTCCTGGGTGCCAGAGATCGGCGGGCAGTTCGGCCTGGTGGTGACACATGCCGAGGCGCTGTCGATTTCCGATTTCTACACCGTGCGTGATGGCGATACGGCAATCTATCGGCCCACCTGTCACTATGCCTATCATCCCTGCAATGACGCGATCCTGTCGATCCAGGAAACCAGCGGCGCCGGCATCCTGCCCAGGGCCCGGCACATCCTCGACCCCGCAGAGATCGTCTCGGGCCGCGATGATCTGGGCGTGCTGCTCTACGGTCATGCGCGGGGTGCCATGTGGTATGGCTCGCGCCTGTCGATCGAAGAGACCCGCGCCCTGGCCCCCGAACAGAACGCCACCGGCTTGCAGGTGACGTCGGCAGTGCTGGCGGGCATGGTCTGGGCGCTGGAAAACCCGCGCATGGGTCTTGTCGAGCCCGACCAGATGGACCACGCCCGCTGTCTGGCCATCCAGCGCCCCTATCTGGGCCGGGTCGAGGCGCATTACACCGACTGGACGCCGCTGGCGCATCGCATCAATCATTTTGCCGAAACCGTCGATCGCAGCGATCCGTGGCAGTTCACCAATTTCCTGGTCGATTGACACGCGCCGGCCCGGGAACCGCCGCCCGTATCGCCGCCGTCGGGCGCGGGCGGCGAATTGTCCATGGAAATCGGCGGCCCACCCGGCTAGAACCCGCGCGACAGATTGAGGACTCCGATGAACGACCAGATCCGCCCGCAACCCGGCATTCTCGAGATTGCGCTGTACGAGGGTGGCAAGGCCTCGGTCGCGGGCGTGTCCAATGTGGTGAAACTGTCGTCGAACGAAAACCCGTTCGGCTGTTCCGACAAGGCCAGGGATGCTTTCCAGCGCTCGGTGCACCAGATTCACCGCTATCCATCGACCGACCACGCCGCCTTGCGCGGCGCGATAGCCGAGGTGCATGGCCTGGATCCGGCTCGGGTGATCTGCGGCGTGGGATCAGATGAAATCATCACCTTCCTTTGCCAGGCCTATGCCGGCCCGAAGGATGAAGTCGTGTTCACCGAACACGGCTTCCTGATGTATCGGATCAGCGCGCTGGCCGTGGGTGCGACCCCGGTCGAAGTGGCCGAGCGCGAGCGGACCACCGATGTCGATGCCATCCTGAGGGCCTGCAACCGGCGCACCAGGCTGGTGTTCATCGCCAATCCGAACAATCCCACCGGCACGATGATTTCGCTGGCCGAGATCGAGCGTCTTGCGGCCGGTCTGCCACCCCAGGCGATCCTGGTGCTGGACGGGGCTTATGCCGAATTCGTCGAAGACTATGACGGCGGCGCCAGCCTGGTCGAGGCGCGCACGAATGTGGTGATGACGCGGACCTTCTCGAAAATCTATGGGCTGGGCGGCCTCAGGATCGGCTGGGGCTATGGCCCCAAGGCGATCATCGACGTGCTGAATCGCATCCGCGGCCCGTTCAACCTGGGCAACACGCAACAGGATGTGGGCGAAGCCGCGGTGCGCGATCAGGATTGGGTCGCGCGTTGCCGGGCCGAAAATACCCGGATGCGGCACTGGCTGGCCCAGGCTCTGGCCGAAATCGGCGTGCCGTCCGACACATCCGCCGCCAACTTCATCCTGGCCCGCTTTGCCAGCCCTGACGAGGCCGAGGCCTGCGATGCCTTCCTGCAGGCGCAGGGGCTGATCGTGCGCCGCGTCGGCAACTACAAGCTGCCGCATTGCCTGAGGATCACCGTGGGCGACGAGGCCTCCTGCCGCCGCGTCGCCCATGCCATCGGCCAGTTCAAGGGTGTGAAGTGAGCGAGGGCGTCAGATGACGGTGCTGTTTTCCAAGGTGGCCCTGCTGGGTCTGGGCCTGATTGCGTCGTCGATGAGCCACGCAATGCGGGCGAAGGGGCTGGTCACCACGATTTCCGGCCATGCCAGATCCGCCGAAACCCGCGCCACCGCGCTGGAAATCGGCCTTTGCGATACCGTCCATGCCACGGCGGCCGAGGCGGTGAAGGACGCCGATCTGGTCGTGCTGGCCGTGCCGGTCGGCGCGATGGAAGCCCTGGCCGTCGAGATCGCGCCGCATCTGAAGCCGGGCTGCATCGTGACCGACGTGGGCTCGGTCAAGCAGGCCGTGGTGGCGGCGGTGGCACCGCACATGCCCCGGACCGTGCACTTCATTCCCGGCCACCCGATGGCCGGCACGGAATATTCCGGCCCCCGGTCGGGGTTTGCCACG
>JAKALB010000006.1 GCA_021813365.1 Pseudomonadota bacterium | reverse complement strand
GCTTGATTGGGAAGTGGAACTGGCCGTCATCATCGGCACCGCTGCCCGTCGCGTGACCAAGACGCAGGCGCTGTCGCATATCTTCGGCTATTCGGTCATGATCGACATCTCGGCCCGCGACAACCGCCGTGCCGGGCAGTGGATCTACTCCAAGGGCATGGATACCTACGCTCCCTTCGGCCCCTGCATCGTCACCGCCGACGCGATCCCCGATCCACAGGCGCTGGACCTGTGGCTGACGGTGAATGGAGTCGAGAAGCAGCGATCGAACACGCGCCACATGCTGTTCAAGGTCGACGACCTGATTTCCGACATCAGCCAGGGCATCACGCTGGAGCCGGGCGACATCATCGCCACCGGCACGCCGCAGGGCGTGGGCGCCGGCCGCATTCCGCAGGAATGGCTCTGGCCGGGCGACGTGGTCGTGGCCGGCGTGCAGGGCATCGGCTCCATTCGCCATCCCGTCGTCAATGCCACACCGGAGTAGACCATGACGCCCTTCATCGCCGCCGTCGTGCAGATGGCCTCCAATCCCCTTGACCCGATGGCCACTGCCCGATCGGCCGCCGCACGCCTGCGCGAGGCGGCCGCGCAGGGCGCGCGCCTTGTGGTTTTCCCCGAGGCGCTGATCGGTGGCTATCCGAAAGGTGCCAGTTTCGGCGCTCCGGTCGGCCTGCGCAAACCCGAAGGCCGCGCCGCCTTTGCCCGCTATCACCGGGCCGCCATCGATCTCGACGGGCCCGAGGTTGCGATTCTGGCCGAGGCAACGGCGGATACCGCTGCTTTCGCCGTGGTCGGTGTGATCGAACGCGACGGGGCGACACTGTATTGCACCGTCCTCTACTTCGATGGCGCCCGGGGATTGGTCGGCAAGCACCGCAAGCTGATGCCCACCGCGGGCGAACGGCTGATCTGGGGTTTTGGCGACGGCTCTACCATGCCCGTGTTCCAGACCGAGATGGGCAGGGTGGGCGCGGTGATCTGCTGGGAAAACTACATGCCCGCCCTGCGGATGCACATGTACGCCCAGGGCGTGAGCCTGTACTGCGCGCCGACGGCCGATGACCGCGATACCTGGCTGCCCACGATGCAGCACATCGCGATGGAGGGGCGCAGCTTCGTGCTGACCGCCTGCCAGTACATCACCCGTGCCGCCTACGGCCCTGCCCATGAAAGCGCCCTCGGCGACGATCCGGACCGCGTGATGATGCGCGGCGGTTCGGCCATCATCGGTCCATTGGGTCAGGTGCTGGTCGGCCCGGATTTCAGCGGCGAGACGATCCTTTACGCCACACTCGACCCAGCCCAGATCCTGCAGGCGAAATTTGATTTCGACGTGACCGGCCATTACGCCCGCCCCGACGTGTTCCGGCTAAGTGTCGATACCGCCGCCAAACCGGCCGTCCGCTGGCTCTGATGCGCTATGATCTCGACCAGGTGCCCGAACCGATCGCCTACAGGCTGCTGGCCGCCACCGTCATTCCGCGGCCCATCGCCTGGGTGGTGACAGAGGACGCCGAGGGCCACCGCAATGCCGCGCCCTTCAGCTTTTTCAACGTCATGGGGTCGGCCCCGCCAACGGTGGCACTGGGGCTGTTGGCCGATCCGGGTCGCGGCCTGAAGGACACAGCACAAGCCATTCTGAATACGAAGGAATTCGTGATCAATCTTGTGCCGGAGCGCCTGGTGCAGGCGATGAATGTCACCGCAGTCGACGCCCCGCGCGGGGTCGATGAACTGGCGCTGGCGGGCCTGGCCACCACGGCCTCGGCCCATGTCAGGCCGCCCCGCATCAGCGAAAGCCCGGTGGCCTTCGAATGCCGCCTGCACAGCGCCGTGCCGACCGGCCCCTGGCAGACGGTCATCATCGGCCTGGTTCTGGCCGTGCATGTCGAGGACCGCTTCCTGAAAGACCCCTTGCGCGCCCATATTGATACCGATGCGCTGGACCTGGTCGCACGGAGTCATGGCGCCGGCTATGTCCGCAGCCACGACACGTTCCAGTTGGCCCGCCCCAGATGGGATACGCTCCGGCCCAAGCCCTGATCTTTCGAAACCCGCAGGATTTTCGAAAATCCTGTTGACAGAATACCGCACGATCGAAAAGCTTAACCCGAGAGTTAAGAAATTCGCAAACGAGCGAATCGTCAACAGGGAGAGTGCGATGCTGCAGGAACGCATCGAGGGGAAATGGCTGGCCGCCTTCCGCCGGGTGTTTGCGCTGAATGCGATCGGCAAGGGCACCCAGGTCGCCATCCTGTCGGAAACCCAGTCTCGCCCGATTCTGGTGCATCTGTCGGAACTTGCCGCACATGATCTTGGCGCCGACAGTTTCCACATCCAGATGCCCACCCCGCCGCTGACGGCACCGGTCCCGGTGAAATCCACCGGCACGTCCTGGGCGATCCAGGGCAACCGCGCCGTGATCGAGGCTCTCAAGCGCGTCGACATCATCGTCGATTGCACGGTCGAGGGCCTGATCCACGCCCCGGAATGGCCCGAAATCGAGGAGGCCGGGCGCACCCGCCTGCTGGTCATCGCCAACGAACATCCCGAAATCCTGGAGCGTACCGAACCCAGGGCCGAACATCAGGCCAGAGTGAGCCTCGGCATCCAGATGCTGAAGGCCGCGCGCGAGATGCGGGTGACATCGAAAGCCGGCACCGACCTGACGATCAACCTGGTGGATGCGCCCTGCGGCGGCACCGCCGGCTTTGGCACCACGCCTGGCGCCGTGGCGCACTGGCCTGGGGGCCTTTGCCTCGCCTTCCCGCGCAAGAATGCGGTCAACGGGCGGATCGTGATGGACGTGGGCGACATGAACCTGACGTTCAAGACCTATCTGACCAGCCGGATCGACTTCACGATCCGGAATGATTTCGTCACCGACATCAGGGGTGAGGGCATCGATGCGCTGCATTTGCGCGAGTACATGCAGGCCTGGGGCGACCGCAATGCCTATGGCATTTCCCATGTCGGCTGGGGTGTGAACCCCGGCGCGCACTGGGTCTCGGCCGCGATGTACGACAAGCGCGACATGCAGGCGGTCGAGTTCCGCGCCCTGGCCGGTTCCTTCCTGTGGTCCACCGGCGCCAACCAGTATGCCGGACGCTACACCTTGGGCCATTTCGACCTGCCGATGCGGAACTGCACCATCACCCTTGATGGGAAGATCGTCGTGCAAGACGGTGTTCTGCAAGGCGAATTTGCCGTTTGATCTTGAAGGGTGAATGATGAGCGACATTGCCGATTATTACGATCTTTCCCGCATCCGCCCCGAGGTCCAGCTGGCGCTGCGCAAGATCAACGCCATGGGCCCGACCTTTGCCGCGCGTGCGAAGGCGGTCGATGATGACGCCTCCTTTCCGACCGAAAACTACCGGGATCTGGCCGATGCCGGATTTCTCGGGCTGTCGATCCCGCAGGAATTCGGCGGCTGGGGCTTTTCCATGGGCGAATATGCCATGGTGGGGGCCGAGATCGGCAAGTTCTGCGGCGCCACGGCCTTGACCTTCAACATGCACAATTCCTCGATGGCCTGGTCGCGCTTCATGTTCGACATGCCGAACCTGACGCCCGAGGAACGGGCCGCCTTCGCTCCCTTGCGTGAAAGGCAGTTTCGCCGCGCGATGCAGCAACGCGCGATCTACTCCCAGCCCATCTCGGAAGGCGGTCAGAACTGGACGTCGAAACCCAACCAGACGCAGTGCCGCAAGGTTGAAGGCGGCTGGAAGATCAACGGATTCAAGAAGTTCGCCAGCCTCGCGGGCTATTGCGACTATTACACCATCGTTTGCACCGAAGTGTTCGAAGGTATCGAACCGCGGCATGAAGACACGGTCATCTTCGTCGTGCACAAGGACGCACCTGGCCTGATGGTCACGGGCGACTGGGATCCCCTGGGCATGCGCGGCACCAACAGCCGCGATCTGGTGCTGAAGGACGTGTTCGTCACCGAGGACGATCTGCTGATGCCGCGCGGCATCTTCGGCAAGACCCTGCCCAACTGGCCGCACATGATGGCGACGCTCTCGCCCACCTACATGGGCCTGGCGCAGGGCGCCTTTGATTTCACCGTGGATTATCTGAAGGGCAAGATCCCCGGCCAGCCGCCGATCGACCGGCGAATGTATGCGACCAAGCGTGTGGCCGTGTCGAAGATGTATGCCCGCCTGGCCAACATGCGTGCCCTGTGGTGGCAGGCCTTCTCCGAGGCCAAGGGTTATCCGTCCAGGGCCGAAGTGCTGCGCATGTATGCTGCGCAATACAACGTGATGGAAGGAGTGCAGGAAATCGCCGCCATGGCGATCCGCACCTGTGGCGGCCAGTCGATGCTGAAGTCCATGCCCCTCGAGCGGATGTACCGCGACAGCCGCTGCGGCGCGCTGATGCTGCCCTATACTTCGGAAATCATGGAAGATTACATCGGCGTTCTCTCGCTGTACGAGATGGACGAGCTGGACAGCGCGCCCGGCGACGAGGGTGGCGCGCGCAACTCGCTCTGGCGTGGCGATCAGGGCGCGCTGCGGATGCTGCGCTGATGGCCGGCGACCGGGTCCAGGTTCGCGGAACCGTCGCCCGGCCTGCGGATGAGGTCTGGGCGGTGGTGCGCGATTTCTGCGGTCTGTGGCATCCGGCCGTCGCGCATGTCGCCGCCGAGCGCGATCCCCGCGGCGCCCTGATCCGCCGGTTCACCGCCAGGGGCGAGGCCACCGTCTATCGCGAACAGCTGACCTGGATTTCCGACAGCGACCGGACGCTGGGCTACACCCATCTGGAAGGCATCGCACAATGCGAGTCTTATGATGCCCGCATCACGGTTTCGCCGGCTGACGGGGGGGGCGGGGGAACCCTGGTCACCTGGGCGGCGACGATCCGCGCCCCGGCCTCTCGTCTGCCGGCCATTTGCGCCGGCACGCAGGCGATCTTCGAACAGGGCATTCGCGCCCTGGCGACCGCGCCCCTGCCCCAGGAGCCTGACCGCCCCGGCCCGGCCACCACTTCGGTCACGACCCTGCTGCTGGACGACCTGCCGCGCCTGGGCGTGTCGGTCACGCCCGATCTGGGCCAGACCACCCTGGCGCTGTTCCTGCACGGCATCGGCGGCGCGCGCGGCAACTGGCACGGCCAGCTTGCGGCCCTGGGGGGAACGATCCGCTGCGCCGCGCTGGACCTGCGCGGCTATGGCGACAGCACGCTGGGCCCCGGCCCATCGACCATCGACGCCTATTGCGCCGACATCCTGCGGGTGAAAGAGGCACTCGGCGCCGAACGGCTGGTGCTGATCGGCCTCAGCTATGGTTCGTGGATCGCGACCTCGTTCGCCATGCGCCACCCCGATCTCCTGGCTGGCCTGGTCCTGTCTGGCGGCTGCACCGGCATGTCCGAGGCCGGGCCCGATGAACGCGAGGCCTTCCGCATCAGCCGCGAGGTGCCGTTGAACGCGGGCCAGATCCCGGCCGATTTCGCCCCGGCCGTGGTGCGGGCCCTGGCCGGCCCGCAGGCCAGCGCCCAGGTTCGCGCCGCACTCCTCGCCTCGATGGCCGCGATCCCGGCCACCACCTATCGCGACGCGCTGAACTGCTTCACGAACCCGCTGGAACGCTTTGAATTCGCGCGGCTTTCCATGCCCGTCCTGATGATGACCGGGCAGCACGACCGGCTTGCCCCGCCCGACGAGATCCGCAGTGTCGCCCAGCGCATCTGGGACCAGGCGCCGCGCCCCTCGGTAAGGTATGAAACCATCCCCGACGCTGGCCATGTCTGCAACCTGGAACAGCCGTGCGCCTACAACGCCCATCTGCGGGCCTTCCTGGCGGACCTGCCGCGATGACCGACCTGCCGCGCCGCCAACTGAACCGCCTGGCACGCGAGGCGCGGATCCTCGAAGCCGCGCTGACCGTCTTTGCCCGCCTGGGCTATTCCGGCACCACGATGGACGCCGTCGCCGCCGAAGCCGGCCTGTCGAAACCGACGCTCTACCAGTATTTTCCCTCGAAAGAGGCGCTGTTCGCCGCGATGATGGTGGGCAAGCGTGACCAGATGCTGGACGTGTTCGATCATCCCTCGCCGCAAGGCATGGTGCATGACCTGTGGGTCTTTGCCTGGGATTATGCCGATCAGGTGATGCGCCCCGACATGCTGTCGCTGGCGCGCCTGATCATCGGCGAAGTGCAGAGATTTCCCGAAATCGGTCAGGCCTATCAGGCATCGGGCCCCGACCGGGTGCTGCGCGGCATCATGGACTACCTGACCGCCCAGCGCAACGCGGGCCGCCTGGACTTCGAGGATGCCGAGCTTGCGGCCGAGGATCTGTGGGGCCTGATCCTGTCGGCTCCGCGCACCCAGGCGCTCTACCGGCCCGATGCCCTGCCACCCCGCTCTGCCTGGGGCCGCTATATCGCCAATGGGTTGCGCGTGTTCCTGCGTGCCTATTCCACCGATCCGGTCGCCGACCTGGCGCGCCTGGCCCGCGAACTCCCCCCGCCAGCCAACCCGAGGGATCATGATGATGCTTGACGACTATTTGGCCAATCCGGCCAACCGCTTCGCCACCGTGGCGATGACCGACACCAACGGCCTCTTGCGCGGCCAGATGGTGTCGACCGGCAGCCTGAGAGCCATCGCCCGGGACGGCATGGGCATGGCCCCGGCGCAACTGGCACTGGACCCGACCGATGCCATGCTGGCCATGCCGGGCGTCAATGACGCACAGGGCGATTTCCACGATGACACGCTGGTCCTCGACCCCGCCAGCGCCCGCCGCCTGCCCTGGTCGAAACCCGGGCTGGATCTGCTGGTCCTGGCCAATTTCACCGGCCCGTCGGCACAGCTTTGCCCCCGGTCATTGCTGAGTTCGGTCCTGGCCCGCGCAGCCCGGGCCGGCATCCATCCCAAATACGGCATGGAGCTGGAATACACGCTGTTCGACGAAACCCCCGAATCTGCCCGCGCCAAGGGCTATCGCAATCTGAAAACCGCCACGCCTCATGCCAGCCATGACCTCGTCCTGTATCAGGTGGTGCAAAGCGAATGGTATGAGGCGCTTGCCGCGATGTGCGAGCCGCTGAAGATCGACCTGGTCAAGCTGCAGGAAGAGATCGGTCCCGGTTTCATGGAGGTCTGCATCGGTGCGGGCGGCGGGCCGGAGCCGGCCGATCAGCTGGTGCTGCTGAAGAACTTTGTCCGCGCCCTGGCATTGCGGCAGGGCAGGTCCGTCACCTTCATGCCCCGCTGGAACGAGGCCTGCGACAGCCAGTCGATCCACCTGCACATGAGCCTGAAGGATCAGGCCGGAGAACCCCTGTTCTGGGATGCCGACGCGCCGCACGGGATCAGCCAGACCTTCCGGCATTTCCTCGGCGGCTGCCAGGCGCATCTGGGCGATCTGGCGCTGATCTTCCTGCCCACGGTGAATTCCTACCGCCGCTTCGCTCCTGGCACATTTGCCCCGCCCGGCCTGACCTGGGGCTATGAAAACCGCACCACCTGCCTGCGGGTGATCGGCCGTGATGCGGGCAGCCTGCGGGTCGAGAACCGCATGGCCGGGGCCGACGCCAATCCCTATCTGATCAGCGCCGCGATGCTGGCCGCGGGCACAGCCGGCATCCTGAACCGGATCGAGCCCGATGCCGAGGTGCTGGGATCGGGCTATGCCCAGCCCGCCCCCCGCGATTTCGCCCGGTCCATGCCCGAAGCCATCGCGCGCCTGCGCGGCTCGGCCTTTGCCCGCGACTGGCTGGGCGACCGGTTCGTGGATGCCTTCACCGCGACCCGAGCCAGCCAGCATGACGAATTCCGGCGCAAGGTGCCGGATGTCGAACTGGAACGTTTCTTCGATCTGGGGTGATCGCCATGAACCTGCGCACCGAGTTTCTCGAAGCGATGTCGCGCGGCGCCACCTTCGTCACGGTCGCCACGACCGACGGCGAAGGCGGGCGTTACGGCGTCACCATCTCGTCGCTGACCCCGGTTTCTGCCGATGGCGAACAGCCTTCGCTGCTGGGCTGCATCCACCACCTTTCGCCCGCCGTTCCCGCCATCCTGAAGAACCGCGCCTTCTGCGCCAACCTTCTGGCCGAGGATCAGGAGGCCCTGTCCGACCGCTTTGCCGGCCGCGGCGCGCCGGGCGACCACAGCGGCCGCTTCGATGCGACCGACTGGACCCCCGGGCCAAATGGCCAGCCGATGATCGCCGGGGCCACCGCCGCCTTCGAATGCCGCCTGGCCACGGCGCTGCTGTGGGAAACCCATTACATCATCGTGGGCCGGGTCACGCATGTGCGCCGCTCGGACAACCCCGCAGCCCTGCTTTATGGTCAACGCGCCTACCGGCGCGCCGTCGGCCTGAAAGGCGAACCATGAAGAACCCCTGAAAGCTGGCCCCAAATAGTTGATGACGCAACTATCCCTTTCGGGCAAATGTAGCGCAGATGAATCAAAGCGGGCGGAAGACCCGCGCTGGACACTCAGGAGAGGACAATGACAAACTCAAACCAGATCGGCACCAATCAGCTGAAGCGAAACTCGCTGGGCCTGATCGCCGTCACCTTCATGGTGATTTCCGCCGCGGCCCCCCTGACCGGTGTGGCCGGGGCCATGCCCCTGGCCTTCCTGCTGGGCAACGGCACCGGCATCCCCGCAACCTTCGTGCTGCTGACCCTGGTGATGCTGGCCTTTTCGGCAGGCTATGTGGCGATGAGCCGCCATGTCACCAATGCCGGCGCCTTTTATGCCTATGCGGCGCGCGGCCTGGGCGGGGTCTGGGGCGGGGCCACGGCCATCACCGCGCTGGTGGCCTACAACGCCATGCAGTTCGGCCTGATCGGGCTGCTGGGCGGTGTGGCGGCCGGGGTGTTCGGCGGCTTCGGCATTGTGCTGCCCTGGTATGTCTGGAGCCTCATTGCCGTGCTTCTGGTCGGTTTCCTGGGCTATCGCCAGGTCGATCTTTCAGCCAAGGTCATGGTCGTGCTGGTCGCCCTGGAATATCTGATCGTGCTGATCGTCGATTTTGCCATCATCGGCCAGGGTGGCGACCATGGCCTGGCGCTGAACATCTTCGACGGCGCCGCGCTGACTTCGGGCTCGCTGACTGCCGCCGTCCTGTTCTGCCTTGGCTCGTTCATCGGTTTCGAGGCCACCACGATCTACGCCGAGGAAGCGCGCGATCCGGAAAAGACCATTCCCCGCGCCACCTATCTCTCGGTGCTGCTGATCGGCGTGTTCTTCGTCTTCACCACCTGGCTGATGATCGTGGGCCAGGGTGCCGACAGCCTGCTGCCCACGCTGCAAGGCATGGCTGACCCGACCCTTTTCTTCTTTGATCTGGCCGGCCGTTATGCGGGTGGCACCGTGGCGCAGATCGCCGGGCTGCTGCTGGTCTCGTCGCTGTTTGCAGCCCTTTCGGCCTTTCACAACTACATCGCCCGCTATTCCTATGTCGCCGGGCGCGAGCGCCTGCTGCCACATGCCTTCGGCCGCACCCATGCCGAGCATCAAAGCCCGCATGTCGGCTCGATCGTCCAGTCGGTCGGCGCGCTGATCGTGCTGGCGATCTTCGCCGGCCTGGGCCTTGACCCGGTGCTGCACATGTTCACCTGGATCAGCCAGGTCGGCACGCTGGGGGTTCTGGGCATGATGACTGTCACCTCGCTGGCGGTGATCGTCTACTTCCGCCAGCCGGGCCACGAGGGCAACCCGCTGACCACCCTGATCCTGCCGCTGGTGTCGGGGGTGATCATGGCGGGGCTGTTCGTCTACATCTACCTGCATTTCGGCGACCTGACCGGCACCACCGGCGGTGCGCTGGGCTGGATCCTGCCGGCGCTGATCCCGGCGGCGGCGATCGTCGGGGCGCGGATGGCGATGCGCCTGCGGGCCGCGACGCCCGAAATCTTCGCCAGGATGGGCGAAAACCAGAAATGAGCCAAGCATGAACGGATGTCCGGCGCCCTGCAAGGCGGCGCCGGACGCTTGCCAGCCTAGGCCCAGCCGCCGTTGCGGAACACCGGCACCCGGCGGCCATCCGCGGTGATCCCGTCGATTTCGGTATTCGGCCCGCCGATCATCCAGTCCACATGGATCAGGCTCTGGTTGCCGCCCCGCGCCACGATCTGATCTCGGCTCAGCGTCGCACCATCCTCGAAGCACTTGGCGTAACACTGCCCCAATGCGATGTGACAGGCGGCGTTTTCGTCGAACAGCGTGTTGTAGAACAGGATGCCCGTCTGCGAGATGGGCGAGACATGGGGCACCAGCGCCACTTCACCCAGGTGCCGCGCGCCTTCGTCGGTGTCGAGCAGCTTCAGGAACACCGCCTCGCCCTGCGTGGCCCTGGCCTCGACGATGCGCCCGGCCTCGAACCGCACCTCGATCCCGTCGATCAGCGTGCCCATGTGGCTCAGGGGCTTGGTCGCCCGGACCCTGCCATCGACCCGCCGCGCGTGCGGGGTCGTGAAGACTTCCTCGGTCGGAATGTTGGCGTTGCAGGTCACCCCATTCTTCGCGGTCGAGGCGCCACCGGCCCAGGCGTGGCCGTCGGCCAGCCCGACCGTCAGGTCGGTCCCCGGACCCTGGAAGTGCAGTGCGGCAAAGCGCTGCCCGTTCAGCCAGTCCCGTCGGCGCGCCAGCGCTGCATTGTGATCGGCCCAGGCGCCCAACGGATCGTTTCCTGTCACCCGACTGGCGGCAAAGATCGCATCGGCCAACCTTGCCTGTGCCTGTTCGGCCGCCAGATCCGGAAACACCCGGCCGGCCCAGGTCAGGCCCGGCCAGGAAATGATCGACCAGTTGATGTCGAAATTCGAGATCTTCTCAAGCGCCGGCTTGTAGGCCTGGGAGTTGGCCCGGGCAGCGCGGGCCACATGTTCCGGATCCTGCCCGGACAGCAGCATCGGATCATCGCCCACGATGGCCATCCGCGCCGCGCCCGCCGCAAAGGCCTCGCCCATGCCGCGGTACAGCCAATCCGGCGCCCGGTCGAAACTGGCCTCGCTGCCGTGGCGATAGCGCGAAAGGGTCAGTTCCTCGTCCGACAGGACCGTCGTCACCAGACCGGCCCCGGCCTTGTAGGCCGCCGCCGCCACGCGCCGCACCAGCGGCAGCGCCGCGGCGGGCGCCGTCAGGATCAGGTCTTGCCCGGCTTGCAGGTTCAGCCCCACCCGCACCCCCACTTCGGCCAGACGGTCCAGTTTCACCGGGTCGATTGCGTCACTCATGTCGGCTCCTTTCGCTGCCGCGCAAGGATCGGTGGCCGGACAGGGAAGGTCAAGCAGGGGCTCTGCCCCTCGGCCTGCGGCCTCACCCCGGGATATTTGACCCAAGTTGAAGCCGGCCGGGGTCTGGCCCGGGGTCGGCCCGGAACCCCGGGGGGGCGAGGATGGGTCCGATCCAGGGAGCGGGCGAGACCCCGGGCGAGATCATGGCCGATCGCGCCGTGGGGCTCTTTCCTCCCGGCGCAGGCGGCGCGCGCCTGACCTGCCCGGCTCTCCCGCTCTGCGAGGTGGACCCGACGGGTGCCGGCGACTGTTTCGGCGCGGCCCGATGGAGGCGCGGCGACAGCAGACGATCCGGGCAGGCTGTCGGGCTTATGTTTGTTATTTTTCGTTTTTGCGCCAAATGGAGCGTTTTGTTGACCTGCCGGACCAGTCCGCGCTAGATCGCAAGTCAGGAGATGTTCATGACCGAATCCCTCGCTGACCTGTTCATCATCGGCGGCGGCATCAATGGCTGCGGTATCGCGCGTGATGCGGCCGGGCGCGGCCTGTCGGTCACGCTGGCCGAACAGGGCGATCTGGCGCAGGGCACTTCTTCGGCCTCGACCAAGCTGTTCCACGGCGGTTTGCGTTATCTGGAGTATTTCGAATTCCGCCTGGTGCGCGAGGCGCTGCGGGAGCGCGAAACCCTGCTGGCGGCGATGCCGCATATCGCCTGGCCGATGCGCTTTGTCCTGCCGCTGTCGCCGGGGATGCGTTTTGCCGGTGACACGCCGACCGCGCGCCTGCTGCGCTGGACGATGCCCTGGCTGAAGGGACGACGGCCCGACTGGCTGATCCGGCTCGGCCTGTTCCTGTATGACCACATGGGCGGCCGCAAGGTGCTGCCCGCCACGCGCACCCTGGACCTGACCCGCGATCCTGCGGGCCTGCCTCTGCGTGAGGGCTTCGCCAAGGCTTACGAGTATTCCGATTGCTGGGTGCAGGACAGCCGCCTGGTCGCCCTGAATGCGCGCGATGCGGCCATGCGCGGCGCCCGCATCCTGACCTCGACCCGCGTCATCGCGGCCCGCCGCAACGGCGAGTTCTGGCAGATCGAGACCGAAGCCCCGCAGGGCCGTCAGACCCACCGCGCCCGCGCCCTGGTCAACGCTGCCGGCCCCTGGGTGCAGCAGGTGCTGCATGATACGATCGAAGTGCCCTCGCGCGAGGGGGTTCGGCTGGTCCGGGGCAGCCATATCGTCACCCGCAGACTTTATGACCATGACCGATGCTATTTCTTTCAGGGCACCGATGGCCGGATCATCTTTGCCATTCCCTTCGAGGACGATTTCACCTTGATCGGCACCACGGATCAGGATCACACGGCACCGCTGGACGAGGTGACCATCACCGCAGCCGAGCGCGACTATCTGCTCGCCTTTGCCAATCAATATTTTCGCCAGCCTCTTGGTGTGCAGGATGTGGTCTGGACCTATGCCGGCGTCCGCCCGCTATATGACGACGGCGCAAGTTCCGCCACCGCCGCCACCCGCGATTACGTGCTGACGCTGGACACCAGGGGCCCTGCCCTGCTGAATGTGTTCGGCGGCAAGATCACCACCTACCGCCGTCTGGCCGAAGCGGCGCTGGAAAAGCTGAGCCCGGTGCTGGGCATCCGCAAGGGCCCCTGGACCGCGCGCGTGCCCCTGCCCGGCGGCGATTTCGCCCTGGCCGAAAAGCCCGCCCTGATCGCCCGCCTGCGCGCCAACCACCCGTTCCTGACCGAGACCTGGGCCAGGCGGCTGATCCGCAGCTATGGCACGGATGCCGAAGCCATCCTGGGCCGGGCCACCAGCGCCGAAGCCCTGGGCCGCGATTTCGGCGCCACCCTGACCGAGGCCGAGGTGCGCTGGCTGATGACCCATGAATGGGCCCGTCGTGCCGCCGACGTTGTCTGGCGCCGCACCAAGCTGGGCCTGCGCCTGACCCCCGACCAGATCGAGGCCCTGGATGACTGGATGCTCTCGCAAGCCTGACCTCGCCCGGCTAATCTGCCGCCAAGGGAGGACGCCATGACCCATATTCTTGCGCTGGACCAGGGCACGACTTCGACCCGCGCCATCGTCTTTGACGGGCAACTGCGCCCCCTGGCCAGCGCGCAGACCGAATTTCCGCAGCACTTTCCGGCCTCGGGCTGGGTGGAACATGCGCCCGAGGATCTGTGGCAATCCAGCCTCTCGGTGATGCGCGGGGCGCTGGCCAGGGCGGGGCTGACCGCCCGCGACCTGGCCGGGATCGGCATCACCAACCAGCGCGAGACAACGCTCTTGTGGGATCGCCGCTCGGGTCAGGCGCTGCACCACGCCATCGTCTGGCAAGACCGACGCACCGCCGACATCTGCGCCGGGCTGAAAGCGGCGGGTCACGAGCCGGCAATCACCGCGCGGACCGGTCTGCTGCTGGACCCCTATTTCTCGGCCACCAAGTTGAAATGGCTGCTCGACACGATTCCCGGCGCGCGCGACCGCGCCAGGGCGGGCGAACTGGCCTTCGGGACGGTCGACAGTTTCCTGCTGTGGCGGCTGACCGGGGGGCGGGTGCATGCCACGGATGCCACGAATGCCGCGCGGACCATGCTGCTGAACATCGCGACCGGGGAATGGGACGACGACATCCTGGCGCTTCTGGACATTCCCCGCGCCGTCCTGCCCCAGGTGCGTGACTGCGCGGCCGAGTTCGGCACGACCGACGCCGCCCTGTTCGGCGCACCCGTCCCGATCCGGGGCATTGCGGGCGATCAGCAGGCGGCGACACTGGGGCAGGCCTGCCTTGCACCCGGCATGATGAAGTCGACCTACGGAACCGGCTGCTTTGCCCTGATGAACACCGGAACGACGCAGGTCGCCTCGTCAAACCGGATGCTGACCACCATCGCCTACCGGCTGGAGGGGCAGACCACCTATGCGCTGGAAGGGTCGATCTTCATCGCCGGCGCCGTGGTGCAATGGCTACGCGACGGGGTGAAGATGATCGGCTCTGCCGCCGAAAGCGGGCCCCTGGCCGAAAGCGCGGATCGGGGGCAAGAGTTGATCCTGGTGCCGGCCTTCACCGGCCTCGGCGCGCCCTGGTGGCGGCCCGAGGCGCGGGGGGCGGTGTTCGGGCTGACGCGGAACTCGGGTCCGGCCGAATTTGCCCGGGCGGCGCTGGAAAGCGTGGGTTTTCAGACCCGCGACCTGATGGAGGCGATGCGGGCGGATTGGGCGGCCTCGGGCCTGCTCCCGGGCGGCGCGGCCAGCCCCGCCCTGCGGGTGGACGGCGGCATGACGGCCTCGGACTGGACGATGCAGTTCCTGGCCGACATCCTGGGTGCCCCGGTGGATCGGCCCGTGGTGACCGAGACGACCGCGCTGGGTGCGGCGTTTCTGGCGGGGTTGCAGGCGGGGGTGGTGGCCTCGCCCGAGGCTTTCGCCGAGAGCTGGGCGCTGGAGAGGCGGTTCGAGCCGAGGATGGCGGAAGGTGAGCGGGAACGGCGGTATGGCGCCTGGCAGAAGGCGGTTCAAGCGGTCATTTCGGTGTGAAAGCCCGTGTCACCGGGGTTGTAACACAGGTGGGGCTTATCACAACATATTGAAATTGCACTATTTCGTAAATTTTGTTAGGGATCTGTTAACCACGATTGCCTAGCGGCGGGCATTGCGCCCATCCTGCCGGTGACGGCATGTCCGGCAACGACCCGGCAGGAGGCGCAGATGCACTGGAACAGATACTACCCCCTGGTGCGGTTCGGGTTGGCGCTGGTCGGGCTATACGCCCTGTCCTGGCGGCTGACGACCGCGCTGGGCTTTCGCTTCTACGCCCTGGGATTCCCCGGCTGGCTGTGGCTGTTTGCGGTCCTGGCTGTGGTGCTGACCCTGCTGGAAGCCGCAGCGCGGCGAAGATAGCGGGCGCGTCCGGGCGAAAGGCCCGGACGGGTGGGCGAAAGGCCCACCCTATCCCCGCACCTTCAGCCCCTTGGGGTCATACAGCGGCTCCAGATGCAGCGTGGCGGGCACACGTTCGGAGGCCACTTCCAGCTCCCATGCGCCGGTGGTCAGGAAATCGTCCGTCACACCCTCGGCCCGGCGGACATAGCCGAGACCGATCGACCGTTGCACCGTGTGACCGAACCCGCCCGAGGAGAGCCAGCCGACCCTTTCGCCGTCGCGGTAGATCGTTTCACGACCCCAGAGCACCACATCGGGGGCAACGGTGAAGCTGGCCAGCCGCTTCCTGACGCCACCGCCCGCCAGTTGCGCCGCCACCGCCTCGCGACCCTTGAACGGGATGCCGGATTTCAGCTTCATCGCCCAGGCGAGGCCGGCCTCGACCGGGGTGTGGTCGGGGCCGATATCGGACCCCCAGGCGCGATAGCCCTTTTCCAGGCGCAGGGTTTCAATCGCGCGATAACCGGCATTCACCAGGCCCAGGTCGCGGCCCGCCGCCATCAGCGCCTCGTAGACGGTGACGGCCACATCGGTCGGCATGTGCAGTTCCCAGCCGAGTTCGCCCACATAGGTCACTCGCAACGCCAGCACCGGGCAGCGCGCGATGGAAAGGCGCCGGGCCGAGCCGAAGGGGACGGCCGTGTTCGACAGGTCATCGGGGCAGACGCGGGCCAGGATATCGCGGCTTTCCGGCCCCATCAGCGACAGGACCGCATGACCCGAGGTGACATCGACCAGCTGGCAGTTGCCGGTCAGGTTGCGGCTGATCCAGTGGTAATCATGCGTGGCAAAGCCGGTGCCGGTCACGAGGTAGAATTCATCCTCGGCCAGGCGGGCGACGGTCAGGTCGGCCTCGATGCCGCCCCTGTCGTTCAGCATCTGGGTGTAGGTCAGGCTGCCCACCGGCTTGTCGACATTGCCGGCGGCGATCCAGTTCAGCGCGCGGGCCGCGTCGGGGCCCTTCAGAGTGAACTTGGCAAAAGAGCTCTGGTCGATCAGCACCGCGGCCTCGCGCGCGGCCTGGTGTTCGCGGGCGACCGCCTGGTGCCAGCCGGGGCGGCCGTAGGAATAGCGGTCCTCGGGGGTTTCCCCGGGACCGGCGAACCAGTTCGGGCGTTCCCAGCCGAGTTTCTCGCCAAAGCAGGCGCCTGCCGCCTTCAGGTGGGCATAAAGCGGCGAGCGTCGGGTCGGACGGGCGGTCTGCATCTCCTCCATCGGCCAGGCGATCGTGTAGTGCTTGCCGTAGGCTTCCATCGTGCGGCTGCGGACCCAGTCGGTCGAGCGGTGGACCGAGCCGAAGCGGCGGATGTCGACGGGCCAGAGATCGTAGGGCGCCGCGCCCTTCACCACCCATTCGGCCAGCGCCATGCCCGCGCCGCCGCCCGATGCGATGCCAAAGGCGTTGAAGCCCGCACCGATGAAGCAGTTGCGCAGTTCCGGGGCCTCGCCCAGGATGAAGTTGCCGTCCGGGGTAAAGCTTTCGGGACCGTTGAGGAGCTGCTTGATCCCGGCGGTGGCCAGCGCCGGCACCCGGTAGATCGCGTTTTCCATGAACTGTTCGTAATGGTCCCAATCGGGCTGCAACGTCTCGAAGTGGAAGTCTTGCGGGATGCCGTCCACCGCCCAGGGTTTCGGGTTGGGCTCGTAGCCGCCCCAGACGAGGCCCCCCACCTCTTCCTTCCAGTAGGTCAGCCGATCGGGGTCGCGCAGGGTGGGCAGGCCGGGTGGGACGCCGGGGATCTTCTCGGTGATCATGTACTGGTGCTCGACCGAGACCAGGGGCACGTTGACGCCCACGGTCGCGGCCAGCGTCCGGGTCCACTGGCCGGCACAGATCACCACCTTCTCGCAGCCGATCGTGCCTTGCGCGGTCTGGACGCCGGTGATCCTGCCGTCTTCGACCAGGATGCGGGTGACCGGCGTGTCCTCGAAGATCCTCACGCCCGACATCCGGGCGCCGCGGGCCAGGCTCTGGGTGATGTCCGACGGGTTGGCCTGGCCATCGGTCGGCAGATAGGCCGCGCCGACCAGATCGCCGATCTCCATGATCGGCCAGAGTTCCTGCGCCTCTTTCGGGGTCAGCAGGTGCATCTCCAGCCCGAAGCTGTGCGCGGTGGTGGCCTGGCGTTTCACTTCGGTCCAGCGTTCGGCATTGCAGGCCAGCCGCAGCCCGCCGTTCATCTTCCAGCCGGTCTGAAGACCGGTCTCCTGCTCCAGCCGCTTGTAGAGATCGACCGAATAGCCCAGCAATTGCGTGATGTTGGCCGAGGTTCGCAACTGCCCCACCAGCCCCGCCGCGTGAAAGGTCGTGCCCGAGGTCAGCTTCTTGCGCTCCAGCAGGACCGTGTCGGTCCAGCCGAGCTTGCCCAGATGATAGGCGGTAGAGCAGCCGATGATCCCGCCGCCGATCACGACGGCCCTGGCGCTGTTGGGAAAGTCCATGAATGCCTCAGATGTGACGGAAGGCGTCAAGCGCCTGGCCGTAGGTGTGCAGATTGGCCGCGGTATAGGCGGCATAGTCGAAATCGAGTTCGGAATGGATTTCGCTGACCATCGACCACATGGTCTCGCGCAGCGCCGCGGCCGCCTTCATCGCGCGATAGCGGCGCATCAGGTCGCGGTCGAGGCCGCCGAAATAGCGGGTCAGCAGGCGTTCTTCCTGGGTGTCGGACAGGCCGTTGTTGGCGGCCAGCCCGCCCAGATCGAACAGCGGCGAGCCCCAGCCGGCGTAATCCCAGTCGACCAGCCACATCCGCTGCGCGTCGGCCAGGAAATTTGCCGGCAGCAGGTCGTTGTGGCCGAAGACCATCTCGATCCGGCCCACGGCGGCTTCCAGCTCGCGGGCCTCCTCCATCAGGCCGGGCAGCCGGTCGAGATGCCGGCTGGCCCCGTCGCGCAGCGTGGCCGCATAATCGCGCAGCACCTGGAACACCCAGAAGGTCAGGCTGGCGCCGCGCAGAAACCGGGGCAGGTCGCGGTGCGTGCGGATCACCAGGTCCAGCGCCTGGTCCAGCAGGTCATCCTGCCGCAGATCCTCGGCCGTCATGGTCCGGCCCTCGATGAAATCGATCACCAGCAGGCCCGGCTCATGCGCCAGCACCGCCGGGGAAATCCCGGCCGCCTGGGCCGCCAGGGAGGCCGCCAGTTCGTTGAACCGCAGGATGCCATGCACCGGGATGTCATCCCCCACCCGCACCACGGCGCGGCGAAGACGATCTTCGGCCAGGTAATTCACATTGGTGATGCCGCCACCCAGGCGGGCGAGCCGCAGTTCGCCCCGCCAAAGCGGCAGAGCCCGGATCCTGTCTTCGATCTGCATCCGATTCTCCCGGCGGGAGACTGGACCAACCGGGGGAATTTGGTCAAATCCTTTCCGCGCGCCCTGCCCCCCGGCCCGTGACCGAACGGCTTCGCGGGGCGGGCCGCCGCCGGCGGCCTGGGGGGGGCGGGATGGAGGGCGCAGGCCACCCCCAGCCCATGCCAGAGCCGATCCGCAGGTCGGCGCGGGCATGGGCGGGGGCGGCAGCAGGGCTTTTGCCGCGGGCGCCGCGGCTTCGCCGCTGTCAGCCGGCCAGAGCCACGGTCTTCAGGATCGCCCGCAGGCCCAGGCCCGGGTGCAGGCCCAACGCCTGGGCCGAGCGGCGGGTGACGCGGGCCAGAATCCGTTCTTTGCCCACAGTCAGCACCACGATCTGCCCGGCCTCGCCCTCGGGCGACAGGCTTTCGACCCGGGCCTGCAGCAGGTTCAGCGCCGAAATTCCCCTCACCTCGCCCAGGGCCAGCATCACGTCCTGCGCGCGGATGCGCAGACGGATCGGGCTGCCGGCGGGCGGCAGGTCGCCGGGCAGAAAGACCGGCCCGCCGGCAGTTTCGACCCGGGTCAGGCCATCGGCCTCGCGCGCGCCCACCCGGGCCGACAGCAGGGCCCCGGCCTCGGAACTGCCAAAGACCGGCACCAGGGCCGGGTCGGACAGGATCGCGCCGGCCGGACCCTGCGCCAGGACACGTCCGGCTTCGACGACCACCAGGGTCGTGGCCAGTTGCGCCACCTCGGAAAGCGCATGGCTGATATAGAGCATCGGCAGATCGAACCGGTCGCGCAGACCTTGCAGGAACGGCAGTATCTCGGCCCGGCGCGGCGCATCGAGTGCGGCGAAAGGTTCATCCAGGATCAGCGCCACGGGATCGGACATGACAGCCCGCCCGATGGCCACGCGCGCCCGCTCCCCGCCCGACAGGGCGGTGGTGCCCCGATCCAGGAGGGGCGTTATGCCCAGGAGATCGGCAACCTCGGCCAGGTCGGTGCGCGGTCTTGCGCCGCCATGGCGCGCGGCATAGGTCAGGTTCTGTCGCACGCTCAGATGCGGGAACAGCCGCGCCTCCTGAAACACCACGCCGATCCGGCGCCGATGCGGCGGCACGAAATGCGCCTTGTCCTGCAGCACCCGCCCCCCCAGGATGATACGCGCCCGATCGGGGCGGAACAGGCCGGCCAGCGCCAGGCCCACGCTGGATTTCCCCGCGCCCGAGTGGCCGAACAGCGCGGTCACGCCAGGCGGCGCGGTAAAGTCGAAGTCCAGCGTAACGCCGGAAAAGCGGTGGGTCAGGGCGATCTCGATCATCGCCGACCCCGGATGCGGGCCGCCAGGCCACGACCCAGCAGTTCCGACAGCACGAGCGCGGCCGTGGCGATCGCGATGGACAGGATGATCAGCCGCAGCGCATGGGCGTCGCCGCCCGGCACCGACAGGACCGTGTAGATCGCCGTCGGCAGGGTGCGGGTCTGGCCCGGAATGTTCGAGACAAAGGTGATCGTGGCGCCGAATTCGCCCAGCGCCTTGGCAAAGCCGGTGACGGCGCCGGCCAGGACGCCGGGCAGCGCCAGGGGCAGCGATACGGTCAGGAATACCCGCCAGGGCGGCACACCCAGCGTGGCGGCTGCGGCCTCGAGCCCGGGGTCTACCGCCTCGAAGGCCAGGCGGATGGCGCGGACCATCAGGGGAAAGGCCATGACGGCGGCGGCCAGGGCCGCGCCGGTCCAGCGGAAGGCCAGCACGATGCCGATGTCTTGCAGGCCGGCGCCCAGCCAGCCCCTGGTGCCAAAGGTGACCAGCAGCAGATAGCCCGTCACCGGCGGCGGCAGAATCAGCGGCAGATGCACCAGCACGTTCACCAGGCCGTGGCCGGGAAACCGCTTGCGGGCCAGAATCCAGGCCAGCCAGATGCCGAAGGGCAGGCTGGCCGCAATGGCCAGGCCCGCAACCTTCAGGGACAGGACCAGCGCCTGCGCATCCTCTGGGGCAAGCCAGTCCGTCACCTGGTCAGGACCGTGAAACCCTGGGCCGCAAAATCGGCCCGGGCGGGGCCGGCCAGCCAGGCCAGAAAGGCCGCGGCATCGGCGGGATTCCCCGCATTGGCGGTCACGGCGCCGGGAAAGACGATGGGCTCGTGGCTGTCGGGCGGGAAGGTGCCCAGAACATGGACCCTGGGTTCGGCCACGGCATCCGAGCCATAGACGATACCGAGCGCCGCCTCGCCCGAGGCCACCAGCTCCAGTGCGACGCGGACGTTTTCGGATTGCACGACCTGCGATTCGACGGCCGCCCACAGGCCCAGGTTGTCCAGGGCCTGTCTGGCGTATTGGCCGGCCGGAACGCTGTCGATCAGCGCCAGCGACAATTTGCCGCCCTCCAGCAGACCCGCAAGGTCGGTGGTGCGGTCGATCGTCAGCGGCGCGGCCCCGGCCGCGCGCGAGACCAGCACCAGGGTGTTGCCCCACAGGTCGGTGCGCGTGGAAGCGTCGATCAGCTGCTCGGCCTGCAGCCGGTCCATCCAGCTGGCCGAGGCCGACAGGAACAGATCGGCCGGGGCACCCTGCTGGATCTGCAGGGCCAACTGCGGCGTTCCGCCATAAGACAGCACGACCGAAGTGCCGGTAGCCGCCCGAAACCCGGCCACCGCCTGGTCAAGCGCCGTCTTCAGCGAGGCGGCGGCAAAGACGGTGATCTCGCCCGCCCGCCCGGCGACGGGAAAGGCCAGGCAGGCGGCCAGCAGGAGCCAGCGGGTCAGGCGGGAAAGGCGGATCATGGGCGACTCCGATATATTTGCAGAAACATATCAGTGCGAATCGCTGACGCCAACCCCGGGTTTCATCAGACCGATCAGGGTGGCGATCCGCGACTGGCCCTCGGCCCCCTGCACCAGCCGCTCCAGGGCGCGGAATTCGGCGATGACGGCACGGCCGGTGTCGGTGAGTTCCGCCCCGCCGTGCCCCGCCCCGCCGCGCACCGCGACCACCACCGCCTCGGCAAAGGCATGGTTCATCTCTTCGACCAGCGACCAGGCGCGCTTGTAGCTCATCCCCATCGCGCGGCCTGCGGCGGCGATCGAGCCCAGCTCGGCAATTTTCTCGAGAAGCTCGGCCTTTCCCGGACCGATCTTCAGATCTGGGCCGAATTCGAAACGCAATCTGACCCGCATGGCATGCCCCTTCCGGCCACAGTATCTCACCCGCGCGTGAACTCTTGCAAGGGACCGTGCGTCGGGCTAAGGGGGGAGCACTCTGACGGCGGCGGGTTGGCGGAGAGGTTACGCAGCGGATTGCAAATCCGTGAAGATCGGTTCGATTCCGATACCCGCCTCCATTGTGGTTTCTCGCACCTGTGGCGCGCGCTGCCCCTTCCCGGCCGGTTTTTCGGGCCTGAGATCGGCATCCTAGATGTTTTCCCGTGTCAGCAGCTCGAATGGCAGGATTGCGGTCAGGTTGCCGAGGTGGCCGGTGCTGGCCTGCACCATGCCGTCGATCAGCGTCCGGGTCATCTGGCGCATCGGGCTGCCGATCACCAGCGTCATGGTGCCGTCCAGCAGCGCGTTGCGGGTCACCTCCATCAGCTGATAGCCGATCAGCACCACCTGACCCCTGCGCGGATGGCCGCGCAGCGCGGCGATGGCGCCGGTGACGCCGCCGCCAGCCACATAGATGCCCGTCAGATCGGGATCCTCGATCAGGTTTTCGCAGATTTCCTGCGCCACGGCGGCGCTTTCGAAGGTCAGTTGCGGCTCCAGCACGGTCACGCGGGTTTCGTTCTCGCGGAAATACGAGCGGAAACCGGCCTCGTTCATCTCCTGGCTGCGAAAGCGCGGGTTGCCCATCAGCAGCGCCACCTTGCCACCCGGCCGACACAGGTGATCGATGCCCCAGGCACAGGTGCGGCCGACCTTCCAGTTGTCCAACCCGACATAGGGAATGTCGCCCGAGGCGGCGAGTGGCGAGATGAAGGCAAAGACCGGAATGCCGCGGGCGCGGATCTCGTCGACGGCGCGGGTGACATCGGGATGCACCGCCGAGGTGAGGGCGATGGCCTGACACGATTCGGCCAGCGCGATGGCCCGGGCGGCGGTGTTCTGCGGCGAGAGATCTTCCAGGAAATCGATCTTCAGCTCGATCTCGGCCTCGGGATGCGCGGCGGCGGCCTCGACCAGATGCCGGGCCAGCATCTGATAGAAGCTGCGGTGCGGCTGCAGCAGCAGCACGCCCAGCCGCAGGCGGGGCCTCAGGGCGGCGCTGCGGGCCTGGATGGCGCCGAGCCCATAAAACCCAATCCTTTCCGCTGCTTCCGTGACCAGAGCCCGGGTGGATTGACGCACGTTTTCAGCCCCGGCCAACACGCGGTTCACTGTGGCGACCGAGACCCCTGCGGCCTGGGCGACATCCTTGATCGTGGGACGGGGCATGGGCGGAAGGCTCCTGATATGAAACATATCATTGATGAACTAATAATGACATGAAAGACATGAAACATCGTTTCCGTCCATCAGATTATTGATCTGATCCATTTCATTTGCTTTATCATTTCCCGACAGGCGCCCCGGATCCGGGCCCGGGGCGCTGCGCAGACATCACCGGCACCTGCCCAGTGGAATCCCTGATCGACCCGGCCGCGGAACCGGTGGCGACCTGGCGGCCGAGCAAAGGACCAGACGAATGGACGATCTGCAATTCGGCGCACGCAACAAGCGCGGCGACTGGGCCCCCAGCGCCCCGCTGGAGTTTGCCCCCTTCTGGGACTGGCCGCCAGATCCGGGGAAGCTGGCGCGCTGGCTGGTGGGCTATGTCTGGCCGTGGAACGTCTTTCACATGGCCACGGCGCTGGCCTACTGGGCCTGGATCGTTCCTTCCACCGAAGCGATGCAGACCCTGTCCTGGGGTTGGGCGCTGTGGCTCTATGCGGTGAATGCGGCGGGCATCTTCGCAATCTATGGCGCGGTCGAACTGTTCTATTACATCAGGAAGAAGCAGGGAACGCGCTTCAAGTACAACGCCCGGTTCCCGGCCGAACGGCCTTCGGACGTGTTCTGGTTCAAGAGCCAGAACCTGGACAACTTCCTGCGCAGCTTCTTCATCTCGATCCCGTTGTGGACCCTGGTCGAGGTGCTGTTCCTGCACGCCTTTGCCAGGGGCTGGGTGCCGGGACTGAGCCTTGCCGAACATCCGTTTTACCTGGCGGCGCTGATCTTGGTCGTGCCCGCCATCCACGAAGTGCATTTCTTTTGCATCCACCGGCTGATCCACACGCCGCTGCTGTACCGGTGGGTGCACTCGGTCCACCACAATTCGGTCAACCCCAGCCCCTGGTCGTCTCTGTCGATGCATCCGGTGGAAGCGTTCCTGTATCACGCGGTGGCGTTGTGGCACCTGGTGATCCCGTCCAACCCGATCCTGGCGCTGTTCCAGCTGCATGTCGCGGGGTATGGCGCACTGAACGGGCATATCGGTTTCGACAAGCTGGAGCTGACGGACGAGACGGCGCTGGATAGCCACGCCTATGCCCATTACCTGCACCACAAGTATTTCGAGGTGAATTATGGCGGCGACGGGGTCATCCCCCTGGACCGCTGGTTCGGCTCGTGGCACGACGGCACGCCCGCGGGCGAGGCCAGGATGCAGGCCCGGTTTCAGAAGAAGAAGGCCAGGCTGAATGCCGGGGCCTGACATCGCCCGGCCCGGCCCTGCGGCAGGTGGCGACAGGTCCGGCCGCCCGGCAATCGCCAAACGTTTCAACCCGCCCGGGGGCGGAATCCGGGAGGAGGGCCATGATGAATCCCATCCCTGCCAAGGCGCCGACCCACAGGGCACCGGCTCTTGCGGCCGCGGCCGTGGTCGTGATGGAGGCGGCAAGTCCGCCCCGATCGGCAGCCTGTCTGGGGTGCTCCGGCCTGGCGGCACCCGTCACCTGATGAGCATCGGCCGCCGCTTTCCTGTCGGGCGCGAACCCGGCCGCCGGGGCTGGGGTCCGATCCGGGCCTATGACCGCAAGCGTGCCAATGCGGTCGCGGTCCAAGCTACACCGTTGCAATCAGATCGAGGTTCGAAATGCCGTTTCAACTTGCCGCCTGTGCCGAGATGCTGTGGCGCGACCGCCCGATGGCCTGGCGGGCCAGCCGCCTGAAGGAGATGGGCTTTGGCGTGGGCCTGTGGAACTGGCCGGCCTGGGATCCGGAGGCGCTGGTCCGCACTGGCGCCACCTTCACCATCATGAACGGCTACCTTCAGGGCCGCCTGAGCGATGCCGAAGGCTGCGAGATGTTGCTGGCCTCGGCGCGCGAGACGGCGGAGGTGGGCCGGCGTCTTGGCGTGCACCGACTGAACCTGCATGGCACCGGCCTGGGTGACATGGGCCTTCCGATCCCGAAGATCGGCGCCTTTGCGCCGGGAATGGAACAGCGCGCCCGCGACACGCTGCACCGGATCTGCGATCTGGCAGAGGAGACGGGCCAGGTCTTTACCCTGGAAAACCTGAACCCGATCGACCATCCGGGCTGCCCCTTCGGCTCGACCGCGGCCGTGCTGAGCCTGGTCTCGGCGGTCGACCGGCCGCAGCTGCGCATCAACCTGGACCTCTATCACACGCAGATCGGCGAAGGCGATCTGATCCGCTGGTGCCGGGCCTGCCTGCCCTGGATCGGCGAGGTGCAGGTGGCCGACAATCCGGGCCGCTGCGAACCGGGCACCGGCGAGATCAACTATCCGGGCGTGGCCCGCGCCCTGAAGGCGATGGGCTACGGCGGGCCGGTGGCTCTGGAAAGCTTCGCCAGTGGCCAGGAGGAGGCGGCCCTGGAAGCCTTTCGCAAGGCCTTCACGGTGTGACACGGTTTCCCCCGGAGCAGACGCCCCCGTCCCCGAGATGCACGCGATGACGGGAGCGGGGGCCGGATCGGGGGCCGGATCGGGGGCTGCGGGCCTGCGTCAGGCCCGGCGCAGCGGCGCGAAATCGTCGGGTGTCAGGCTTTCGCGATCCAGAAGCAGCGCCACGCCCTGATCCAGATCGCTGCGGCGGGCGGTCAGGATTTCCAGCGCGCGGCCATAGGCCTGGGCGATCAGGCGGCGCACCGCCAGGTCGACCTCGCGCGCGGTGTCTTCCGAGAAATCGCGCATCGCGGCCGGGCCCGGCACATCCGGCAGATAGCGCAGGCCGCGCTGTTCGAGGCTGACATGGCCGATCGTCGCATCCATGCCATAGCGGGTCACGCATTCGCGGGCGATGTCGGTCACCTTGGCCAGATCGTCCTGGGCGCCGGTGGAAATCTCGCCATAGACCAGATCTTCGGCGGCACGCCCGGCCAGGAGCACGACCATCCGATCCCGCAATTCGCCGGCGGTGATCAGAAAGCGGTCCTCGGTCGGGCGCTGCATCGTGTAGCCAAGCGCCCCGACCGAACGCGGAATGATCGTCACCTTCTGCACCGGATCGGCCGAGGGCAGTGCGGCGGCAGCCAGCGCATGGCCCATTTCATGGGTGGCGACCCTGGCGCGTTCGTCGGGCGCCATGATGCGGGTCTTGCGTTCGGTGCCCGCGATCAGGCGCTCGACGGCCGCGGTGAAATCGTCCTGCCCCACCCTTTCGGCGCCGCGGCGGGTGGCGATGATGGCAGCTTCGTTCACCAGATTGGCCAGATCGGCGCCGGTGAAGCCGGTGGTCAGGCCGGCGATCTCGTCCAGGTTGAGGTCGGCCACCGCCTTCAGCTTGCGCAGATGCACCTTCAGGATGGCGATGCGCCCGGCCTTCTCGGGGCGGTCCACCACGACCTGCCGGTCAAAGCGCCCGGCGCGCAGCAGGGCGGGGTCGAGAATCTCGGGCCGGTTGGTGGCCGCCAGCAGCACGATGCCCACGGCCGGGTCGAAGCCGTCGAGTTCGGCCAGGAGCTGGTTCAGCGTCTGCTCCTTTTCATCATTGCCGCCAAAGCCGCCATAGGCGCTGCGGGCCCGCCCCAGGGCGTCCAGCTCGTCGATGAAGATGATGCAGGGCGCCGCCTTGCGGGCCTGTTCGAACAGATCGCGCACCCGGGCGGCGCCGACACCCACGAACATTTCCACGAATTCCGAGCCGGAGATGGAAAAGAACGGCACGCCCGCCTCGCCGGCCACCGCACGGGCCAGCAGGGTCTTTCCGGTGCCGGGCGGGCCCACCAGCAGGATGCCCTTGGGGATGCGGGCGCCCAGGCGGCCATAGTGCTCGCGGTCCTTCAGGAAACGCACAACCTCCTGCAGTTCGGCCCGCGCCTCCTCGGCGCCGGCCACATCTTCGAAGGTGACGCCGGTGTCGCGCTCGACATAGACCTTGGCGCGCGACTTGCCGATGTTCATCAGCCCGCCGATGCCCTGCTTTTCCGCGATGGGCCGGAACACCGTGGCCCAGATCCCGAAGAACAGCAGGACCGGCAGCACCCAGCCCAACAGCGTAGAGACCCAGGTCTGGTCCTGTGCGCCGGCGAATCTGACGCCGGATTTCGCCAGTTCCTCGGCAAAGCCGGGTTCGACGCGGGTGGTGGCGAATTGCGTCTTGCCGGACTGCGGCTCGGTGAAGGTGCCCGAAATCTGCGTTTCGGTGACCACGACCTCGGCCACCTTGCCGGCGTGCAGGTCATCCAGGAACTCGGAATAGTCGATCAGCGCAACATCGCGGATCGCCAGCCAGTATTGCAGCGCCAGGACGGCTCCGAAGGCCACGAGCGCATACCACAGGTTGAATTGATGCTTCTTGTTCATAGGATAGCGTCCTCTGCGTCACCCAAGTCTAGGCGATGGCGCCCAGATCGGACAGGTCCAAATCGGACAATCGGACATATGCAATCGGCCCGGATGCGCAAGGATGCCGTGGATGCCCGATTTCCCGGAACCGCGCTGCCCTCACCCCCGACTTCACCCCCGACATCATTCCCTGGCGGGGGCGCCCCCGGTGGAGGAGGCCCGCGCGATCAGCCGCACCGGGCTGCGGGTCTCGGGCGGCGGGCGCTGGCCCCGGTTCAGCCAGGTCATCAGCCGACTGGCCATCTCGGCGCCAAAGCCCGCGATGTCGCAGTGGATCGAGCTGAGGCCGGGGAAGGACTGGCCGGCCTCTTCGATGTCGTCGAAACCCACCAGACGGAATTGCGGACCGACGGTCATTCCACGGGCGGCGAAGCCCGACATCAGGCCCAGCGCGACCAGATCGTTGAAGCAGATCGCGGCGTCGAATTCGGGATGGGCCTGGAACCATTCCGCCAGATCGCGCCCAAAGGCCCGGCTGGGCCGGCCGGGCAGAACCTGCGGCTCCAGCCCCCCGGCGCGGTTCAGGCTTTCGTGATAGCCCGACAGGCGTTCGGCTGTCACCGACCGCCCCTCGACCCCGCCGACAAAGGCGATGCGGCGTGCGCCAAGGCCGATCAGGTGATCGGCGGCCAGCCGCCCGCCCATCGCATAATCCGGCGCGGCAAACGGAAAGAGATCGGTGCGCGCGCTGACCCGGCGCAACACCTGCAGCGCAGGCAGGCCGGCCCGTTCGATCGGGCCGAAGGTCTCGGCCTCGGCCCCGTAGGCGGGCGAGACGATCAGGGCCGAGACCCCGTGCTCGATCATGGCACCGACGGTGCGGGCCTGCAAAGCGGGGTCTTCGTCGGTGTTGGCCACGACCGTGGCATAGCCCGCCGCCGACAGGGCCATCTGCACCGAAGTGGCGAATTCGGTGAAGAACGGGTTGCGCAGGTCATTGATGACCAGCCCGACCAGCCCGACCTGGGCCGAGCGCAGATTGGCGGCCGCGCGATTGTAGACATAGCCCAGTTCGGCCATGGCGCGGCGCACGTCCGCGCGGGTCTGCTCGCGCACCGCGGGGCTGTTCTGCAAGACCAGACTGACGGTCGATTTCGACACGCCGGCCGCGCGGGCCACATCGATGATGGTCGGCCGGCCCATGCTCAGGCCCTGCCCCGGATCATGTCGGCGGCCTTTTCCGCGATCATGATCGTGGCGGCGTTGGTGTTCGACGACACGACCTGCGGCATGATCGAGGCATCGACGACACGCAGTCCCTCGATGCCGTTGAAACGCAGGCACGGGTCCACCACCGCGCCCGGATCAGACCCCATGCGGCAGGTGCCGGCGGGGTGATGGTCGGTCTTGGCATGCTGGCAGGCGTATTCGAAATAGTCCTGGTCGGTGCGGACATCCGGCCCCGGCAGGCGTTCGGCCAGGACATAGGGTTTCAGCGCGTCCTGCGCCATGATCCGTCGCGCCAGCTTCAGCCCTGCGATCGAGATCTGCCGGTCGTAGGGATCGGCCCAGTAATTCGGGTCGATCAGCGGCGCGGCGCGCGGATCGGCGCTGGCCAGGCGCACCGTGCCGCGCGAGCGCGGGCGCAGGAAGGCCGAATTCAGCGTGACGCCCCCCTGCGGCATGGCGGCCACCCCGGCCTCGATCCCCGAACCGAGACCCAGGTGAAGCTGGATGTCCGGGCTGCGGGCGGCTGGGTCAGCCCACCAGAAGCCGCCGGTCTCGAACAGCGACGAGGCCACCGGCCCCTTCCGGGTCAGCAGGTATTGCAGGCCGGCCAAGGCCGACCACATCGGCCTGGCATAGCGGTCATAGGTGTGCGGCCCGCTGCATTCGGCAATCACGAACAGGTCCAGGTGGTCGTGGAAATTCGCCCCGACGCCGGGCTGGTCGAACACCACCGGAATCCCCAGCGCGCGCAGATGATCCGCCGGGCCGATCCCCGACAGTTGCAGCAACCGCGGGCTGCCGATGGCGCCCGCAGACAGGATCACCTCGCGCCCGGCCCGGATCACGCCCTGCCCGGCAAGCTCTACCCCCACGGCCCGGCCCCGCTCCACCACGATCCGCAGCACCTGCGCCCCGGTCAGCACCGACAGGTTCGGCCGCCGGCCGGCCGGGCCCAGATAGGCCCTCGACGCCGAAGCGCGGCGGACATTGCGCTGGGTCAGCTGATAATAGCCCACGCCTTCGGGTGTCTCGGAGGTCAGATCCCTGTTGAAGGGAATGCCGATCTGGCCGGCAGCGGCGAAATAGGCCTCGCAGATCGGCAGCGGGGCGGCGGGCTGGCTGACGCCGAGCGGTCCGCCCTGGCCGTGCCACCTGTTGTTCCAGGTGTCGTTGTCCTCGGCCTTGCGGTAATAGGGCAGCACGTCGTCATAGCCCCAGCCCGGGCAGCCCGCCTGACGCCATTCGTCATAATCCAGCGGATGGCCGCGGGTGTAGATCTGCGCATTGATCGTGGAGCCGCCGCCCAGCACCCTGGCCTGGGTGAAGCGGATCTGCATCCCGTTCATGTGGCGCTGCGGCACGGTCTGCCAGCCCCAGCTGCCGATGCCCTTGGTCATCTTCGCAAAGCCCGCCGGGATCGCGTAGAACGGGTGCCAGTCGCGCGGCCCCGCCTCGCACAGGAGGACGCGGGTGTCGCCGTCCTCGCTGAGCCTTGCGGCCAGGACCGACCCGGCCGAGCCGCCGCCGATGATGATGTAATCCCAGGCCATGGTCTGCTCCTTCAGCGATGACGGGCATGAAGGCCCATCCGGCGGGCTGCCGTCAGATGATCGCCCAGCCGCAGGGCCAGGGCGGCAATGGTCAGCGATGGGTTCACCCCGGCCGAAGTCGGCAGGACCGAGGCATCGCAGATCCACAGGTTGTCCAGGTCATGCGCCTTCAGGTTCACATCCACGACCGAACGGCCGGGGTCGCGGCCCATCCGCGCGGTGCCGCACTGATGGCTGGGCGTGCGCTTCTCGAAGGTCTTCGACAGCACGATGGGCCAGCCCGCCCGACGCAGGGCGGCCTTCAGCCGGTTCGTCAGGATCCGATGCGCGCGGACATTGGTCTTCTTCCACTGCAGCACCACCCTGCCATCCTTCAGCATCACCCGGCTTTCGGGATCCGGCAGGTCTTCCGACATGGTCATCATGTGCACCGAATGATCGGCCACATGCGTGGCCAGCCACAGCGGCAGCCCGGCCCCTGCCGCCAGGATCGGCCCGGTCACTCGACCCACCATCTGCACATTGCCCAGCGGCTCGCCGTGCGGGCCGCCGGTCAGATACCAGTCGTTGAACTGGATGGTCTTTTCATAGACCGAACGGTTGCGACGAAACGGGTTGTAGCCGATCACCGCGGCCAGGTTGTGGTTCATGTAATTGCGCCCCACCTGATCGGAGGCATTCGCCAGACCCGAGGGAGCGTCGGCATCGGCCGAGGCCAGCAGCAGCACCGCCGACATCACCGCCCCGGCACAAAGGCAGACCACGGGGGCCGAGACCGTCTCGGTCGCGCCGCCCCGCTGAAACTCGACCCCGGCGATCCGCCGCCCCGCGGCCCGTAGCCGCGTGACCCGGGCGCCGGTCAGCAACGTCACATTGGGATGTTTCAGCGCCGCCGCCAGACCCACGGTCTCGGCATCCATCTTGGCGCCGGTCGTGTCGGGAAAGGCGTCCCAGGTGGTGGGCGCACGGGCCAGCCATCGGGCGATGTCGACGCCCAGCGGCAGGGGGCCGACATGCAGGCCCTGCGCCACCAGCCGGCGCCGCAGATCGGCGATGTCGGGCTCGTCGGCAATGGGCGGATGCGGATAGGGCGCCGAATGCGGCGGCTCGGTCGGGTCATGGCCCAGAGCGCCACGCACCTGATACAGGGCCTCTGCGCGGGAATACCAGGTCTCCAGATCGTCATAGGCCAGGGGCCAGCCGGGGGTCATGCCCTCGATGTGGCGCAGCGGTCGGAAATCCTCGGCGCGGTAGCGCAACAGCACCGCACCATAGAATTTCGTGTTGCCGCCGGGATGATAATAATTGCCCGGGTTGAACGTCCGGCCCTCGCCATCGGTCCAGACCTCATCGGGCCGAAAGACGCCGCGGCCAAAGATCGCCGCCGGATCGCGCGCCTCGGGGCAATCCCGCAGGTGCTCGCCGCGTTCCAGGATCAGGATGCGCCTGCCCGAAGGCGCCAGCGCCGCCGCCAGCGTCGCCCCGCCCATCCCCGATCCGATGATGATGATCTCCGGCTGCACGGGCCTGCCCTTTCATCTTGCCGGCAAATATCCTGCGGGGGTCCGGGGGTGCAAAACCCCCGGCGCTGCCATGCCCCCCGGCGCTGCCATGACCCCCGGGCCTGTCATTCACCCACCCGGTTCATCCGCGAACCCAGTTGGCCCTTGTGCGTCCCACCCGCATGACCAGGCTCTTCACCTCCAGAAACTCGTCCAGACCGTATTGACCGATCTCGCGCCCCAGGCCCGACTGCCGCATGCCGCCGAAGGTGACTTCGGGAAATCCGTCCATCCAGGTGTTGGTCCAGATCGTGCCGGCCTGCACGCGGCGGCCGAATTCGAGGCAGGTGTGGACGTTCTCGCTCCACACCCCGGCGCTGAGGCCGTAGCTGCCGTCATTGGCCAGCCGGATCGCCTCGTCGAGGGTGCGGAAGGTCAGCACCGACAGGACCGGGCCGAACACCTCCTCCCGGGCGATGGCCATGTCGGCAGTCACGCCGGTCACGACGGTGGGGGCATAGAAGTCGCCCGCCAGGCCCTCGATCCGCAGCGGCGCGCCTCCCAATGCCACCCGGGCCCCGGCCGCCTGCGCGGCCTGCACGTAACCGTGGATCCTGGCCTGGTGCTGCGGCGTCACGATCGCGCCCACCTGCGTGTCGGGGTGCAGCGGGTCGCCGAACGCCACCCTGGCGCTCAGCGCGACCACCCTGGCCACGAAAGCCTCGGCCACATCGGCATGCACCAGGATCCGGCTGCCCGAATTGCAGCATTCGCCCGCGTTGAAGTAGATGCCGAACACCACGGCATCGGCGGCGCTGTCCAGGTCGGCGTCGGGAAAGATCGCCTGTGCATTCTTGCCGCCCAGTTCCAGTGCCACTTTCTTCAGCGATCCCGCGGCCTCGGCGGCAATCGCACGGCCCACTTTGGTCGATCCGGTGAAGGTGACCATGTCGACCCCGGGATGGCTGACCATCCGGCTGCCCACCGGCTGGCCGAAACCCAGCACGATGTTGACCACGCCGGCGGGCAGGCCCGCCTGCGACAGCAGTTCTCCCAGCATAGCCGTGGTCGAGGGCGTCATCTCCGAGGGCTTCACCACGCAACAGCAGCCGGCGGCCAGCGCGAAGGGCAGTTTCTGCGACAGGATCCAGATCGGGAAATTCCACGGCGTGATGACCGAGACGACACCGCGTGGCTCCTTCAGCACCACGGCCAGCATGTCGGGGCCCAGGGCGTTGTGGCTGTCGCCATGCTGTGCCCGCGCCAGCGCCGCGGCATAGCGCCAGAGATCGGCCGCACCCGAAACCTCGCCCCGCGCCTGGGTGATCGGCTTGCCGGTTTCCAGGCATTCCAGCAGGGCCATGCGTTCGGTATTGGCCTCGATCAGATCGGCCACCTTCAGCAGCACCGCCGCGCGGGCCTTGCCCGAGGTTGCGGCCCAGCCGGGCAGGGCGGCGCGGGCGGCCGCGACCGCGGCATCGACTTCGGCCACGCCACCCCGGGCGGCGCGGCTGACCAGGACGCCATGGGCCGGCGACATCCGGTCCGAGGTTGCGCCATCGGTGCTGTCACACCATTGCCCGGCGATCAGGTGGCGCGGGCGGAACGGCTCGTCCGGCAGGGTGGCCCCGGTTGCGGCGATCAGTGTCAGACCGGTCATCGTCTCAATGCCCCCCGAAATCCGGTTTGCGCTTGGCCCGGAAGGCAGCGACGCCTTCGGCCTTGTCGGCACTCGAGGCGATGAAGCCCGAGCCCAGCGCCTCGATCATGGCGGCCGCGTCCTCGCCCAGCGCGGCGTGCAGCATGTATTTGGCGATTTCGGTGGCGCGCGGGCTGGTGGTCAGGATCCGTTCGGCAATCTCCATCGCCATGGCCGCCGGGTCATCACCCACTTCGGCCACGAAACCCAGCGCCAGAGCGCGCTCGGCGCTGATCCGCCGGCCGAACAGCACCATTTCCTTCAGCACGGGTTCGGGCAGCAGGCGGGCCAGGCGCTGCGTGCCCGACCAGCCCGGCACCACGCCGACCCCGGTTTCCGGCATGGCGATCGTGGCTCTGGGCGACATGACGCGCATGTCGCAGGCGGCGGCCAGCTCCAGCCCACCGCCGAAGGCAAAGCCCTCCAGCACGGCGATGGTGGGCTTGCTGAGCCGGGCCAGCCGGTCGAAGACGCGGTGACCTTCGCGCACCCAGACCCTTGCGAACTCGGCCGGGGTCAGCTCGCCCCAGGCGCCGATGTCGGCCCCGGTGCAGAAGGCCTTGGCCGAGGAGGCGGTCAACAGCACGACGCGCAGCCCGGCATCGCGATCCAGCGCCTCGAGATGGCGACCCAGCGCCTGCAGCATCGGCACGGTCAGCGCGTTCAGCTTGGCCGGGTTGTGCAGCCGCAGTTCGGCCATCTCGCCGTGGCGCAGCAGAAGAACGTCACTCATGGTCGCCACCCCATCTTGCCTTGCGTCAACAAAGACAGCGGCATCTGCGTCGCATTCCCGGCCAGTTTCACCCGCCCGCCGCTGGCCGCGACGATGTCGCGCGCCGGGTCGATGCCGGGCATGATCTCGGTCGCCACCAGCCCGTCGGCCGTCAGCCGGATCACGCAGCGTTCGGTGACATAGAGCACCTTCTGCCCCTGCCCCACCGCGCGGCGGCCCGAGAAGGTGACATGTTCCACACGGTCCACCATCTTGGCAAAGCGGCCGGGCCGGGCGATGCGGATGCCCGTTTCGCTCAGCACCACTTCGGCCCCGGCCTCGAACCAGCCGGAGAAGACGATCTCCCTGGCATGGGCGGTGATGTCGACAAAGCCGCCGCAGCCGGCGGTCAGATAGGGTTTCTTGCCCAGTTTCGAGACATTGACATTGCCTTCGACATCGATCTCCAGGAAGGACAGGAAGCTCATGTCGAAGCCGCCGCCCTGGAAGTAGGTGAATTGCTGCGGCGAAGGCACGAAGGCGTCGGCATTGCTGGCGCAGCCAAAGGCAAAGCCGGTCAGCGGCATGCCACCCACCGCCCCCTGTTCGATGGCCCAGGTCACGGCCTGCGGATGGCCTTCCTCAAGCAGCACATAGGGCACCATGGCGCTGATGCCAAAGCCCAGATTGGCGGTCATGCCGGCGCGCAACTCCAGCGCCGCGCGACGGGCGATGACCTTTTCCACACCGTGCGGCGCAGCCTCGAAACTGTCCCAGGGGCGCATCACCTCGCCGGAAATCGCCGGGTCATGCGGGGTTTCGCAGGTCTGCCGGGCATCCGGGTCCAGCACGATCAGATCGACCAGATGGCCCGGCACCCGCACGTCATGCGGGCGCAGGCTGCCGCGCGCCGTCATGCGCTTCACCTGGGCGATCACCAGCCCGCCGTGGTTGCGGACCGCGATGGCCTGCTCCAGCCCGCCGAGATAGGCGCCCTCATGTTCATAGGTCAGATTGCCGTGCTCATCCGCCGTGGTCGCCCGCAGGATGCAGACATCGGGAACGATGTTGGGAAAATGCAGCCAGGTCTCGCCCGCGAATTCGACCCGCCTGACGATGGGTTCCGCCGCGGCCCTGGCATTCATCGCGCAGCCCTCGCGGAGGGGATCGACGAAAGTGTCAAGCCCCACCCTGGTCAGCACGCCGGGCCTGCGCGCCGCCACGTCGCGGTGCATGTCGAACAGGATGCCCGAGGGCACGTTGTAGGCCGGGATCCGGTTCTCCGTGATCATCTTCCAGATTTCCGGCATCGGCAGGCTGGAGCTGCCCGAAGGGTAAGACCCCGCCAGGATCCGCACCAGAAGCCCGTCCTGCGCGATGTGGTCGATGCCCTTCACGCCATACATGTCGCCTGCCGCGATCGGGTGCAGCGTGGTCAGGCCGCGCGGGTGGCCGGTGCGACGGAAGGCCTCGCCCATGGCCCAGAGCATCTTGTCCGGGCAACCCAGCGCCGAGGAGGACGAAACGGTGACCACCGCGCCATCGGGAATGCGCGCGGCCGCCTCGGAGAGGGAAACCAGCTTGCCCATCAGAACCCCGCGTATGCGACCTGGGTGCGCAGGCCGGTGGTGGCTGCCTGCCGCACCGCTGCGGCCACGGCCAGCGATTTCAGCCCATCCACGCCATCGGCGGCCGGGCGGCCCCTGCCCGCCACCGCCTCGAGGAATGCGCCCAGGCCCGTGGTGTAAAGATCGGCCGCGGCAAAACCGATCGCCTCGCGCCCCCGGCTGGTGACCAGTTCGATCTCGCCCACCGGCCGCTGGGTCATCACGTTGCGGGCAAGGATCGAGCCTTCGGTGCCGTGGAACTCGATCCCGGTGCCGGCATGGGCATGGGTAAAGCTTTCATGGGCAAAGACCTGCGCCCCCGAGGGCATGGACCAGACCGACATGCAGCTGTCCTCGACCCCCTGCCCCAGGCCGCTGACCGTGGCCTGAGCCACAACGGCCACCGGATCCTCGCCCAGGTGAAAGCGCACCGTGTCGGCGTCATGCACGGTGATGTCGGCGATGACACCACCGCCCGCCTCCGGAGCACTGATGCGCCAGCCTTGCAGCACCGGCGGCAGGAAGACGGCGTGATGCACCCGCACCGACAGGATCCGGCCGATGCGGCCGGCGTCGATCAGGGCCTTGATGGCGCGGTGACTGCCGGCGCAGCGCAGGTGGTGGTTGGTGGCAAAGGTGACGCCCTTGTCCGCCGCGGCCCGCACCATGATCGCCGCCTGGTCCACCGTCATCGCCAGCGGCTTTTCGCACAAGACCGCCTTGCCGGCCGCGATGGCCGCCATCGCCTGGGGGAAATGCTTTTCATTGGTGGACGAGATATAGACCGCACCCACCGTCGGATCGGCCAGCGCCCGATCCATCTCGGTCGTGGCCTGCCCGCCGTGCCTGGCCGCGAAATCCTGCGCCCGAGCTTGCGAGCCCGAGACGATCCAGCCCACCGTGCCGCCCTGCGCCCTGATCGCGCCGACCATTGGACCATCCGCGATCGTGCTTGCCCCGATCAATGCCCAGCGCATGGCCATCTTCTCCGCGTCATTGCCTGGAACAGGGCTATTGTAACGTTCCAATTTTGTCAATGACCCGGTTTTCGCAGATTTGCGATGCGCGGTTCGTGCCGGATCAGTCGCCGGTCGCGGCCAGCAGCTCCTGCCACTCGGCCAGGATCGCCAGCGCCGGATCGCGGGGCAGGATCGCGGCCATGCCACGGTCGGCCTGGGTCAGCAGGACCAGAAGATCGCCCCCCGCCACCGGCCAGGCCAGGCCCTCCAGGCCGGGGGTGGTGAATCTCGAGGCCATGGCCCGGCCCCGCGCCCGCGCGCGGCGTTGCCGGAGCGCCTGATCCAGGCTGTCGCGCCAGGACGCGTTGCCGTGGAACAGCCCCAGATCCTCGGCGCCGCTCCACACCATCCATGCCAGGGCCGCGGCGGCCAGACGGTCTTGCAGGGTGGTCAGGGCATCGCCCGCCGGCCCCAGGCCCGTGGCCTGCTGCAGCAGCCGCGCCGAACAGCCGCCCGGCGCGGGCCCCACCCCCGCCGGGCGGCGCGTGGCCTTCAACCCAAGGTCCGTCGGCAGCCGTGCCAGGGCCAGCAGGGCGGGCGCGAAATCTTCTGCGCGAAGGGCCGGCCCGGCCAGAGACAGCCGCCGGTCCGGCCAGTCCAGACCGATCAGGTGCCGGTTCGAGACGGCAAGGCTGGCGATCTGCCGCGATCCGGCGACGATCTGCAAGTCGCGCGGCAGCATCGTCTCGTCGATCTCGCGCAGGATCGTGCGGAGCCGCGACTCGCCCGCCCCCGGCAGGGCGCGGCGCTGCCGGCCCAGGCGCAGCGGATCGCTCGCCAGCCGTGCCACACGCTGCGCCAGGTCGGCCGTGCCCTCGCCGGTGATGGAATGCGAACGGGCCTCCGCGGTGCTCATCCGCTGCCCCCGATCGCATCGGCCAGTTCCTGCGCCGCAGCCAGCACGCTCGCCACCCGCCGGCCGGGCTCTGCGCGCAGAGCCACGAAATTCTCGGGGTCCGGCGGGCAGGCGGCGAAGACCTCGCAATGCTGATCGGTAAAGCGCAGAACCCAGGGGGCCGCCGCCCCCTCGCCCAGGCAGGCATCGGCCAGTCCCAGAGCGTCGGCAGCCCGCGCACCCAGCAGATCCAGCTCTTCGCGCGGGCAGGCGCCGCGGGCCCTCCATTGCAGCACCAGGCCGGAGGAGCGGTCGCCAAAGGCGGCCAGGCGCAGGCCGTGGCCGGGCTGGAGCGCACCGTCAAGCTGGGCTGCGAGCGTCACGACCGATGCGCCTCCTCAGCCTTGCACATGAACATCGGCCGCCTCGCGGCGCGGGACATCGGCCGCCGCGGCGGCCTCGGCGGCAGTGGCGGCATCAGCGACATCGGCGGCACCACGGCGCGGGGCGTGGGGGCGTTCGCGCGGGCCGGGATTGGCCTGCACCCGTCGCGGCGACACCCGGGGCGCGCGCGCCGCGTCGGCAGGCATCGCGGCCTTGGCCGATTCGGGCGGCAGCGGGTTTTCCAGCCGCAGCGTGATGATCCGCGCGGTGCCGTGGCGCGGCTGCTCGACCGGCGGCGCGTGCCGGGCCGCCGCCGGGGCTGGCGGCACGGGCTGGCCAGGCGACCCGGCCTGTGTCGCAGTCTGTGTTGCATTCGGTGCCGCAGTCGGTGCCGCAGTCGGTGCCGCGGCGGCCGGACGACCCCACTGGATCAGCAGATCGACCAGATGGTCCATGAAGCCCCCCGCACCCGAAGCCTGCCATGCGTCGAAATCCTCGCCCGCATTCAGGGCCTCCAGCAGGGAAACCGGATAGACCGCCAGGAACTTGTCTGCGGTTTCGCCCAGCACCCGCGCCAGCACGCGCTGTCGGTCGCGTTCGGTGCGCAGCTTGTCGATCTGGTTGATCAGCAACAGGTTCCGCCCGCTGGTGGCGCCACGCATCCGGTCCCAGGCGGCGGCTTCCGACTGGCGCCAGGCCTGTGTCGCATGGGTGCACCACACCACGATGTCGCGTGCGCTGGCCAGGCCGTCCCAGGTGTCAGAGGGCATGTTGGGGTCGGAGATCCCCGGCATGTCGACCAGATCGCACAATTCCAGCAGGTCCGAGTCCATCGTCAGGTGAACCGACCGTGTGTCGTCCAGCCGCACCTGCCCCAGATCGGCCAGGGCGATCTCGTGCCGCTGGCCGTGACGGTCCAGCCTGTAGGCGCCCGGCGCCCCCGCCGAGACATGCACCGGCGGCAGGCGGGTGGCCGTCACCCGCACCGGCAAGGGAGATCCGCCCAGCAGCAGATTCGACAGGGTGCTTTTCCCGGCGCTGAACTCGCCCATCAGCACCAGACGCGGTTTGGTTGCGGCCTCTGGCGACACCGCAGGGTCCAGGCTTGCAATCATGGCGTTGGCGCCTCCATCCGCGCGTCGTCGACAAAAGGTTTCAGGCTGGCCAGCAACGACCCCAACAGCAACCGCCGGTCGCGGCCCTGGCCGGCCGGGCCCAGCACCGGCAGGGTGTCGAGCTCGCCTCTGGGCTGCGAAAGCTCGGCCACGATGGTGCGGCCCTGATCCAGAAGGCCGCGCAGCGTGGCTTCGATCGCAAGGCAGTGATCGCGGGCTGGCGCCGTCTTGAATTCGGCCATGTAATGCGTGGTTTCGGCAGCGATCATCGCATGGAACTTTTCGGCCATGGCGCGAATCCCGCGGGCGCGCCGCCACCACGACATCCACCAGCCGTCGTTGAAATCGAGGATCAGCGTCTGGGCCAGCGTCACCGGCGCGGGGGCGTCGGGCACTTCGGGAATGTCCAGTTCGATGCCCTCGACCGCCTCGCCGAAGCTGGAATACAGCAATTCGGCCAGATCCTCGACCGCCGCCCGGAACCGGGCGCCGGCCACCGCCCTGGCGCGGGCCGCAAAAACGGTATGGGCCGATTTGAGCAGCACGCGCAGCCCGGTCGCATCATATTCCCAGACCCGATCTTCGCCCCTTTCCTCGAGATGGCGCAGCAGCGCATGTGAGGCGCGCTCAAGGAAGGTTGCATGGGCGCGCTCGGCGCGGTCCTGAAAGGCGGCAGTCACCTCGCCCAGTTCGGCGCTCAACGCCAGCAGATGCCGTTGCGCCAGCATCTCCATCCGGGGCCGGGGATCGGGCATGTCGGCGCCGGCCGGCGCCGCCTGCCCCGCCACCAGGACTGCGTTGCGCGCCTGCAGACTGCCCGCCACGGCCACCGCCGCGCTGGCGATCCGGCGCAGCAGCGGCGTGCCCAGCGCGCCCACCACCTGGGCGGAAATGGCGGAGAACAGCCGTGGCAGACCCGACAATACCCAGACCATCTCGGCCGGGGTCAGGTCGGCATCCGCATCGCGCACCTGCGCTTCGGCCCAGTTCACCAGCGCAGCCCTGCTGGCCGGCGCCAGATCGTCGATCGCATCGGACAGCACCTTGTTGGCCCAATAGGCGCTGCCGAACAGGATCTCGGCATCGGCCGGGCCCGCATGGCGCCGCAGGGTCTCGCGGATGCTGGACTCGATCTCGCCGACTTCGGCGGCCGGGTCGGCCAGTTCGTCGATCCGGTTCACGAAGATGATGACATTGCGCGACTGCAGGTTCGAGATCAGCCGGATCAGCCCCATGTCGACCGAGGTCAGCGCCTGCTGGGCCGACAGCACGACCACGCAGATCCGGCTGTCGCGCACCGCGTTGATCGTGACCTGCTCGCGCATCAGGAAGGTGTCGTTCACCCCGGGCGTGTCGCGCAGGCACAGGGGCACCGGCACCGTTTCGCAGTTCAGGAACAGGTCGGCCGATCTGGTGATGTCGGAAAACCAGCCTTGCCGGTCATCGGCGGCAGACGGTGGGGGGGGCGTCAGGCCCTGGGCCTGGAAATCGTCACCCAGGCAGACATAGCGTTCCAGCAAATTGCGGTCGAAATAGCCGTATTCGTGCACCTGGCCCAGCATCATTTCGAACCTGCGACCCAGACGGGCGCGCGATTTTTCCCGCATCGCGGCGATCTGCTGGCGGATCTTCTCCATCTCGCTGCCGGCATCGGCCCGCTCGGCCAGCTCGCCCAGGCGCCCGCCACGGCGCAGCAGCCGGTCCCATTCATCCGCCATCATCAACTGGAACCGGGCCGAGATGTCCTTGCGGTGCGCGCCGGGCCGCAGGTGCAGCGAGGTCACGACCGAAGTCCAGGGGTTCACATCCGAAGGCAGCAGATCGGACCAGCCCGCCATGGCATTGACCAGCGTGGTCTTGCCCGATTTCACCTGGCCCAGGATGGTGATGGCCGGTTCGAACGCCGTCAGATCCTGCCGCAACCCGCGAAACGAGGTGGCCGCGGCCTCGCCCCCGATCCGCTCCAGCGCGGCCAGTGTGGTCTCCAGGCTGCGGGCGCGTTCGGCAAAGGCTGCCAGGCCTTCAAGCCCGCTCTTGCCGGCGGCCGGCAGGATGCCGCCGTCACCATCGGTCAGAGGCAGGAGACGCGAGACATTGGTCATGGATCACCCGGCTGCGGCAGGAACAGGGATCGGGACAGGCATACCGACAGGAACGGGGGGGCCATGCCGCTGGTCATTCCGCCGCCTCTGCCGACAGTTCCTTCTTGAGTTGCAGCAGCAGCGTCACCGCGTCGATCCCCACGCTGTCGCGGCGTTCCAGGCGCAACAGCGTCAACACCTGTTCCGCCTCGATCACATCGTCGCGCAACCGATCCAGCGCGGGGCTGACCGCGGCCCGGTCCGAAAGGATATCCTGCAGTTCGGCGGTGGCCAGCGTGCAGTCGTCCAGCAGACGCGGGATGGCATCCGGGCCCGGCCCCAGCCGTTCCAGATCGGCCGCACAGCGCCCCAGCCGGTCGATCGCCCTCACCAGCACGGCCCGGCAGGGCGCGGGCAGGGCTTCGGCGTCGGTGCGGGTGCTGGCCGCAGGCCTTGCGGCGGGTGGCAGCTCCGGCATGGAGGGCCAGAGCGCGGGATCTGGCGGCAACGCCGGAGCAGGGCTCTTGCAGCGGTCCAGCAACATCAGCGCCTGATCCAGATCGGCGCTGCGGGCCAGTTCGGCCTGATCGCGCAGCCGTTGCCACAGGGCGCGCCCGCCGCTCAGCGCCCAGAGCGCCTGCGGTCCGGCCTCGGCCCGCGCGGCCATGGCATGCAGCGTGGCCACCGGATAGAGGCCGAGAAATTCCTCTTCGACCTGCGGCTGGAGCGCGACGATCCGCGCCGCCAGATCACCCGCGCCCATGCAGCGATCGGCATGGGTCAGCACCAGAAAGGCATGGTCCTTGACGTGATCGGGCATCGCGGACCACAGCGCCTGTTCGCCAGCACCGAATTCTTCGCTGCACCACAGGATGAAATCGGCATGGCGCGCGGCCCAGTCCATCAGCCGCACCTGGCCGGGACGCCGCGCCTCGAGCCGCAGTTCCAGAAAGGTCCAGTCGCGCAGACGGGCATCGGGCACGGACTGCACGAGCCGGATCGCGCCAGGTTCCACATCGCTGGCCCGCGCCACGCCGTCGCGTTGCAGCAGGCTGCCGTCGGCCATCTGCAAGCGCAGGCGCGGCTCGGGCCCATGGCACAGCTCCACCACCGGAACGCCGGTGAGCGACGGCATCAGGGGGGCGCCCGAAAGCATGTTGACCAGGGCAGTCTTGCCGCTGCCGGCAAGGCCCATCACCGCGATGCGCGGCGGGCGCGACAATTGCGCCACCAGTCGCCGGCCAAAGCTGCGCCGCTCTGCCGGCAGCCTGCCGCCTTCCAGGGCGAGGGCCAGTTGTCTTGCGATTTCGGCTGCCTGGATCATGGCTCAGGCCTCTTTCCACAGGTTCGGCGGCCGGGTCAGGGTCCGCTCGGCCGCCGGCGGCGGCATCGCCGCCATGTCCTGGGCCTGCCCCGCCTCATGCGCGGTCTCGCAAGACGGTTGCACAGGCTGTCGGATCTTGACGATGCAGATCGAGACATTGTCCTGATCGGGGTCATCCAGATCGCGGATTTCCTGCATCAGCCGTGCGGCGATCTCGGCACTGGTGGTGTCGCGATGTTCATGGACCAGCGCCGCGATGCGGGTCTCGTCAAGGAATTGCAGCCCGTCGCTGGCCGCGATCAGGATATCGCCGTGGAGCAGCCGCAACGGCAGGTGCTGGCAGTCGATTTCCGGGATAGCCTTGCCGAGCACGACCGAGGTCAGGCAGTCGCGGTCGGGGTGGTTGTCGGCCTCGTGCCGCGCCAGCAGGCCGCGCGAGACCAGCCGTTCCATGCGGCCGGCCAGGGAGTGTTCCTGGTTCAGCCGCGCCATCCGGGCGCCGCGCAGCAGGTAGAGGGGCGAATCCCCGACCGAAATCCAGTAGAGCCGGTTGTCGACCAGCACCGGCGCCACCAGTGTCGCGCCCATGCCGCGCAGGTCGGGCCAGTCGGAGGCCAGCCGCGCCACCCGGTCGTTCGCCCGCTCCAGCGCCGCATGAAGGATGGCCCCCACGTCCCGCTCCAGCCCTGCGGCATCTCGGGCATGCAGGCTCAGCGCGCGCAGCATTTCCCGCACCACGACGGCGCTGGCGACATGGCCTGACGCATGCCCCCCCATGCCGTCGGCCAGCACGACACAGCCCAGCCCCAGCCCCGGAGGGAACAGCGTGGCCACGGCATCCTCCTGCCGGTCGCGCCGGCCCTGTGCCATGGCGGTGGCCGCGTCATACTGGAAGCAGCGGGCCTCAACCATGGCTGCGGTCGGCTGCCGGGGTTTCGGACCAGGCAAAGCCCTCGTCGCACAGGGCGACGAAACGCAGCGTCGTCTCGCCCACGCGCAACTGATCGCCCGAGCGCAGCGGTTCGGTCGACAACAGCGGGCGGTTGTTCAGCCGCACCAGGTTGGCTCGGCCGCTCTGGCCCACATAGAAGGCGTTCTGTTCCGCATCATAGGCGACGGAGAGGTGGTTTTCGCGCGAGATGCTGTTGTCGCCGAAGTTCAGGCTGACCGCCTGATCCTCGCCCCGGCCGATGCGCGACACGCCATCGCGCAGCGCAAAGGCCGCGCCCCGGCCCGGACCCGCCACCACCACCAGCCAGCCCACCGGAAAGGCGACCGCAGCGGCGACCGCGGCCCGGGATTCCGCCCGCTCGAAAGGATCGGCCAGGCCATAGCCATCGGGGTTGAAGCCCAGCAGCCGGGTCTTGACCCTGCCCGACCGGTTCGAACCGCGACCGGCGGCGGGCGGTGGCACCTGCACCGGATCGGCCGAGACAGGCGGGGCTTCGGCCGAGACAAAGGGCAGATCCTCGACCGTGCGGGGTCGCGGCCGGTCTGAAGGGCGGCTGGCAGGCCAGTCTGCGGGCCGGTTGGCTGGCCGCGCCGGCGACGTGGCCTTGTCCGGGCGCAGCGACGGCCGTTGCGGCGCGTCGGTCGCAGGCGGGCGTTCCGCCGCAACGGGCCCCGCCACCGGCGCGAGGTCCGGGTCGACGAACAGATTGGTCGGGCCGACTTCGGGGAAGGGGTCGATGGCCGCCTCTCGGGCAGCCTCTCGGGCAGCCTCTCCGGTCGCCTCTCCGGCCGCCTCTCCGGCCGCCTCGTCGAACAGCATCGCCAGACCCTCGGCGTCATCGTCCTCGGGCGCGAAATCCTCGTTCTCGGGCGCGGCTGCCGCCATCCGCGTCGGTGGCGCTTCGGGCAGGCCGCCCGGAGCCTCGTCACCGAAGGGGTCGGGCTGCATCGGCTGCGCCGCGCCGGGCAGGCCCAGTTCGGGCTCTGCGCCGCGGCCGGTTCCGGCAGCGAAGGCGGCGGCATCTGCTCCGATCTCGGCAGACCGGTCGCGGGACATGCCGGGGGCGGGCATCCGCGCGGCGCGCTTTTCAAGGATGATGTCGCGAATGAAGCGCATGGGGAAACTCCGTTGCAGGCCGGATCAGCCGGCCGAGGACGCCGCGCCGCGGAACAGTCCGCGCCAGTTCAGGATCGGCGGGAAGGTCCGCGCCGCGGAACCGGGCGGGCGGGGGCGGGGGGCGTCCGCCGCGGTTTCGGCACCTTCGGCGGCAGAGGTCTGCCGGGCCAGGCGGCGGGCGCGGGCCTGCAACTCGCGCTCCTGTTCGGCCTTCCAGGCCTCGAGATCGGCGATCGGGTTGCCGATGATGTCGAACCATTGCCGCCGCGCGGACCCGGCATCGGCGGGCCTGGCCTGGGCGGGCTCTGGCCGGCGCGCGTCTGGCCCGCCTGCCCTGTCGGGCTCTTGCGGCGCATCCGGCTCCTGATCTGTCTCCGGTCGGCGGGCCGCCAGATGCGGCGCCAGAATTTCATTGGTCTCGCGCACCAGACGCTTCACCCCGGCTTCCCATTGCGCATCGAATTCCGGGATGCGCGGCGCGGCCGGACGTCTGCGCGGCGTTGCGTCCAGACTGGCGATCCAGGCCTCGGCACTCGGGAACCGCGCCGAGCGATCGACCTGCAACGCCCGGTCGATGCTGGACAGAAGATCATGGCGCGGCGCCCAGTCACCGGCACAAAGCGGCACGAAAGGATCCGCCCGCCCCGAGCGCAGGGCGGCCGCTCGGTCGCGGCCATTCGGCGGGGCCTGGCCGGTGATCAGGTGATAGAAGCTGGCACCCAGCGAATAGAGGTCGCTGGACGGATCCTGATAATCGCCGTCCAGATAGAATTCCCAGGGCGAATAGCCATCCTTGACCGCCAGCACCGGGCCGCCCGCCTCGGGTCCGGTGGCCGGGCGGCTGGCCGCGCCGAAGTCGATCAGCATCACCGCCCCCGCCTCGTCCACGCAGATATTGTCGGGCGCGATGTCGCGGTGCAGGATGCCATGCGCGTGAATGTGGCGCAGCGCGTCCAGCGACTGACGCAGCACCGATTCCAGAAAGCCGGGCGTCAGCCGCCGGGGCTGGTTGTCCAGCAGCGCCAGCAGGTCGAGGCCCGGCACCAGATCCAGCGCCATATAGGCGCTGTCGTTTTCCTCGAACACCTGATGCACGGCCACGATATGCGGATGGTCCAGCATCGCCATGATGCGGGCCTCGCGCATGAACTGCCGCTTCAGCCGGTCGACCTGCGCCTCTGCCCTGGCCGAGACCGGCCGGACCCGCGTGCCGGCCCGCAGACACAGGCCGGCTGGAAAGCACTCCTTGATCACGACCTGCCGCTCCAGGCTGTCGCGCGCGATATAGGTGATGCCGAAACCGCCCTGCTGCAACCGGTCCAGGATCTCGTACTGGCCGTTCAGCAGACGGGTTCCGGCCGGCAGGGCGGATGGATCGGTTGTCTCAACTGCCACGACTGGATTCATGTCCGGGCCACCTGAATGAGGCACCTGGCCCAGGCCCGCGGCCGGCGCGGGACTCTGCCAAGTCTTGCCATGTTTGGAGTCAATTGTGCTCAGAAAATGGCAGCACTTGGACCTCGGATGGACATCCCCCCGAATCCCGGCCAACCGGGCGAAAGTCGAGAAAATCACCGCCGCGCCGGAAATCGCGGGGCTGTCCCTGACCCCCGACGCCCCCCGACATGGTGAACCTCCGCGACCCTGGGGAGAAGGCCGCCGAGCGGTTGATGGGGATGGAGTTCGGCGCGCGGCAGGCGCAGCGCAACGGGTATCGCGGCAGGGACTGGGAGACGCGCGCCGGGACCGTCAAGAAACCTTCATGAAACTGATGCGTGAGCGTCATGGACCCTGATTAGCGAGGCGGCACTGACCCGACGGTCAAGGATATCGCCCGGCCTGTGCCGAACCACTTCCCCTGAAAGGAGAAAAGATGACCACGCTGAAAACACTGATGACCAGTGCCAGCCTTCTTGCCGCCCTCGCGGCAACCGGCGCTGCCGCCGACGCGCTGAGCGATCTTGAAGCGGCCGCCAGGAAGGAAGGCCAGCTGACCGTGATCGCCCTGCCGCACGACTGGTGCGGCTATGGCGCGGTGATCGACGCCTTCAAGGCCAAGTATCCCGAGATCACCGTGAACGAGCTGAACCCGAACGCCGGCTCGGGCGACGAGATCGAGGCGATCAAGGCCAACAAGGGCAACACCGGCCCGCAGGCGCCCGACGTGATCGACGTGGGCCTGTCCTTCGGACCGGCGGCCAAGGCCGAGGGGCTGATCCAGCCCTACAAGGTCGCGACCTGGGACGAGATCCCCGACAGCGCCAAGGATTCGGAGGGCTACTGGTATGGTGACTACTACGGCGTCCTGGCCATGGGCATCAACAAGGACGTGGTGAAGACCTCGCCGACATCCTTTGCCGACCTGACCAAGCCCGAGTTCGCCAATTCCGTCGCCATGCCGGGCGATCCGCGCACCGGCAATTCCTCGATGATGACGGTCTACGCGGCGGGCCTTTCGACCGATGGCAAGCTCGCCGGCGCCGATGCACTGAACGCCGGGATCGCCTACATGAAGGCGCTGAAGGCCAGCGGAAACCTCGTCCCGGTGAACGGTTCGGCCCAGAACCTCACGCAGGGCACCACCCCGGTCTATTTCGACTGGGACTACAACCTGCTCGCCATGCGCGACCAGCTGGCCGGCAATCCGCCGGTGGATGTGGTCGTGCCGTCGGATTCGGTCATCGCGGGCGTCTATGTGCAGGCGATCTCGGCCTATGCGCCGCATGTTAACGCCGCCAAACTGTGGATGGAGTTCCTTTACTCCGACGAGGGCCAGACGCTCTGGCTGAAGGGCTACTGCCACCCGATCCGCTTCAACGCCATGTCCGCCGCCGGCAAGATCCCGGCCGATATCCTGGCGAATCTGCCGCCGGCCGAAGCCTATGCCAAGGCGGTCTTCCCGACCCTGGACGAACAGGGCGCGGCGAAGACGGCAACGGCCGACAACTGGGCCAAGGAGATGGGCGTCAACTGACGTCTCCGGGGCCGGGAGTTGCTCTGCTTCCGGCCCTCCTTCGGGTACGGCGGGCGAAAGGCCCGCCGTTCTGCCATTCGAACGGATCTCCTGATGCAGCCCATCTCCCGCATGTCCTGGCTTGGCGTTCTGCCCTGGTTCGGCTTTACCCTGCTGTTCCTGATCGCTCCGATGTCCTACCTGATCCTGGGCGCCTTCCAGTCGCCGGAGGGCGGGCTGACTCTGGCCAATATGGCGGGGCTTTCCGCGCCGGACATTGCCGCATCGTTCTGGCTGTCGATCCGGCTCAGCCTGGCCTCGGCACTGGTCGGAACAGTCACGGGGCTGCTGCTGGCGCATGCCGTGGTCCTCGGTGGCCTGCCGATCTGGCTGCGCCGCGCCATCACCGCCTTTTGCGGCGTCGCCTCGAACTTTGCCGGTGTGCCCCTGGCCTTTGCCTTCATCGCGACGCTGGGGCGGCTCGGCCTTGTGACCGTGCTGCTGAAGAGCCTTGGTCTTGACCTCTACGCGATGGGCTTTTCGCTGTTCTCCTTCTGGGGCCTCACGCTGACCTATCTCTATTTCCAGATGCCGCTGATGCTGCTGGTCATCACGCCGGCCCTTGAAGGCCTGAGGCCCGAATGGCGCGAGGCGGCGGAAAGCCTGGGGGCCGATGGAGCACAATACTGGCTGCGCGTCGGCGCGCCGGTGCTGGCGCCTTCGGTTCTGGGCTGCTTCCTGCTTCTCTTCGCCAATGCCTTCGGCACGCTGGCCACGATCATCGCGCTGACGGGGTCCAACTTCTCGGTCGTGCCGATCCTTCTGTTCCAACAGATCCGCGGCAATGTCCTTTACAACCCCAACCTCGGCTACGCGCTGGCGCTTGGCATGGTGCTGATCATGGTGGTGTCGAACCTGCTTTACCTCGCACTGCGGGCGCGGGCCGAACGGTGGCAGAAATGAAGCGTGTCTCCCTTGCATCCTGGCTGATCACCATTCTCGCAGGCCTCTATTTCCTGGTGCCGCTTTACGCCGCCTTCCAGTTCAGCCTGCAGATGAAGCGGGACACGCTGTCCTTCGCCGCCTATGCCTCGGTGTTTCAAAGCGATGTCTTCCTGCGGGCCTTCGTCTTTTCGCTGGTCGCATCGCTGGCGGCGATCATGGCCGGGGCGGCGCTGGTGGTGCCCACCGCCTACTGGGTGCGGCTGCGCCTGCCAAAGCTGCGCCCGGTGGTCGAGTTCATCTCGCTCTTGCCGCTGATCATCCCTTCGGTTGTGCTGGTCTTCGGTCACATCCGGATGTTCGGCTCCTCGTCCTTCCTGCCGCTGACCACGACCGACCTCGGCACCAACCTGCTGCTGGTGGCGGGCTACGTCGTCCTCTCTCTCCCCTACATGTTCAGGGCCATTGACAACGGCATGGCCGCCATCGACATCGGCACCCTGACCGAAGCCGCGGAAAGCCTGGGCGCCAGCCGGGCGCGGATCATCCTGGGGGTGATCTTCCCCAACATCCGCGCGGCCATCGTGTCGGGGGCTTTCCTCACCTTCTCGATCTGCCTTGGAGAGTTTGCCATTGCCAGCCTCCTCAACCGGCAGACCTTTGGCCCCTATCTCGTCCAGCTCGGCCAGGACCGCGCCTATGAACCCGCGGCGCTCGCGATCATGAGCTTTGGCCTGACCTGGATCCTCATGGCGCTGATGCAGGCCTTTGCCAACCGCAAGCCCGGACAGCGCCTGCTGCCCTTCAGGAAAGGCCCCACAAGATGAGCCAGTTGACCCTGCGCGCCCTGAACAAGAGTTTCGGCACCAATGCCGTCGTGAAGGATTTCGATCTGACGATGGAGGATGGCGAGTTCATCTCGCTGCTCGGCCCGTCTGGCTGCGGCAAGACGACGGTCCTGCGCATGGTCGCGGGATTCGAGGCGCCCTCCTCGGGCGCCATCCATATCGACGGGAACGATGTGACGGCCCTGCAGGCCCGGCAGCGGCAGATCGGCATGATGTTCCAGTCCTACGCCCTGTTTCCGAACCTGACGGTGGCGGGCAATGTCGCCTTCGGACTGAAGGTCGCCCGGCTGCCACGCGCCGAAGTGGACCTGCGGGTCAACGAGATGCTGGAGATGGTCGGCCTGGCCGGGCTCGGCGGGCGCTACCCCTACCAGCTTTCGGGCGGCCAGCAGCAGCGGGTGGCGCTCGCCCGCGCCATTGCGCCGCGCCCCCGCGTTCTCCTGCTCGACGAGCCGCTCTCGGCGCTGGATGCCAAGATCCGGGTGTCCCTGCGCGGCGAAATCCGCGCGATCCAGCGACGGCTGGGCATCTCCACCCTCTTCGTCACCCATGACCAGGAAGAGGCGATGGCCATGTCCGACCGGGTCGTGGTGATGGCGCACGGACGGGCCGAACAGGTCGGCCGGCCCGACCAGATCTACAACCGCCCGGCGACGCGTTTCGTGGCCGAGTTCATCGGTGCACTGAACCTGTTGCCAGCCACGGTCACGGACCCGGCCGCCGGGCAGCTTGACACGCCAGTCGGGCCCGTCGCCCTGAACCGGCCGATCGCCAGATCGGCCGGCGCGGCGCTCCATCTCGCCATCCGGCCCGAAGGGCTGCACATCCTGCTCAACGGCGATGTCGCGAATGGGCCGACCTTTACCGGCAAGGTGCTGGATCGTGACTTTCTGGGGCCCATCATCCGCTTGCGAACCGAGATCGGACCGGGCACCGCGATGACGGTCGACTGTTTCAACCGCGACGGCGCATCACTGCCGGAACCTGGCCAGACGATCCGGCTTGCCGTGGATGCCGCGGCCGTCTTTCCATTGGACTGATCCGAAGGAGACCCCGACGGCACGCTGTTCACCGCCCACCACGGTCAGGCGACGCCTTGCTCTCCGGCCCGGGCAAGCCTCTTCACCGGGCTCTACCAGATAAACCACCGGGTGGCGGGCAACGGCACGCCACTGTATGCACGCCACGCCACGCTCGCAACCCAAGCGCGCCGGGCCGGGTCGAACAGGACGGCACGCCCGAGAGGCTGTACACAAGGCTCGCGACGCTGCCGGTGGCGCAATTCGTCGGCCAGATGAACCTCAGCCGCGTGACAGCGTGCGGCGGCGTCGCGCGCTGGCTGGGGGCGGATCTGCGCCTCACCCTGGAGGGCGATCTCGTTCTCGCCTGCCGGCCCGAGGATATGCGCCCCGACAGGAGGGCGTTCCGGCCCGGGTAGCCGTGGCGTTCGACCTTGGCCCGCTGGTCCGCGCCCGCCTGGTGACGACCCAGGGCGAGGATCTGATCTGGCTTGCCTCCCGCGGCACAGTCCCGGCGCCGGGCGAAGGGATTGCCCTCTGGCCGCGGACCCTCCTTGTGTTCCAGGACGGCGTCCTCGCGGGCACCCTGTCGCCCGAGCGGCTTTGCCCCGGAACGGAGTTGATCCCGTGACCCAGCATTGCCTCATCCGCTCTGGCCAGTTGATCGAGGCTGACACCAGGTCGCACAAGCTCCTGGAGTTCGATGTGCCCCGCGGCATGACGCGGCTTGCCTTCCGCTTTCACTCCAGCCCCGCCGATCACCCGGAGCGTTCTACGACAACATGATCTGTCTCTCGCTCTGTGGCCCCGGCGGGCCTCGCGGGGGCGCGACACAGCGATCCAGACCCCGTTTTCTATATTGGGCCTGACCGCGCGACACCCAGCCTTGTGCCCGGCCCTGTCGAGCCGGGCCGCTGGCAGATCGGGCTGGAAGTCTTCCGCCTTCCGGGTCCGGCGCACTACCGTGTCGATCTCGATTTCGGGCAGGACAACCTGCCGTTTCCGGACCGGCCGCAAGGGGGGTGACGGGATGGCCCTGGAAATCGAACGCAGGTTCCTGCTGCGGTCGGACGGCTGGCGCGCGCTAGTGACGGGTCAGGTCGCCATCCGCGACGGCCTGCTGCTGTCGGATGTCGGCGGCAAACTGCGGGTTCGCGTCACGGACGGTCAGGCCACGCTGACCCGCAAGGGACCGCGCCTCGGCTTCACCCGGCACGAGTACGAATATCCGATCCCCCTGGCCGAGGCCGAAGAGATGATGGCCCTCCTGGCCCGCGGCCGCATCCTGACCAAGCGGCGCAGTTTCGTTCCGGTGGGCGATCTCGTCTGGTCCGTCGACGAATATGACGATCCGCTGCGGGACGTGATCCTGGCCGAGGTGGAACTGCCCAGCGAGGCCCATCCCCTGCCCCTGCCCGATTGGGCGGGGGAAGAAATCACCGACGATCCGGCCTGGCGCAGGTCCGCCCTTCTCGTGCGCGCCCTGGCCACTGTCATCAAACCTTCACTCGGCTGATATCGGGGCGTCACGCAACCGGCCTAGGCAGCGCCAGACACGAACGGGATGCTGCCCCATGCTGACCTTCACCTCCGTCACCCGCCGGTTCGGCCAGCGGCTCGCCGTCGACGATGCGAGTTTCCACATCGACCGGCCCACTTTCGTGGGCGTCATCGGCCGGTCCGGCGCGGGCAAGTCGACGCTGCTGCGCCTGGTGAGCAGGCTGACTGACGCGACCTCTGGCAAGATCCATTTCGAAGGCCGGGACATACTGACCCTGCAGGGCGCCGACAAGCGGGCCTGGCAGGGCCGCTGCGGCATGATCTTCCAGCAGTTCAACCTCGTTCCACGCCTCGACGTGGCCACCAATGTGCTGCACGGGCTCCTGTCTCGGCGGGCCGTGCTGCCCACGCTCTTCAACCTGTGGTCCGAGGCGGACGTGCTGACCGCCCTTTCCATCCTCGATCGTCTCGGCATCGCCGACCAGGCCGCCAAGCGCGCCGAGGCCCTTTCGGGCGGCCAGCAGCAGCGCGTCGCCATCGCCCGCGCGCTGATGCAGGACCCCGGGCTGATCCTTGCCGACGAGCCGATCGCCAGCCTCGACCCGATGAACGCCAAGCTCGTGATGGACACGCTGCGCCGCATCCATGACGAGGACGGCCGCATGGTGATCGCGAACCTGCATACCCTCGACACCGCGCGGCGCTATTGCGACCGGGTGATCGGCATGCGCGACGGGCGCGTGGTTTTTGACGGCACGCCAGATCTTCTGACCACCCAGGCGGCCCGCGACATCTATGGGGCGGATGCCAGCTTCAACGAACGCGCGACCTCCACCGCGATCCCGGCCCTGCCGGACGCGGCCTACGCCCAGGCGATGCCGGTCCCCTGACCCTTCACCTTTCACCGGGCCTCGCTGGCCCAACTTGCGGAGACGACCATGAAAACGCTGCTCGCCCTTCTGACCGCCACCACCGTGCTTGCCGGTGGCGCCCATGCCGAAGGCATCGCCCAGTTCAACATCGGCATCCTTGGCGGCGAAAACGCCCAGGACCGGCTGACCTCGAACGAATGCCTGCGCGTCGCCGTCGAAAAGGCGCTCGGCGTGCCGGTGAAACTGTTCACCCCGGCCGATTATGACGGCGTGATCCAGGGCCTTCTGGGCGGCACGCTCGACATGGCCGGTCTCGGTGCCTCGGCCTATGCCAAGATCGCGCTGACCGACCCCGCCGCGGTCGAAGTCAGGCTGGTCGCCCAGAATGTCGATGGATCGACCGGCTACTACTCGATCGGCTTTGCCCGCAAGGACAGCGGCATCACCTCGATGGATGATGCCAAGGGCAAGGTCTTTGCCTTCGCCGATCCCAATTCGACCTCGGGCTATCTGGTGCCGGCCGCCGAACTGACCGCCAAATACGGCGATCTGGCGCAGTATTTCTCGGAAGTGAAATTCTCGGGCGGGCATGAGCAAACCATCGTCGGCGTGGCGCATGGCGACTTTGCGGCGGGTGTCAGCTGGGCCGACGGGCTTGGCGACTGGGCCGACGGCTTCACCTCGGGTGCCTTCCGCAAGGCGGCGGATGCCGGCCTTGTGGACATGAACGAGCTGGTGGAAATCTGGCGCTCGGCCCTGATCCCGAACGGCCCCTTCGTGGTGCGCTCTGCCCTGCCGCAGGATGTGAAGGACAAGGTCGTCCAGATCCTCGCCGACATGCCCGAGACGGACCACGCCTGCGCCGCCGCCGTCAATGGCGGCGATCTGAAGGATTTCATCCCGGTCGAGGCGTCGATGTACGACGGCATCCTGGCCGCGCGCCAGCTTCAGGAAAAGAAGCAGTAATTTCCACATGCGCAACCGGGCTTCCCCACGGGGAGGTCCGGCTTTTCCAGATCAGGACCGCCCCATGGTTGATCTCGCCTTCGGCCTCGCGCCCGCCAGACCCCAGAGCGCCTATCTGGCGCTGGTCCGCCGCCGCCGCCTGTATTCCTCCATCCTGCTGATCCTGTTCGCAGCCCTGCTCGCCACCGGCTTTCGCCTGGCCGAGAACCGCAACGCCGGCGGTTTCCTGGACGGCCTGCCGAACCTTCTGCAATTTCCCGCCGAAATCCTCTCCGAAGCCTGGACGAACCGCGCCAATCTTCCGGGGCTGATGCTCCAGCACCTCGGCTCGCTGCTCGAAACGCTCAACATCGCGGCGGTCTCGACCATCCTGGGCGGCGTCAGCGCCGGGGCACTTGCCCTCTTGTCCACGCGCGACCTCGCGCGCTGGCCGCGCCTGGTGCCGGTCTTCCGCCGCCTGATGGACGCCCTGCGTGCGCTGCCCGACGTGGTGATCGCCCTTGTGCTGATCTACATGTTGGGCGGTGGTCCGGTTCCCGCCGTGATCGCCATCGCGGTCCACGCCTCGGGCGCGCTCGGCAAGCTGTTCTCGGAAGCCGCCGAAAACGCCGACCTCAGGCCCATAGAGGGGCTGGCATCGGTCGGCGCGACCTGGGCGCAGCGCATGGCCTTCGGCCTGATCCCGCAGGTCGCGCCGAACTGGCTCAGCTATGCCCTGCTCAGATTCGAGATCAACGTCCGCGCCTCGGCCATCCTGGGCTTTGTCGGCCAGGGCGGCATCGGGGCCGACCTGAAGATCGCGCTGCAATGGGGGCAGGGCAAATACGATCAGGTGGTGGCGATCTTCCTGTTGCTGTTCCTGACCATCGTGCTGATCGACCATATCTCCGATCGCCTGCGTCTGCGCCTGACGAAGGGTCGCCGGCCATGACCGCTGCCACCGCTGAACCCCTGCTGCACCAGTTCCGCCTGCGTGCCCGCTGGTCCCTCGCCATACCCGCGCTGATCCTGGCCTACCTCCTCTATGCCGCCCTGGCCTTCGACCTGCCGGGCCTGGCATCCCGCCTGCGCTGGGACAACGCCCAGACCCTGCTGTCGGATTTCGTCAGCTACAAGGTCCACGTCACCCGCGACAACCGCAGCGGCCGGGTCATCACCAGTATCGAAGGCGATGCGCGGGACGCCTATTCGCCGGCGCAGACCCCCGGATGGGTGAAGACCGCAGGTTCGCAGACGATCATCGACCTGGGCGAGGGTTATCTGGTCACTTATGCCGGGACCGGCGCGCAGATCACCATCCCCGGCTACGGCGCCATCACGGCCCGGCTGCAAGGTGGCAAGATCCTGCTCGACGCCCCCGGGCCCTTGCCATCCTGGATCAACGCCTCGGACAGTCGGGTGTCCGTCACCACGCCCCGGGGGCGTTTTGCGATGACCAGGTCCAAGACCGAAACCTTCCGCTACTTCCCGGGATGGGAGGAGTTCTTCTTCACCCTCGACACACCCTTCGCGGGCAAGTCATGGGCCGAACTCTACACCCTCGCCACCTCTGCTCCCCGCCTTGACCCCGCCACCCCCAATGCCGAAGCCATGGCCTCGGCCTTCTGGAACAACCGGATGTGGCACCACGGCGCCGTGCTGGACGCGATGCTGGAAACGGTCCTGATGGCCTTCCTCGGCACGATGACCGCCGCGCTGATCGCCTTGCCGCTGGCCTTCTTTGCCGCCTCGAACATGATGCCCCTGCGCCCCGTCCGCTTCGCCATGCGCCGGGTCTTCGACTTCATCCGCGGCACCGACGCGCTGATCTGGACGCTGATCCTCGTGCGGGCCTTTGGCCCGGGCCCCCTGACCGGCGCGCTGGCGATCATGATGACCGACACCGGGTCGTTCGGCAAAACCTTCTCGGAAACCCTGGAGAACACCGACGCCAAGCAGATCGAGGGCATCCGCTCGACCGGAGCCTCCGCCCTGCAACGCGCCCGCTTCGGGGTCTTGCCGCAGATCACCCCGATCCTGCTCAGCCAGGTGCTGTACAATCTCGAATCCAACACCCGCAGCGCCACGGTGATCGGAGCCATCGTGGGCGGCGGGATCGGCCTGCTGCTGACTCAGGCGATCCAGACCCAGAAGGACTGGGAGGATGTCGCCTACTACCTGATCCTGATCGTGCTGACGGTCATCGCGATGGACACCGTCTCCGGCTGGCTGCGGCGCAGGCTGATCAAGGGCGAATGATGCCGAAACTCTCTCCCGACAGCCCCTATCTTCATGAAGGCTGCACCATCACCGACACCCGTTTCGGCCGCTATTGCGAGGTCGGTGCGCACAGCCGCGTCGCGCATTCCACCTTCGAGGACTACGCCTATTGCGACCGGATGAGCGACATTGCCAACGCCACGATCGGCAAGTTCGCCAATATCGCGGCGATGACCCGCATCGGCCCGACCGACCATCCTTACCGCAACGCCTCGCTGCACCATTTCCTCTATCGCAGCCGATATTACTGGGACGATGTCGAGGATGACGAGGATTTCTTCGCCGCCCGCAGATCCCGCCGCACGGTCATCGGGCCGGACACCTGGCTCGGCCACGGCGCGATCGTGAAACCCGAGGTCACGATCGGCGCGGGGGCCGTCGTCGCCTCCGGTGCCGTGGTCACAAGGGACGTGCCGCCCTACATGATCGTTGCCGGCGTTCCGGCCGTGCCGCTGCGCGAGCGGTTTCCCCGCGCGGTGGCGGAGCGGCTTCTGGCGCTGGCCTGGTGGGACTGGAGTCACGAGGCCCTGCGCGCGGCGCTGTCCGACTTCCGCTCGCTGCCTGCGGAGGCCTTTCTGGAACTTTACGGCGGTTGACCAAGGGGCCAGAACGACGCCGTGCCGCGGTGTTCGTCGCCTTGCCACCGGGTTGGGCAGAGACACGAACCACATCAGAACCAATGTGTTGTCAGAGGTTGCACGCGCGCTGTCGCTCCGGTCTCAGCGCCACTCCGCCGCGACCCGGCCCTCGCCGTTCAGCCGGTTCATGACCCGGTCCTGCGCCAGAAACCGCCGCCCCGCCTCGCCCGACAGCCAGGCCAGACGCCCGGCCGAGATGGTCGCCTCGATCACCCGGCTCTCGGCGTTCATGATGACAAGATCCGCGCGCTTGCCGTGGTCCAGCCGCCCCCGGTCGGTCAACCGGAGGATTTCCGCCGGACGGGACGAGATCATCGCCCAGGCCCTGGGCAGATCCATCAGACCGCGGTCCACCAAAACCCAGGCCGCCATGGCCAGAGCGGGGATGTGGTAGTCCGAGACCAGGACGTCGCAGGCGCCCTCTGCGATCATGTCCAGCGCCGAGGCATTGCCCGCCTGGCTTCCTCCGCGCACGACATTGGGCGCGCCCATCAGCACCGGCGACGACATGGCTCGGGCGGCCGCGGCCACGGCAAGCGTCAGGGGAAACTCGGCGATCGTCGCCCCGATCATCCGGAACCGTTCTCGGGCGGCCACGTCGGGATCGTCATGGCTGCCGAAGATGACGCCCATCTGGTCGAAGGCGTCGGCCAGCCGGCTGAGGCTGCGCGGAACCAGGGGGGCCGAGGCCTGCGCCTTGCGGATCGCGGCCAGCAGCTCTTCGGGCGACCGGCCGATTCGGCGTGCCCAATGATCGAAACGGCCCGCATCGGCCGCCGCCATCTGGACGCCCTCGTCGAGATGGTCGTTGAACACCACGAAATCGATCCGATGCCGCCGGACCGCCGCGATCAGCCGGTCGGTCTGATCCACAAGATGCGTCTCGGCCCGGATCTGGATGCGCAGGTCCGTCATGACCGAGGCCCGCACCTTGTCGAGCGCGGCCAAGAGCCGCTCCGCCGCATCCGGGCTGCGCTGTGCACCCTCCCAGCTCCAGCTTTGCGCCATGTAGGCCGTCGTCACCCCATGGGCCGATGCTTCCCGGTCGAATGAGGCCAGGCCGGCCGGAATCGAGAAATGCGCACTTGGTCGCGGGGCAATGTGCCGCTCGAAGCCATCGCCATGCAGGTCCACGATTCCCGGCAGGATCAGATAGCCGGTCAGGTCCACGGCAGGCAGCGGGCCGCGCGTGATCTTTCCGTCTGCCAGCGACAGCGACCCGGCCTGCATCTGCCCATCGCGAAGGATCGTTGCACCCGTCAGGCGAAGGGGAGGCAGCTCACTCATGGCGGTCG
>JAKALB010000218.1 GCA_021813365.1 Pseudomonadota bacterium | reverse complement strand
GATCTGAGGTGGTCGATTCCATCCCGACCGGCCCCAGCCCGGAAATCTTCACCTTCAGCCCGGACGAGAGCCAGATCTTCGTTTCGAACGAAGAGGACTCGGTGCTGGAAATGATCGACATCGCCACCAAGACGGTGACCCAGCGCGTGCCCACCGGGGCCGAGCCGGAAGGCGTCATCAACTCGGTCGACGGCAAATACATCTTCGTCACCTCCGAAGTGGCCGACATGGTGCATGTGATCGACCGCACCAGGGCCGCTGTGGTGAAGAACATCATCGTCGGCACGCGCCCGCGCCGCTTCGTGGTCACGCCCGACGGGTCGGAACTCTGGGTCAGCGACGAACTCAGTTCCGAAGTGCATGTGATCGACATCGCCAGCCTGACGATCAAGGACGACCTGACCTTCGTGCCCCCCGGCTTCCGGCCCGAAGACGTGACCCCGGTGGGGATGACCATCACCAGGGATGGCTCCAGGGTGCTGATCACGCTGGGCCGGGCCAATCACCTGGCCATCGTTGACGCCAGGACGCGCGCCGTGCTGCAATATGTGCTGGTGGGCAGCCGGGCCTGGGATGTCGACCTGGCCCGCGATGAAAGCATGGCCTTTGTGGCGAACGGCCTGTCCGATGACATAACGGTGATCGACATGGCTTCGATGTCGCCGGTGCAATCGGTTGCGGTGGGCCGCACGCCGCATTCCATCCGCGTGGACGACTGACATGCGTTGGGCGCTGATCCTTGCCCTGCTCGTCGGCCCCGCCCTGGGCGACGACCTGCGCATCGGCCATCTCAGCCTGACCAGGGATCCGCGCTATTTTCAGGATTGGGGCTATGCCCGGCTGATCGCCCCGCCGCCGGTCATCACCGCCGATGCCGCCCGGATGGCGGTTGATGATCTGAAGTTCACCACCGATGCCGCGGGCCTGAACGTGTCGCTCGATGCCCGCACGGCGGACAGCGCCGATCTGGCCACCACCGCCCGGGCCATGATCGCGGCGGGCGATGCCTATCTGGTGCTGGATCTGCCCGCGGCCGACGTGGCCGCCGTGGCCCAGGCTGTCGGGGATCAGCCGGTCCTGCTGGTCAATGCCACCGCGCCCGAGGACAGCCTGCGCGCGGCCTGCTATCCGAACATGGTGCATTCCGGCCCCTCGCAGCGGCAGTTGATGGACGCCTTCGCCCAGTATCTGCGGGCGATGAACTGGACCCGCGCGCTGCTGCTGGTGGGCGAAGATCCGTCCGATGCGCTGATGGCCGACGCCTTCCAGACCGCCGCCGATCGCTTGCGGATCGAGGTCGTGGACCGTCGCAACTTCACCCTGGCTGCCGATCCCGAACACCGCGAAGGCAACAACATCCGCCTGCTGACCGGGGGCATCGACTATGACGTGGTCTTTGTTGCCGACACCCGGGGTGAATTCGGCCGCTATGTGCCCTATGCCACGCAGCGCCCGCGCCCGGTGATCGGCTCGATCGGGCTGACCGCCAGCGCCTGGCACTGGGCCTTCGAACGCGATGGCGCGACGCAGGTGTCCTCGCGTTTTGACAAGAGGACCGGCCGCAAGATCCAGCCGGCCGACTGGGACGTCTGGATTGCCGTCAAGTCGGTGGTGGCGGCGGTCACGAAGACACCTCGGCCCGATCCCGAAAAGGTGCGAGCCTTCCTGGTATCGGACAAGTTGAAGCTCGACGGATCGAAGGGGGTCACGCTCAACTACCGGTCATGGGACGGACAGATGCGCCAGCCGATCCTGCTGGCGACCGGCGACGCCGTGATCGCCGTGGCCCCGATCGAAGGCTTCACGCATCAGACGACCACGCTGGACACTCTGGGAACGGACGAGGCGGAATTCGCGTGCAACTGACCGCACAGCATCTGGCGCTTGGGCTTTGGGTCGTCACCGAGCGCGAGCTCGTCAAGTTTCTGCGCCAGCGCGAGCGGCTGCTGTCGGCCCTGGTGCGCCCGCTGTTGTGGCTGATCGTCTTTGCCAGCGGCCTGCACGACCTGCTGGGCGTATCGATCATCCCGCCCTATCGCACCTATACGCCGTATCAGGAATACATCCTGCCCGGCCTTCTGGGCATGATTGTGCTGTTTCAGGCCATGCAATCGGCCCTTTCCCTGGTCTATGACCGCGAAAGCGGCGTGATGCGCGCCATGCTGGTGACGCCACTCCCGCGGCCCTACCTACTGTTCGCCAAGATCCTGGGGGCCACCATGCTGGGGCTCGTGCAATCCGCGGCCTTTCTGGCCGTTGCGGCGCTGTTGGGCATCCACATGCCCTGGATCACCCTGCCGCTGGTCATTCCTGCCCTGATCGCCACGGGCCTGATGCTGGGCGCGGTCGGGCTGGTCGTCTCGGTCTACACCCGCCAGATCGAGAATTTTGCCGGTATGATGAACTTCGTGATCTTCCCGATGTTCTTCATGTCGTCGGCCCTGTACCCGCTGTGGAAACTGCGCGAGGCCGGGGCGCAGATCATCTACTGGCTGGCCCTTTTCAATCCGTTCAGCCATGCGGTCGAGGTGATCCGCTTTGCCGCCTATGGCCGCTTCAACCCGCTCAGCACCGGGGTTGTGCTGGGCGTGGGCCTGGTGGCCTTTGCCCTGGCGGTGCGCGGCTACAACCCGCTGATCGGCGCCATAGGCCAGATCAGGCGCGACTGATCCAGGTCATCCCATTGCCCGCCCCGGATCAGTCGGCGACCGGCCCCGGATCAATCCCGGTGTTGGCGCCGGCCCAGCAGGGGCAGCAGCAGGCTGGCCAGCCCGAACAGCAGCACACCCCCCAGCACGGCGCCAATCAGCCAGCGGGCCCAGCGCAGAGCTTCGACATCGGCGCCGAACCACCCGCGATCGCCCCACAGCAGCACGCGCCCGCGTTGCCCGTCCGCCGCGCCCAGCCGGATCATCCGGCCCATGTCGGCCCTGGTCGCGCTTTCGTCCAGCCACAGCGTCACGGCATGGCTTTGCCCCGCCGTCATCCTGCCCAACTCCAGCGCGGTCAGGCCGGCTTTCGTGCGGGTCAGCCTGACCTTCTCGCCATCCACCGCCGCCAGCAGA
>JAKALB010000094.1 GCA_021813365.1 Pseudomonadota bacterium | reverse complement strand
ATCGGTGGCACGGGCGAATTTCTCGAAGATGATGGCCTGGCTCTGCACGGGAATTCCCGCGCCGTTGTCGATCACATCCAGATACACCCGCCCGCCCCGCCGCCGCACCGTGATGGTCAGTTCCGGCCGTTCCGCGTTGCAGTATTTCCGCGCATTGGAAATCAGGTTGATCAGCACCTGAACCAGCCGGTCGGCATCGGTTTTCAGGTAGATATCCTCATCCTGCGCCACGCGATGCACCAGGACTTCGCGCTCCGGCCGCGTCTGACTGGCCGCCACCAGCGCCCGGTCGATCATCTGGCCCAGATGCGCCAGGCCGATGTCCAGCTGCACCGTGCCGCGTTCCAGCACGCTCAGATCCAGGAGATCGTCCAGCAGCCGCGTCAGCCGCACCGCCTCGTCTTGCAGGATGCGGCCGAATTCGGCCACCTTCTCGGGCGGCAGATCGCCCTCGGCCAACAATTCCGAAAACGCCCGGATCGAGGTCATGGGTGTGCGCAGTTCATGGCTGATCTGGCTGAGGAACCCGTCCTTCTGCACCGACAGGGCGCTGAGCTTCTCATTGGCTTCGCGCAGGGCCCGGGCGGTGCGGGTCAGTTCACCCTGCTGCGCCTCCAGCCGGGCGGAATATTCGATGATCTGTGCGGATTCGCTGGCAACCGCCATGAGGTCTTCGACCGTCACCCGGGCCCGGCCCAGCACCTGACTCATCATCGCATGGGCCGTGGCGGCGCCGACCGAACCTGCCAGCCGCCGCTCCAGCGCCTCAAGAAAGGCTCCGGTGGCATCGGGCAGATAGCCGGTCTTGCCCTGCGCCGCCGCGGCCTGCTGAAAGAAGCCCAGTGCCACTTCGCGGCCCAGCGTGCGCTGCGCCATTTCCAGCAGCGTTTCGCTTTGCAACCCTCCCTGCACCCGCCCCCGCACCCCGTCGCGCGCCTCGTCCTCCAGTGCCAGCACGAAGGCTGCGCCCTGCATCCGTTGCAGCGGGCCCGGGAAGGTCAGCAGCGAAACCACGCCGAACGCCGCCGTGTTCAGCACCAGCGACCAGAACAGCGCATGAATCAGCGGGTCCAGGACAGTGACGCCGAACAGCGACTCGGGCCGCAGCCAGGACAGGCCGAACAGGCCCTGCGCCATCACCTCTGCGGGCAAGACCGCGCCGGCGCCAAAGGACGGCAGGAACAGCGCGTAAAGCCAGACCGCCAGTCCGATCAGCAGCCCGCTCATCGCGCCGGCCCGGGTCGCGCCACGCCAGTAAAGCCCGCCCAGCAAGGCCGGCAGCACCTGCGCGACCCCGGCAAAGGCGATCAGTCCCATGGCCGCCAGTTGCGCCGCGCCGCCCGACATCCGGTAATAGCCATAGCCAAGCCCCACCACGAAGACGATGGCAATGCGCCGCAGCGCCAGCACCGGCCCGCGCAGATCGCCCCGCACCCGCCGGTCGGGGTTCAGCGCAAACCATGCGGGCACAAGCACATGGTTCGACAGCATCGTGGCCAGCGCCATCGCCTCGACGATCACCATGGACGAGGCCGAGGAGAATCCGCCCAGAAAGGCCAGCGCCGCCAGCCCGCCCTGCCCTTCGGCAAGAGGCAGGGTCAGCACGAACATGTCGGGGTTGCTGCCGGCAGGCAGCCGATCCAGCCCCATCACGGCGATGGGCAGGATGAACAGGCTCATCAGGAACAGATAGGCCGGAAAGGCCCAGCTGGCCCGGCTCAGATGCCGCGGCTCGCCCGATTCCACAACCAGCACCTGAAACATGCGCGGGAGAGTGATGACCGCCATGGCCGACAGGCCCATCATCCCCAGCCAGCGGCTGGGCACCAGTTGCCAATCGGCGATGGGCGAGGTTTCGATCTTGGCGATGATCCCCGCAGGCCCACCCGCAAGGCCCCAGACCACGAAGACGCCCACCGCCACCAGCGCCACCAGCTTGACCACCGCCTCGACCGCGATGGCCATCACCACCCCGGGATGCTGCTCTTTCGCATCCAGGTTCCGCGTGCCGAAAAGCACGGTGAACAGCGCCAGCCCACCCGCCACATAGAGTGCAATCGCATCCCGGCTGGGCAGCGCCCAACCCTCGGGCTGACCCTGGGCAAAGGCGGCAAAGGACAGCACCACCGACTGCAGTTGCAACGCGATATAGGGCGTTGTCGCCACGACCGCGATCACCGTGACGATCACCCCCGTCGCATTCGACTTGCCATAGCGTGACGACAGCAGGTCGGCGATCGAAGTCACCCGTTGTCGCCGCCCCACGGCGACCAGCTTGCGCAAGATGCCCCACCAGCCGATGAATACCAGCGTCGGCCCCAGGTAGATCGTCAGGAAATCCAGCCCCGAGCGCGCCGCATAGCCGACCGCGCCATAAAACGTCCAGGCCGAGCAATAGATCGACAGCGACAGCGTGTGCACCACGGGCGAACGCAGCAGCCCGCGCCAGCCGGCCTCGGCCCTTGCATCGGCGATGAAGGCCAGGACAAACAGCAGCCCCACATAGGCGACACATGCCAGGACCAGCACGTTGAAGGGCATCATTCCTCCGCCTCGACGCCGGTATCCTCGCCCTCCTCGCCCAGCCGGGCAGAGATCAGCGCGGCCAGCACGATCAGCCCGGCCCAGGCACCGAACAGATACAGCATGTCGCCCGCCGTATCGCGTTCGGGCGTGTTGGCCGGCTGCCACAGGATGGGCAGCAGCAGCAGGAAGGTTCCCAGCACCGGCAGCAGTCGTGCCGCGTCGGCCAGACGGCGGCTGCGATAGGGCCCCCGCGCCAGGAACAGCGGCCGGCGCGGACCTGTGGGCACACCTCCGCTCATCGGCGCGCCCCATCGGCCTGCGCCAGTCCCGACCGGGGCGACCGGAGCGAGTCCCACATGTCGCAGCCGATCGGGCCGATCCGGTCCATCGCGGCCGCATGCCCGGGCTCGCGGGATGTCATGCCACCGCTCCGCCCGCGATCAAGGCGCGCACCTGGTCGCGAATCTCGGCATTGGCAAAGGGCTTGGTCATGAAGACCTGGGCGCCGGCCGCAACCGCCGCCTCGCGGTCGCGACCCTGGCCCTTGGCCGAAAGCATCAGCACCGGGATGGCCGCCGTCGCCGCGTCGCGCTTCAGATCCGCCAGGATGTCCAGACCGGACCGCCCCGGCAGCATCAGGTCCAGGATCACCAGATCCGGCCGTCCCGCCGCGATCAGCCCCGCCAGCCCCTCGCCATCAGGCGACCAAACCACCTCGTATCCGTCGCGACCCAGGATGAACCGGATCGCCTCGGCAATGTTCGCTTCATCCTCGATCAGCAAGACCCGGCCGGACACCTGCACAAACCCCCTCCACCCCTTGCGGCGACTATCACGGCAAATGCGCCCGGCTGTCAAAGGGAACGCCCCTCGATCCCGGGCCCCCTGTGCCGATGCCTTCGCCTCACCCCAGGATCGACGGCTCGCGCCGCGCCGGGCAGGCCGCACGCGGACAGATCCGGCAGCTGGCACCCACCTGCAACCCGGGTGCGGCCAGTCCTGGCGCATCGGGCAGGATCAGCATCGCAGCCTGACGCAGTTCCGGCCCCGAGAACCCCTCGGCCAATCGCACTTCGCAGAACGCCCGCACCAGGAATCGCCGCCCGCCTGCCCCCAATGTCTCCAGCCGGGTTTCAACCGGTTGCATCGGTCGGGCCAGGGCGGTGAACAGTGGCCACAGTGGACAGGCGGCGCCAAACCGTGGCAGGGCAAAGCCCGCCACCGGCTTGCGGAACACCGGCGTGCCCGAGGCATCGCAGATGATCAGCCCCACCGCGCTGGCCCCCCGCATCGCGATCCGCCGCATCGCCGGCAACAGCCCGCAGCCAAAGCTCTGCGCCAGCCGCGCCGGGTCTGGCCCCAGCCGGGCCAGCGCCTCGGCAAAGGCGGCATCGGGCAGCGCCGCCGCATCGGCCCGGGCCTGCGCCCGCCAGTCCGCCGCCAGCGCCCGCGCCGCACCCGAGGCCAGGGCGGCAATTCCCGCATCGTCCGCGGCCGCCAGCGCCCAGTCGAGTCCCGCCGCCCAGGCCTCGACCTCCTCCTGCGGCGAGATCGGCCCCGCCTCGGTCTCGCCCGCACTGTCGAGCCATTCCACCAGCGCCTCGGCGCCCTTGGCCAGGCGCTCGCTGTCCTGGTGCAGGTTGCGAAGGAATTTCTCGCGCCAATCGGCCTCGAGATCGGGGGTTTCGGCCAGAATCCCGGCGGTAGAGCGCACCGAGGCGACGGCGGTCAGCACCTCGTGCAGGCTGGCCGACAGATGCGGATCATGGCTGAGGCGATCGTTCAGCGCCTCGACGGTGCGGGCCAGGGCCTCGATCCGCCCCTGTTGTCGCAGGATCAGCCCCGCCCAGCCCGGAAAGCCGCGCGCCAGATCCTCGGCACGCTCCAGATCGGCGCCCTCGGCACCGGCAGCCGCACGCAGAGCCTCGGCCAGCGGCGCCACGGCATCCTCGGCCAGATCGGCCAGGTCCAGGCCAAGCACTTCGGCCAGCCGCGCCAGTTTCTGCGGCCCCAGCACCCGGCGATTGTGCTCGATCAGATTCAGATAGGCCGGTGACAGCCCGGCCGCCCCCGCCACTTCCGCCTGCTTCAGGCCCAGACCCACCCGCCGCTCACGCAGCCGGGTTCCCAACAAGGCGCGCGCCATGAGATCCTCCCTGGCGCAAATTCACACTTCGCCCGCCACTTTACAATCGACTGTAAATTGCGGCTTTCACTTTGCCTCAAATATCCCACGGGGGGGCTCGGGGGGGTGAGCCCCCCCGCCGTGCCACCGGCGACCGGCCGGGCAAAAGGGCGCCCGGGGTTTCCCCCGGGCGCCCAGTCAGTTCCGCAAGGCTTATTGCAGCGCCTTGTCGGTGATCTCATGCGTCCAGGCCCCTTCCGGCATCTTGGTGATCACCGGGTCCGAGCCGCCGGCCATCAGCGTCGCCACCGTGCGTTCATAGTCGGCCGGATCAAGTGCGCCGTTCGACCCGGCGGTCAGCTTGGCCACTTCGCCCATCATGAACTTCTGGTGGTCGGCATTCTGGGCGCCGGTCTCGTCGGCTTCCAGCACGATGCCCGCGGCTTCATCGGGGTTCGCCTCGGCATCCTTCCAGCCCTTCATCGAGGCGCGGACGAACTTCACCATCTTCTCCTGGAAGGCGGGATCCTTCAGGCTGTCTTCCAGCACATAAAGCCCGTCTTCCAGCGTGGCCACGCCCATGTCCTCATACTTGAAGGTCACCAGGTCTTCGGGCTTCACACCGGCTTCCAGCACCTGGCCATATTCGTTGTAGGTCATGGTCGAGATGCAGGCCGCCTGCTTCTGCAACAGCGGGTCGACGTTGAAGCCCTGCTTCAGCACGGTCACGCCGCCGGGCGAGCCGTCGGTCTTCAGGCCAAGCTTGCTCATCCAGGACAGGAACGGGTATTCGTTGCCAAAGAACCAGACGCCCAGGGTCTTGTCCTTGAAATCTTCCGGCGTCGACACGCCCGATTCCTTCAGGCAGGTAAGCATCAGGCCCGAGTGCTTGAAGGGCTGGGCGATGTTGACCAGGGGCAGGCCCTTTTCCCGCGCGGCCAGGGCCGCCGGCATCCAGTCGACGATCACATCGGCGCCGCCGCCCGCGATCACCTGTTCCGGGGCGATGTCGGGGCCGCCCGGCATGATCTGCACATCCAGACCTTCCTCGGCGTAATAGCCCTTGGCCGCCGCCACATAGTAGCCGGCGAACTGGGCCTGAGTGACCCATTTCAACTGCAGCTTCACCGTTTCATTGGCCCAGGCGGCGCCCGTGGCCAGCGCCAACGTCGCTGCCGCCATCAGTAGTTTCTTCATCTTTTCAGACCTCCATGTTGTCGTCATGTTGCCCTTTGCGAGGGATGCCAGAAGGTAACGCCTCTCTCGACCAGCGCCACCAAGCCGTAGAACGTCGAACCGGCGACCGCCGCGACGGCGATCTCGGCCCAGACCAGCGGCAGCGCCAGTTGGCCCACCGCCGTCGAGATACGAAAGCCCATGCCCAATGTGGGCGATCCGAAATTTTCGGCAACGATGGCGCCGATCAGGGCGAGGGTCGATGCGATCTTCAACCCGTTGAACAGGAAGGGCATCGCCGCGGGCAGCCGCAGGCGCAGCAGCGTCTGGCCATAGCTGGCCCCCCAGGTGGCCATCAGGTCGCGCTGCATCCGCTCGCTGGCCTCCAGCCCCGCCACCATGTTCACCAGCACCGGAAAGAACACCATGACCACCACGACGGCCGCCTTGGATTGCCAGTCGAAGCCGAACCACATCACCATGATGGGCGCGATGCCCACGATGGGCAGGGCGGCGACGAAATTGCCGATGGGCAACAGGCCACGCTTCAGAAAGGGCACCCGGTCCACCAGGACCGCCACCAGCACCGCGGCGGCACTTCCGATCAGATAACCCGCCAGCCCGCCCTTCAGGATGGTCTGGACGAAATCGACCCACAGCACCGGCAGATTCCCGGCAATCGCCGCGCCGATGGATGTGGGCGCCGGCAGCACCACTTCCGGCACACCCAGGCCCGTCACCACGCCCTGCCACAGCACCAGGACCGCCAGGCCGAAGATCACCGGAATGGCGATGCGCACCGCCCTTGTCCTTGACCAGGCCGAGCGCGCCAGGGCGCTGTTGACCGCCCAGGCCACCAGCCAGAAGCCGATGGCAGCGACCAGTCCGCTCATGACCGCACCCCCATGCCCTGCAACACCACGCTTTCGATCGCGCGAACGACCAGGATCAGCACCCCCGCCAGGATCGCCGCCGCAAACAACGCGGCCCAGACCATGACCGGGCTGCCGAACTGGCTGCCCACCAGCATCCGCGCCCCCAGCCCCTCGACCGCTCCGGTCGGCAGCTCTCCGACGATGGCCCCCACCAGGCTGGCGGCGATACCTACCTTCAGGCTGGCGAACAGATAGGGCACCGAAGCCGGAAGCCGCAGCTTGGCAAAGCCCTGCCCGACGCTGGCGCCATAGGTGTGCAGCAGGTCCAGTTGCATCGGATCCGGGCTGCGCAGCCCCTTGATCATGCCCACCAGCACCGGGAAATAGCTGAGATAGGCCGCGATGATCGTCTTCGACACCAGCCGGTTCGACACGCCCAGCTGGTCGCCCAGACCCAGCGAGTTCGACAACACCACGATCATGGGCGCAATGGCCACGATCGGCACCGTCTGGCTGATGATCGCCCAGGGCATGAGACCCAGATCCAGCGTGCGGCTGCGCACGATGCCCATGGCCATGACAATGCCCAGCCCGGTGCCAAGCACGAAGCCCCAGAACGTGGCCGTCAGCGTGACATAGCCGTGATAGACCAGGCTCTTCTTCGAGGTGACGGCATAGCTCGTCACCCCCTGCCACAACTCGCCCAGCACCTGATGCGGCGGCGGCAGCACCGGGCGCTCTTGCGCCATCGTGCCGAACACCAGATCGCGCCAGCCCACCTCGGTCCCTGCACGCGCCGCCTGGTCATAGACCCAGGCGGCGTTCAGCCAGATCGTGCCCAGATACCAAAGCACCAGGATCAGCAAGAGCACACCCAGGATCGCCCCCGCATTTCTCATGCGACATCTCCCGCAGGCCAGGCAATCATCGCGATCGCGACGATGCCCAGAACCACGCCCGCGATCTGCAGGCCGCTGGGGCGCTCGCCGAAAAAGGCGAAGGCGATGGTCGTGATCGCAACCAGCTGGAATACCAGGCTCAGCGCCAGGGCCAGACCCAGGCCGTTTTCCCGCATGACGCGCACCATCAGCCAGTTGCCCAGACAGAAGGCGGCCAGGGCCGCGACCAGCATGACGGCACCGCCCTTGGCTGCATAGGTCTTGAGCAGGCTGTTGGCGACCATGAAGACGGCCGTCGAGCCCGCGAGATGCGCCAGAACCACCCCGTTCATGCCGCCCCCCGGCTCATGATGCGCAGGCCCCGGTGCATGGCCGGATGGCCCAGGCATGCACAAGCCCCGCCTGACATGCTGCGCGCAGACAGGCTGCGCCCGGACATGCTGCACCCCGTCTCATTCATCGGAATGCCCCGCCCTGAGCCCTTCCCGAACCCGGTGGGCAATCTCGATGAACTCGCGGCTGTCGCGAATGTCCAGCGGGCGTACGCGTGGCAGCGGGCTCTCGATCACGTCGGTGATCCGCCCCGGACGCGGGCTCATCACCACGATCTTGGTGGAAAGGTATACCGCCTCGGGAATGGAATGGGTCACGAAGCCGATGGTCTTGCCGGTCCGTGCCCAGAGCTTCAGCACTTCCTCGTTCAGACGGTCGCGGACGATCTCGTCCAGCGCGCCGAAGGGTTCATCCATCAGCAGGATATCGGCATCGAAGGCCAGTGCCCGGGCAATCGAGGCCCGCTGCTGCATGCCGCCCGAAAGCTGCCAGGGAAACTTGTTGCCAAATCCCGACAGCTCGACCAGCGCCAGGACGCGCTCGACCCGTTCCTTCTGCTCGCTCTTGGAAAACCCCATGATTTCAAGCGGCAGCGAGACATTCCTCGCAATCGTTCGCCAGGGATACAGCCCCGCTGCCTGAAACACATACCCATAGGCCCGCTTCTTGCGCGCCTCCTCGGGCGTCATGCCGTTGACGGTCAGCGATCCACCGGTCGGATGCTCCAGCGCCGCAATGGCCCGCAGCAAGGTGGTCTTGCCGCAGCCCGAAGGCCCGATGAAGCTGACGAAATCGCCCTTCTGGACCGCCAGGTTGACATCCTTCAGGGCCTGCACCGGCCCATCGCCCGTTTCGAAGACCAGGTTGACTCCCTTGGCCTCGATCACCGTCCGGGCGGTGTGCTGCATGTCCTTCATGCGTGTGTCCCCAACATCCACGTTTCCGGAGTTTCCGTTTTTTGCCAGTCTATTGGCGGCGACACTCGATGCAAAATCAGACCCCCGTCGCCGGAACGCCGGTCCGCACCACCGGGCGCGGCGCGCTCAGGGTTTTCCACTGGGTCAGCGCACGGTTGACCGCCGGCCGCGGCGCCCGGCCCACGAATTGCCCATGCCCTTCGCGCGCCTTCACCTGGCCGTCGTCGACCGAGACCACCCCGCGGCTGAGCGTATAGCGCGGCAGACCCTTCACCGTCTGGCCTTCAAAGACGTTGTAGTCGATCTTCGACTGCTGGGTCTTGGCCTGGATGGTCTTGGATTTTTCCGGATCCCAGACCACCAGATCGGCATCCGCCCCCACCAGAACCGCCCCCTTCTTCGGGTATAGATTCAGAATTTTCGCGATATTGGTTGAGGTTACAGCCACAAATTCATTCGGTGTCAGCCGACCGGTGTTCACGCCATGCGTCCACAGCATCGGCATCCGGTCCTCCAGGCCTCCGGTGCCGTTCGGGATTTTCGAGAAATTTCCCAGCCCCAACCGTTTCTGCGCTGTGGTAAAGGCGCAATGGTCGGTCGCCACACAGGACAGGCTGCCTGATTGCAACCCGGCCCACAGACTGTCCTGGTGCTGCTTGCTGCGGAAGGGCGGCGACATGACACGCCGCGCGGCGTGGTCCCAATCCGGATGGAAATATTCGCTTTCATCCAGGGTCAGGTGCTGGATCAGGGGCTCGCCCCAGACCCGCTTGCCCTGCTGGCGCGCGCGGCGGATCGCCTCGTGGCTTTCCTCGCAGGAGGTATGAACCACATAGAGCGGCACCCCTGCCATGTCGGCGATCATGATGGCGCGGTTGGTCGCCTCGCCCTCGACCTGCGGCGGACGGGAATAGGCATGGGCTTCGGGCCCGGTGTTGCCCTCGGCCAGCAGCCTGGCGGTCAGTTCCGCCACCACGTCACCGTTTTCGGCATGGACCATGGCCAGCCCGCCCAGATCGCCCACGCGCCTGAAGGATTGGTACAACTCATCGTCGTTGACCATCAGGGCGCCCTTGTAGGCCATGAAATGCTTGAAGCTGGTCATGCCGGCCCGGACGCTGGCTTCCATGTCTTCCCAGACCTTTTCGCCCCACCAGGTGATCGCCATGTGGAAGGAAAAGTCGCATGACGCCCGGCCAGACTTGTTGTGCCACATCTGGGCGGCGTCCATCAGCCCCTGACCCTGGCTCGGCAGGACGAAATCGACGACCATGGTCGTCCCGCCCGAAAGGGCGGCGCGTGTGCCGCTTTCGAAATCATCGGTGGAATAGGTGCCCATGAAGGGCATTTCCAGATGGGTATGCGGATCGATCCCGCCGGGCATCACATAGCAGCCGGTGGCATCCAGCTCGCGCCCGCCGTGCAGATTGGGCCCGATCTCGGTGATCTTGCCGTCTTCGACCCGAACATCGGCGGCGTAGGACAGATCCGCCGTAACCACTGTACCGCCCTTGATGACCGTGCTCATCTCACTCTCCCGCTTGCATCGTGCCGCAAAAATCCCGAGTCCGGGCTCAACCGACCACCTCGGCCACCTCGCAGACCGCGTGGAACAGCACATCCACCCCCGCCGCCGCCCATTCCGGGCTGATCTGCTCGGCTTCGTTGTGGCTCAGCCCGTCCACGCAGGGGCACATGATCATCGTCGTGGGCGCCACCCGGTTGATCCAGCAGGCGTCGTGGCCGGCGCCCGAGACGATGTCCATATGCGAATAGCCCAGCCGTTCGGCCTGCCGGCGCACCACATCGACCAGTTCGGGCGCAAAGGTCACCGGGTCGAAATGGCCGACCACCTCGATCGAACAGGCCAGCCCCAATTCGCGCGCCACGGCATGGGCGGCGCGCTCGACCTCGCCGCGCATCAGGTCGAGCTTGGTCTGTTCGGGGCTGCGAATGTCGACGGTGAAGATCACCTTGCCGGGAATCACGTTGCGGCTGTTGGGGAAAACCTTCACCTGCCCCACCGCGCCCACGGCATTCGGCTGATGCGCCATGGCGATCTGGTGCACGCGCTCGGTGATCCGCGCCATGCCCAGACCCGCGTTCACCCGCATGTGCATCGGCGTGGAGCCGGTGTGCGATTCCTTGCCGGTCAGGGTGATTTCCAGCCACCACAGGCCCTGGCCATGGGTGACGACGCCGATATCCTTGCCCTCGGCCTCGAGGATCGGGCCCTGTTCGATGTGCAGCTCGAACATCGCATGCATCTTGCGGGCGCCGACCACCTCGTCGCCTTCCCAGCCGATGCGCTTCAGCTCCTGGCCGAACACCTTGCCGTCCAGATCGGTGCGGGCCTTGGCATAGGCTTCGGTGTGGACCCCGGCAAACACCCCCGAGGCCAGCATCGGCGGCGCAAAGCGGGCACCTTCCTCGTTGGTCCAGTTGGTCACCACCACGGGATGGCGCGTCTTGATCCCCAGATCGTTCATCGTGCGGATCACTTCCAGACCGCCCAGCACCCCCAGCACGCCATCGAACTTGCCGCCGGTGGGCTGGGTATCCAGGTGGCTGCCGACATAGACCGGCAGCAGGCCCGGCTCGGTTCCGGCGCGGGTGGCAAACATGTTGCCCATCGTGTCGACGCCCATCGTCAGGCCTGCGGCGCTGCACCAGCTTGCAAACAGGTGCCGGCCCTGCCCATCGGCATCGGTCAGGGTCTGGCGGTTGTTGCCGCCCGCCACCCCCGGGCCGATCTCAGCCATCTGCATCAGGCTGTCCCACAGGCGCGCAGGATTGATGCGGACGTTTTCCCCCACATTTGGCATTTCAGTCTCCCTGACCGGGGGTGTCTTTGCACCCCTTGCGGCGAATCTTTTCCTGACCGTATGGTCAGATGAAAGCGCACCACGGCCTGACCATTCGGTCAAGAAGTTTCTGAGGCTGGCGACATGAGAGACCCCGTTCGCCCCTCGCGGCGCAATGAAATCCGGCAGGCAAACGAGGCGCTGATCCTCCAGGCCGCCGAGAAGGTGTTCGCCGAGGCCGGATTCGGCGGGGCGACGATGCAACTGATCGCCGACATGGCCGGCCTGCCCAAGGCGAACCTGCATTACTATTTCGCCACGAAGGAGGATCTCTATCGCCGGGTCGTGCAGAACATATTCGAAATCTGGCTGCATGCCGCCGAGGCGATGGATGATGCCAGCGGCCCGATCGCGGGGATCGGCGCCTATATCGAGGCGAAGATGGAAATCTCGCGCCGGCATCCCGACGGCTCGAAGGTCTGGGCCTATGAGGTGATGCACGGCGCGCCGGTAATCCAGGATTACCTGGAAACCACGCTGCGCGAATGGACGGCGGGGCGGACCGCGCTGATCCGGAAATGGATCGCCGAGGGCAAGATGGCGCCGGTCGATCCCGATCACCTGATGTACATGATCTGGGCCACGACCCAGCATTACGCCGACTTCGGCCACCAGATTGCCACGCTGAACGGCGGTCCGCTGTCAGATGCCGCTTGGGCTGCCGCCAAGGAGAGCGTCAAGGCGATCATCCTGCGCGGAATCGGGGCGCTGGAGTGACCTGGCGCCGGTCATCATGAGCCCGTTTCCCGCCCTTGGGGTTGCGGCGGGTGGCCGGAAATCCCGGCTGCCTGCCTCTTCTGCCGGGATCGCGCTGGACCTTCCCGGCAATCTGGCGATGCTGGTCGCGATCGCGCCGACTTCCTTGCACACCGGTCTGGCGCGGAACCCGGGCTGAGGGGACAAGCCCCCGGAAAGGACAGAATGAACCGCGAAACCACCCTGACTGCCGAAGAGCTGGAGGCCGAACTGGCCCCGCTGGTCCTGCCGAGTTTTGATGAAACGACTGCCTTCCGGCTGGGGGCGATCCTTGTGGCGATGGCGCAGGACGGCGCATTGCCGGTGGTGATCAACATCCGCAATGCCTGCCGGACCTATTTCCACGCGGCCCTGCCCGGATCGCAGGCGATCAACGACACCTGGGCGCGGCGCAAGTCGAACACGGCGCTTCTGCTGGGAAAGGCGTCGTTGGTGGTGGGGCGGCTTCATGCTGCCAGCGGGCGCGGCCTGGCCGATCACGGGCTGGCCTCGGCCGATTACGCCGATGCCGGAGGTGCGGTGCCCCTGGTGGTGAAAGGCGCCGGCATCGTGGCGATCTGCACCGTATCGGGCCTGCCTCAGGTCGAAGACCACAGGCTGGTCCTGCGCGGGATCAAGGCCTTGCTGGACGAGGTGCAGGCCTGACAGCCGCCGGCCCGGCAGACGCGCCAGGATCGGGCCCCTGCCTGCCCGATCCCCCTCTGGTCCGGGCTCCTGGCCAGACCGAATCGGCCGGCCCTTGCCAGACGGTCGGAAATTCGGCAACAGCAGGTGAAAGCCCGTGAAACGCATGACCCAGCCGCGCACCAGAATCCAGCAACGCAACCACGCGGCCATCCTGGAGGCCGCGCTGGACGTGTTTTCCCAGTCGGGGTTCAAGGGGGCAACGCTGGACCAGATCGCCGAGGCGGCGGGCCTGTCCAAGCCCAATCTGCTGTATTATTTCTCGTCGAAGGATCTGGTGTACCGATCGGTCCTGAACCGGCTGCTGCAGACCTGGCTCGATCCTTTGCGCGCCATGAATCCGGCGGGCGACCCGATGCGGGAGATCCTGGCCTATGTCCGCCGCAAGGTTGAACTCAGCCGCGATTTCCCGCGCGAAAGCCGCCTGTTCGCAAACGAGATGCTGCAAGGCGCGCCCCGGATGAAACAGATCCTGGAAGGAGACCTGCGCAGCCTGGTGGCCGAAAAGGCCACGGTGCTGCAGACCTGGATGGATCAGGGCCGAATCGCCCAGGTCAATCCGGTGCACCTGATCTTCTCGATCTGGGCGCTGACCCA
>JAKALB010000093.1 GCA_021813365.1 Pseudomonadota bacterium | reverse complement strand
CGGCCCAGAACAGCGACACCAAGAGCGCGCTGTCGGCCACCGGATAGGCAAAGACCACGACGAAATACTGCGCGATCCAGTTCGACAGGCCGATCTCGACACCGACATAGAGAAACAGCGCCAGGAACGACAGCCAATAGGCGGGATGCGCCGAAAGCCGAGCGGGCGGCGACGTCCGGGCCTCGGCCCCGCCGGGCAGCGGCGCAGCATCCAGCCGCATCGGCACGCGCAGATACCACAGCCCCAGCAGGCCGAAGATCCCCGACATGCCGCGATAGATGGCGATCCAGTCGAATCCCAGCGCCAGCAGCGCGCCCAGCGCCAGCGGCCCCAGGATGGCACCCACGGCAAAGGCACCATGCATCAGGTTCATCGGGCGCCCGCTGCGGCGCGTGTCCAGTTGCAGGGTCGACCAGTTCACCGTCAGTTCGATGCAGCCCTGACCGATGCCCATCAGCACACCCAGGCCGGTGTTGATCACCGGATCCGGGGTTCCGGCAAAGAAGGCCAGACCCAGCGCCACGATGCCCATGCCGGCCGCGATGGTGCGCCGTGGTCCCCAGCGCTTCACCAGATGGCCCGCGACCAGGGTAAAGCTGAAATAGGCAATCGAATTGGCCGCCAGGACCACGCCCGCGACCACATAACTCCAGCCAAAGCTGGTCAGGATCTTGGGCAGCGTGGCGCCGATCACCGTCATCGAAGTGCCAAAGATGACGAAGGTGGCAAACAGCGTCAGAAACAGCGCGCGATGACGACTTTCGATCATGGGTTCTTGGCGGGACATGAGACCTTCGGCGCAAGGAAAGGGGCCCGGCGGCCCGGCCCGGCCGTCTTACGGGAAAGCCCGGGCGAAGGCCACCCTGGGCCAGGCACCGGCCCCACCCTTTCAACTTGGCGGAAATATCCCACCGGGGGTCCGGGGGGTGTGAAACCCCCCGGCCCTACCGAAAGGCAGGCCCGTGCGACCACAGCGTCAGGCTGAATCTTTCGCCCGCCGTCACCGGCGTCACGCGGTGCAACTGAAAGCTGGGGAAGATCGTGGCCAGGCCGCGCTGGCGCGGCGCGGTCATCACGCGGGAATCCGGCCAGATTTCCAGTGCGCCATCCTGATAGGCGGCGGGGTCCGACAATTGCACCACGATGGTCAGCTTGCGACGGCTGGCCCAGGTGCCGGCGCCGATATCGGAATGCCAGCCGAAATGCCCCTGCCGTTCCGCGCCATAGCGCGCGACCTGCGCGCTTTCGCCGAACTCGGTCAGATCAAAGCCGAAGTCGTCGCGGTTGACGCGCGCCACCAGCCGCAGCAAGGCCTGCATCACCCCGTCGCAGCCGGGCAGGTCATCCAGCCAGACCACCTCGGCCCGACGGATCCGGTGGTCGGTGGCGCCACCCACCAGGCCCGCATCCCGCATCGGCCCGGCCCGGACCGCCGCGATCAGGGCTTCGCAGTCCTCGGGGCTGAGGGCATCGGGCAGGAAGACGGGGTGCAACATCGGGATCCGGGATAGAGGCGACGATCGAAGTGGTGATTGTGGCGGCCGAAACGGGGCCGGCCGCCGCGGGCATCAGGGCGCCCTGGCGGCCATGCCCCGGCAGCTGCAATACAGGCAGGCCCCGCCGCCGCCAAGCCGGTTCCGCCCCGCCGGCGGCCGGCAGGGCCGGCCCGTCACGGTGCCGGAGCGGCCGCGTCTGGCGCCGGGGTGGCATTGCCGGTTTCGGCATCGAACCCGGTATCGGCACCGGTCGGCGCCGACTTGCGGGCCGACATGACCGGCACCGTCAGGGTGACATCGCCGGAATTGGCAAAGCTCAGCGTCAGGGTGAAGGTGTCGCCATCCTTCAGCTTCTGCTTCAGGCCCATCAGCATCAGGTGAAGGCCGCCGGGCGCCAGGACCAGATCGCTGCCGGCGGGAATCGGGAATCCCTCGGGCGCATTCACCATCACCATGGTGCCGTCGCCCTTGTCCTGCATGGTCATGGGCATGACCATGCCCGCAGCCTCCGAGCGTGCCGCCAGCAGGCGGTCGTCGGTGCCGGCATCGTTGTGGATGAAAACGTAGACCGCGCCCGATTGCGGCGTGACGCGGGCGAAGGGGTCGTGCAGGTGCAGGCCGTCATGGGCCTGGGCGACCAGCGGCATGAACAGGGCAGCCGCCAGCGCGGCCAGGGTCTTGAAGGTGAACATCGGTCTTGCTCCGGGAATGGGTTGATCTGGGACGGTGCGGTCTCAGACCCGAAGCGGCGGTCCCCTTGCAAGGGCGGCGCGCGGGGTGGCGGCGGTCGGGACCGGGCCGGGTGGCAAGGCCAGGCGGTCGAGGCTGCGACCCAGCGTCAGCCTGGGTGTCAGGCCGGGGGGCGGCAGGCCGGCCCAGGGGCCGTGGGCCGCCAGGCAATGCGGACAGGCATGGGCATGGGCCAGGGGCTTGCCGGTCGCCCGGTCAAGCATCACCACCGGCGCCGCGGCCCCCGGCCCGGCGCACAGCGCCACCAGGCTCGCCCCGGCCATTTCGGACCGGGCCACGGCCGATTCCGCGCCGGACAGGATCACGGCAAGCGTCAGGGCCAGCGCGAACAGGCGGCGGAGGAGGCACATGGCCGAAGCGATAGTCCGACCGGCCGCGCAGGGCAATGAGACATCCTGCCCCGGCCGGAAATGCAAAGCCCCGCCGCAAGGCGGGGCCTGAACCGGTCGATCGCCCGAAATCAGGCCGCGGCCTGGGCCTTGGCGATTTCCTTCTTGATGGCCAGCGCGGTGGCCGACAGTTCGTCGTCCTTGGCCTTGGCCAGGAAGGCGTCCAGCCCGCCCCGGTGATCGACCGAGCGAATCGCCGCCGCCGAGATGCGCAACTGGAAGCTGCGGCCCAGCACGTCCGAGATCAGGGTCACTTCATTCAGATTCGGCAGGAAGCGACGCCGGGTCTTGTTGTTGGCGTGGCTGATCTTGTTGCCCGACATCGGGCCCTTGCCGGTCAGTTCGCAGACGCGCGACATGTCGTCATTCCTTATGGGTCATGAGGGACAGGCCTGCCAAAGGTGGCGAGCCCCAATTCGATTGGGGGCGTGTAAGCGGAAACGCCGGCGGCGTCAAGCGATTCCCCCGGGGAGTCCGCTTGCGCTCTGCGGCGCGACCGGCGCCGGATGCCGGGCCGGAGGGGAGGCGGCGGGGGGGGGCGGCAAGATCCGGCGTCAGCGGAAGGCGATGCGCGCCAGCAGGGCCTGGGCGGCCTCGTCCGGAGTTGCCTGGCCCGCCGCCACCTGCCTGGCCGCCGCCGCCACGTGATCCTTCAGGGGCGGGCTGTCCATCAGCCCGGTCAGCCCCTGGCGCAGATCGTCGAGAAACCAGCGCCGGGCCTGATCGGCGCGGCGGGCAGCCCAGTGGCCGTGGTCGCGGCGAAAGCGGGCCAGGTCCTGGATATCGCCCCAGGTTTCCGCCAGGCCGGCGCCGGTCAGCGCCGAGACCAGGCGGGTCCGGGGAAAGCCCGGCGCATCCTCGGCCCTGGGCCGCAGCAGCCGCAGGGCGCCGGCATAATCGCCGGCGGTGCGCTGTGCGGCGGGCAGCAGATCGCCATCGGCCTTGTTGACCACGATCAGGTCGGCCAGTTCCATGATGCCGCGCTTGACCCCCTGCAGCTCATCGCCGCCCGCCGGCGCCAGCAGCAGGAGGAAGACATCGCACAGATCCGCCACCACGGTTTCGGATTGGCCCACGCCCACGGTCTCGATCAGCACCACGTCGCAACCCGAGGCTTCGAACAGGCCGACGACTTCGCGCGACCGGCGGGCCAGGCCGCCGAGCGTCGCCTGGCTGGGCGAGGGGCGGATGAAGGCGTCGGGGTGCCGGGAAAGCCGCTCCATCCTTGTCTTGTCGCCCAGGATCGAGCCGCCGGAGCGGGCCGAGGACGGGTCGACCGCCAGCACGGCCAGGCGCAGACCGGCATCGGCCAGCATCAGGCCGAAGGCCTCGATGAAGGTGGACTTGCCGACGCCCGGCGTGCCGGTGATCCCGATGCGCAGGGCCTGACGGTCGCGCGGCAGGGCTGCCAGCAGGGCCCGGGCCTGGGCACGGTGCTCGGGGCGGGCGCTTTCCACCAGGGTGATGGCGCGGGCCAGCGCGCGGCGGTCGCGGGCGGCCAGGGCCTGGGCAAGTTGGGCGGGTGACTGGGTCATGGTGCCAAACTGCCCGATGGCGAACCGATTGGCCAGAGCGAGGCTGGGGCTCTGCCCCAGACCCCGGGATATTTGCGGCAAGATGAAAGGGCTTGGCGGCGGGATCGGCGGCTGTGCTAAGGGGGGGGCATGGTGGATCTGCCGATACAGGATGTGCTGGAGGAGCTGCGCGCGGCGCTGCGGGCACGCGGGCGCGCGGTGTTGCAGGCGCCGCCGGGGGCGGGCAAGACCACGGTGGTGCCGCTGGATCTGCTGGCCAGCGGCCTGGTGCAGGGGCGGATCGTGATGCTGGAGCCCAGGCGGCTGGCGGCCCGGGCGGCCGCCGAGCGGATGGCCGAGACGCTGGGCGAGGCGGTGGGCGGCACGGTCGGCTATCGCATCCGCGGCGCGGCGAAAGTGTCGGCGGCAACGCGCATCGAGGTGGTGACCGAGGGTATCCTGACGCGGATGATCCAGGCGGATGCCAGCCTGCCCGGCGTAGGGCTGGTGATCTTCGACGAATTTCACGAGCGCAGCCTGAATGCCGATCTGGGGCTGGCGCTGTGCCTGGAACTGGCCGGGCTGGTGCGCGAGGATCTGAAGCTGCTGGTCATGTCGGCCACGCTGGACGCGGCTCCGGTTGCGGCCCTGATGGGGGATGCGCCGCTTGTCACTTCGGCCGGGCGGGCGTTTCCGGTCGAGACGCGCTGGCTGGGGCGGCCGGTCGATGCGTCGATGCGCCTTGAGGCTGCCGTGGCTGGGCTGTTGGCCGAGGCCTATGCCGCGCAGGAGGGCGGGGTGCTGGTGTTCCTGCCGGGCGAGGCCGAGATCCGGCGGGTCGAGGCGCTGCTGGCGGGGCGCTTGCCCGGCGCGGTGGTGCTGCCGCTGTTCGGGGCGATGGAGTTTCAGGCGCAGCGGGCCGCCCTGGGGCCGGTCGACGGGCGGCGGGTGGTGCTGGCGACATCGATCGCGGAGACCTCGCTGACCCTGCCGGATATCCGTGTGGTGGTGGATGGCGGGCGGGCGCGGCGGGCGCGGTTCGATCCGGCCAGCGGCATGAGCCGGCTGGTGACGGAGCGCGTGACCCGCGCCGAGGCGGAGCAGCGGCGCGGCCGGGCGGGCCGGGTGGCGCCGGGGGTGTGTTACCGGCTCTGGACCCGGGGCGAGGAGGGTGGGCTGGCGGCCCATCCGCCGGCAGAGATCGAGGCGGCGGACCTGGCCGGGCTGGCGCTGGAACTGGCGGTCTGGGGCAGCGAGGCCCTGCCCTTCCTGACCCCGCCGCCTGCCGGTGCCCTGGCCGAGGCACGGGCGCTGCTGGCGGGGCTGGGGGCGGTGGATGGCGCGGGCCGGATCACGCCGCATGGCCGGACGCTGGCCGGGCTGCCGCTGCATCCCAGGCTGGCACATCTGCTGGTGCGGGCGGGCGGCTCGGCCGAGGCGGCGGAGGTGGCGGCGCTGCTGTCGGATCGCGATCCGCTGAACGGGGCGCCGCCCGATCTGACGCTGCGGCTGGAGGCGCTGCGCCATCCCGACGACTTTGCCCGGCGCCATCCCTGGCAGGTCTCGCAGGCCGGGATTGCCCGCCTGCGCGAGGAGGCGCGGCGGCTGCGGCGGGCGGTGCCGGCGCGCCGGCCGGCCGGCCAGGGTGCGGATCCCTCGGATCTGTCGGTGGCGGAACTGGCGGCGCTGGCCTATCCCGACCGGGTGGGATTGCGGCGGCAGGGGGCGGCGCCGCGCTGGCTGCTTGCCGGAGGCAAGGGGGCGGCCATGGCGCCCGGCGCCAGCCTGGCCGGGGCACGGCTGATCGTGGCGACCGATCTGGACGGCGATCCGCGCGAGGCGCAGGTGCGGCAGGCGGTGGCGATCAGCGAGGCCGAGCTGCGCCGCGTGCTGGGTGGCGCAATCACCCGTGTCGATGTCTGCGCATGGTCCAGGCGGGAGGGTCGCGTGGTGGCGCGGCGGCAGGAGCGGCTGGGGGCGCTGGTGCTGGGCGAGGTGCCCTGGGAGGCCCCGGACGAGGCGCTGGCGGCGGCGGCCTTCGAGGGTTTGCGCGATCTGGGGCTGCCCTGGAGCGCGCGGGCGGCGCGGCTTCGGGCGCGGATCCTTCTGGCAGGCGGGCAGGATTGGCCGGATTGCAGCGATGCCGGGCTGCTGGCGCAGGCGGACTGGCTGCTGCCCTGGCTGGGTGCCTGCCGGACTGCCAGCGATCTGAAGGCGCTGGACCTGACCGAGGCGCTGCAAGCGCGGCTGGGCAGGGAGCGGTTGCAGAAGCTGGAGGAACTGGTGCCCGAGGCGTTCACGACCCCGCTGGGCCGCAGGATTCCGATCGACTATGGCCACGGCGTGCCGGAAATCGCGGTCCGGCTGCAAGAGATGTTCGGCGTGAGTGTGCATCCGGTGGTCGGGGCGCAGCGCCAGCCGGTGAAGGTGACGCTGCTGAGCCCCAGGGCGGCGCCGATCCAGGTGACCATGGATCTTCCGGGGTTCTGGAAAGGCTCTTATGCCGAGGTCCGCAAGGACATGCGCGCCACCTATCCGCGCCACCCCTGGCCCGAGGATCCGACCCGGGCCGAGCCGACGCTGCGGCCCAAGCCGCGGGGGACGTGACGGGGAGCGGGATGGGGGGCGGGATGAGGAGCGGGATGGGGGGCGGGACGGGGGAGGCGCATTCAGGCCCATCCTGGGCGCAGGCGGCAGGACGGGCGATCGCCCCATCCCGCCCGGGTCAGGCCTGCAACCTGGCCAGATAGGCCTCCAGTTTCCGGAAGGTGCCCTCGAAACCTTGCGTCATGCCGGCGCGCGCCATGTCGAACGTGTCATGCGCGGTCTGATCGGCCTCCCACGGGGACCAGGTGATGGTGATCCGGCTGGTCTCGGGGCCGGTGGATTCGAAGGTCATCGTGGCCTGCATTCTCTTGGGCCAGGTCGGCGCCATCGGATGCGAGGCAATCTCGCCTTCGGGGTTCGAGAAGCTTTGCAAGAGCACGATCCTTGTCCTGGGCGTCACTTCGACGAAGGTCTGGTAGCCCCACATCTGGAGGCCGTCCGGGCCTTCCAGGCCGTAGTGGTAATCCCCGCCCGAGCGGAAATCATGCGCGCCATGGATGACCTTGAAACCTTCGGGGCCCATCCAGTGCGCCAGATGCGCCGGCTCGGTCTGGGCGGCCCACAGCAGGTCCACGGGGGCTTGCAGGTCGCGGGAGATGGTGAAGGGGGCGGCGTCCGTCATGGCGTTTCCTTTTCATGCCTGGGCAAGGGCGGGCCTGGCGCGGCGGTGGCCAGGGCCGGGGCCGGGCGGCGCGGACAGACGCGGATGCCGATGCGGCGGCGGGCATCTGGTTGACCGATTGGCTGTATGACAGATCGCTAACAGCCGCCTCCCGGCCCGTCGAGTCTTTCCTGTCGAGTCTTTCCGGTCACGCTGCGCAGGAAACCGGTCCGGCCGGCACGGCGCAAGGCTTTCGCGCCCGGCCTGTTCGCGCTAACAGGGTCCGCCGGTCAGCAGCGGGGTGGGCAGATGGTGCAGGATCCGGACAGGGCAGAGCTGGGGCGTTGGGCCGTGGCCACGCTGTTTCTGGCGAACGGGATGATCATGGGCGGCTGGTCGGCGCAGATTCCGCTGCTGCTGCCACGGCGCGAGATCCTGGAAGGCACGGTGGGGCTGATCATCCTGGCGGTGGGCATCGGGGCGGTCGGCGCCATGCTGTTTGCCGGACGGCTGATCAACCGCTTCGGCTCGCGCGGGATGGCGCTGACCTTCGGGGTGTTGTCGGCCCCGGCCCTGCCCCTGCTGATCCTGGCGCCGCATCTGTGGATGACCTTTCCTCTGGCCGCCTATCTGGGGGCGGTGACGGGCTGCATGGACGTGTCGATGAACGCCAATTCGGTGGCGGTGGAGCGCCGGCTGGGCCGGGCGATCATGTCGTCGAGCCATGGGTTCTGGAGCGTGGGCGGTGCGATCGGAGCCATTGCGGGGGCCTGGGTGATCCACACCTGGGGGGCCGAGATGCATGTGGTCCTGGTGGGCGCGGCCTCGGCCGTTCTGGTGATCCTGGCGTCCGGTTTCATGCTGCACGATCCGCCGCATGCGCCCGAGCCGCAGGCCGATGGCCGCAGGGCCAGTCTCTTTCCGCGGACCGCCCTGCCCTATGTCCTGGGCGCGATGGCGCTGTTTTCCATGATCCCCGAGGGCGCGGTGATGGACTGGGCCGCGATCTATGTGAACAAGCAGTTGCAGGCGCCGCTGAGCGTGGCGCAGCTGGGCTTTTCCGCGTTTTCGCTGTCGATGGCGGGGATGCGGTTTCTGGGCGACCGGGTGCGCGACCGCTTTGGCGCCGTTCGCACCTTGCAGATTTCCGGCCTGACCGGGGCGATCGGCCTGGCCATTGCCGCCGGTGCGCCGACCGACTGGCTGGCCATCGCCGGCTTCTTCGTGGCCGGTCTGGGCGTGGCCAACATGGTGCCGATCGTGTTTTCCGCCGCCGGCAACCAAAGCGGTCTGACCCCCGGCGCGGGCATCGCGATTGCCACGATGATGGGCTATTGCGGCATCCTGGTGGCCCCGGCCTCGATCGGGTTCATCGCGCAGAACGCCGGCTTCCGGTTGACCTTCGGCACGCTGGCGCTGCTCTATCTGGTGATCGCCAGCCAGGCCTGGAGGGCCAGCGCCGCGGACGACATCAGGCGGCACTGAGACGGCAGCACGCCGCGGCACCCGGATCGCGGTGGCGGCCGGCCCGTCCGCCCCCATCAGTGGCGGGTGCGCGGCCGGCAGATCCGCGCATTGCGGCTCAGCCGCCCAGGAAATCGGTCTTGCCGATCTCGACCCCCTGGCTGCGCAGGATGTTGTAGGCGGTGGTCATGTGGAAGAAGAAGTTCGGAATCGCGTAGGTCATGTGGTATTTCGGCGCCGGGAAGGTCAGCTCGCGCGAGCCGGCCCTGATCGTGATCGTCCGGGTTTCTGCATCGGCATAGGCCGAGTCCGGTATGGTCTGGATGAAGGCGATGGTCCTGGCCACGCGGTCCTTCAGCTCGGCCAGGGTGGTTTCGGTATCGGCGAAGGACGGAACCTCGACCCCCGCCAGCCGGGCCGAGGCGCCCTTGGCATGATCGCAGGCGATGGTGATCTGGCGCCAGAAGGGCAGCATGTCGGCGATCAGCCGCAGGTTCGGGATCACCTCGGGCCTGATCTTCTTGGCCTCTTCGAAGGCCATGGCCTTGTCGAGGATCCGGGACAGCGCGGTCAGGGAATGCACGAAGGACGGAACGGGCGATTGCATGGGATTCTCCTGGGAATGTCGCCGAAAGGTGCAATCCGGCGGCATCAAAGGCAAGTCCCCATGCGGGTGGCGGCTGAGGGCGGCGGCTGAGGGCGTTCACGCCGGCGCGAGCCGCGGGGATGCGGCCTGTTGCGGCGACGCGGCGCTTGGGCCGCGCCCGGCGCGGCCCTGCCCTGACGCAGGGCCGGCCCTGTCGGGCCGAGTCAGGTTCCCAGGCACCAGCGCATGATGGCCTTCTGCGCGTGCAGCCGGTTTTCTGCCTCGTCGAAGATCACCGAATGCGGGCCGTCCATCACGGCGCTGGTGGCCTCGTCGTTGCGATGCGCGGGCAGGCAATGCATGAACAGTGCGTCGGGTTTGGCCCTGGCCATCAGCGCCTCGTTCACCTGATAGGCGCGCAACTGGTTGTGCCGGCGTTCCTTGGCCGATTCGGGATCGTGCATCGACACCCAGGTATCGGTGACAACCAGATCCGCCCCCTGCACGGCGACGGCCGGATCCCGCTCGATGACGATCTTCGAGCCGCGTTCGCGGGCAAAGGCCACGAACTTTTCCTCGGGGTCGAGCGTTTCGGGGCCAGTGAAGGTCAGGTCAAAGCCGAACTGGCCCGCCGCATGCAGAAAGCTGGCGCAGACGTTGTTGCCGTCACCCGCCCAGACCACCTTGCGCCCGGCGATCGGGCCGCGGTGTTCCTCGTAGGTCATGACATCGGCCATGATCTGGCAGGGATGGGTGCGGTTGGTCAGGCCGTTGATCACCGGCACGGTGGCATGTTCGGCCATTTCCAGCAGCGTCGCCTCTTCGAAGGTGCGGATCATGATCAGGTCGACATAGCGCGACAGGACCTTGGCCGTATCGGCGATGGTTTCGCCATGGCCCAGTTGCATTTCCCGGCCCGACAGGACCATGGTCTGGCCGCCCATCTGGCGCACACCCACGTCGAAGCTGACCCGGGTCCGGGTCGAGGGTTTCTCGAAGATCAGCGCCACCATGCGGCCCGCCAGCGGCTGCTCGTCATCGGGCGCGCCCCTGGGGCGATTGTTGCGGGCGATCTTCATCGCATGGGCCTGGGTGATCATGGCCCGAAGCTCGGCCGCGTCGGTCTTGTGGATATCGAGGAAGTGTTTCATTTGGATCGGTTTTCTTTGTGCGAGGCGCCGGGGGGCCAGCCCCCCGGACCCCCCGGGATATTTATGAACAGATGAATGGCAGGGCGGCGCACGGCTCGTCGGTGGGCGCGGACGGCGCGTTCGTCGCAGCGATCGAGGGCGCGCGGCGCCGTCCGGGGCCGATCCGCCGCCATGAAGCGCAACCGGGGGCGGCGCAGGCCGGCACAGTGCGGGGTCTGGCCGAGGTCAGGCATGGCGTTCCACCGCGCCGGCGGCCGTGTCGAGCCGGCGCAGCGCCTCGGCGATGTCATCGTCGGGGATGTTCAGCGCCGGCAGCAGGCGGATCACGTTGTCCGCCGCGGGAACCGTCAGGAGGTTTGCGTCGTAGCCGGCCTTCACCACATCGCCGCTGGGCACCACGCAGTGCAGACCCAGGATCAGCCCCTCGCCGCGCACCGCATCGAACACCGCCGGATGCGCCGCCACCAGGCTTTCGAGCCCCTGGCGGAACAGCGCGGCCTTGCGGTTCACCTCGGCCAGGAAGGCATCATCGGCGATGATTTCCATGACCTTTGCCCCGACGGCGCAGGCCAGCGGGTTGCCGCCATAGGTCGAGCCATGGGTGCCCGCGACCATGCCCGAGGCCGCGTTCTCGGTGGCCAGCACCGCACCCAGCGGGAAGCCGCCGCCGATGCCCTTGGCGACCATCATGATGTCGGGGGTCACGCCCGCCCATTCATGGGCGAACAGCCGGCCGGTGCGGCCCATGCCGCATTGCACCTCGTCGAGGATCAGCAGCGCGCCATGGCTGTCGCAGAGGTCGCGCAGGCCCTTCAGGCACTGGTCGGGCAGCACGCGGATGCCGCCTTCGCCCTGCACGGGCTCGATGATGACGGCGCAGGTGTCTTCGGTGATGGCGGCGCGCAGGGCCTCATGATCGCCCCATTTCAACTGGGTGAAGCCGGGCATCAGCGGGCCGAAGCCCCTGGTCATCTTTTCCGAGCCTGCCGCCGCGATGGCGCCGGTGGAGCGGCCGTGGAAGGCGCCCTCGAAGGCGATGATCTGCGCCCGCGGCCGGCCCTTGTCGTGGTGATACTTGCGGGCCATCTTGATGGCCAGTTCCGCCGCCTCGGTGCCGGAATTGGTGAAGAACACCCGGTCGGCGAAGGTCTTGTCGGCCAGCATCCGGGCCAGACGTTCCTGTTCGGGAATGGTGTAGAGGTTGGAGACATGCCAGAGCCGGCCCGCCTGTTCGCCCAGCGCGGCCACCAGAGCGGGATGGGCATGGCCCAGCGCATTCACCGCGATGCCCGCGCCCAGGTCCAGGAACCGGCGGCCATCGTCCGTCGTCAGCCAGGAGCCTGCGCCCTTCACGAAGGACAGCGGCGCGCGGTTGTAGGTGGGCAGGACGGCACTTGACATGCGGAGGCTCCGGAAAAGGACGGGAATTGGTGCCAAGAAGGCGGGGGGAGGTCAAGAAAAGATGACGGGATGGCCAAAGGGCCGCGGGCGTCCTAGCGGCGTCGCGACGAGGGGAACCGGGACAGGTTCGGGTTCTGGATCGGGTTCTGGGCCATGAGCCTGGCTTTAGCGTCATGCCCGTGCGGGGTCAAAAGCTTTTCAGGTCAACCGGCGCAGATTTCCGCCAGCATGGCGATGATCGGCGGGTAATAGGCCGTGTCATAGCCGTCCTCGTCCTGAAGGACCGAGAGGAAGCAGGCCACGCGGCCGGTGTCCGGGTTGGCCAGCAGATATTGCCCGCCATAGCCGCCGTGGCCCAGCCAGGTGCCTTCGGTGTTGGTCTGGTTGGAATAGCGCAGGCCAGCGCGCGGGGCGGGCATGGGCACGCCGCCGGCGCGGGTGCGGGCGATGAATGTCGCCGAGCCATAGGGTTGGCCGTCGACCGCCCGCCCCAGCCGCGCGAACAGCGCGCCATAGCGGGCCAGGTCGCGGGCCGTCAGGCAGAGACCGCCGTTCAGGAGCGGAAAGCCGGTGCGGTCGGTGGCGACATGCAGCGCGCCCTCGAGCCCGGCCGCATCGGCCAGGTCGGCCAGCCAGGCCGACAGCGGGCGGCCGCCCAGCGTCTCGACCACCATGGCCAGCACATCGGTGTTGGCGCTCTTGTAGTTGCAGACGCCGCCGGGGTTGGTCGTGTCCGTCGTGCCGGCCGCAAGACCGATCGCGGCCAGGAAATCCCGTGCCATCGGCTCGGGGCCATCGGGCAGGCGCATGCCGGTCGCGGCCTCGTGGAGAAAGACCATGGCGGCAGGGTTGTGGTAATCCTCGTCATAGGCGTTCTGGACATTCATGTCCAAGGCCTGCTGCACGCTGGCCCCGGCATAGCCCGCCCCCAGCCGCGGCAGGATCGACCCCAGCGGCGCAGACAGATCCAGCAGGCCGTCTTCCCACAACCGGCCCAGCATCAGGTTGGTCGACATCTTCGAGATCGACATGATGGCATGCGGGCAATCCGGGGCGAAATCGGGGGCATAGGCTTCGTGCAGGATCCGATTGCCCTCGGTCACGACCAGGGCCGAAAACCAGGGCAGGCCGGTGAACAGCCGCACGTCCTCGCGCCGGGCGATCGACAGGTCGGCCGACAGCCGCAGGTCCAGCACGTTGCCGGCGCGGAAGGACTGGGCATAGCGGGTCAGCCGGTGCAGGTTGTGAAAGCCGTGCCGGCGCCAGGGGGCCGAGTTCCAGCGCGGACGGCCATCGGGCTGCAGCGCGAGATCGGGGTTGGGATGGGTCTGCATGGGCACCTCCGGGGCGCAAGTTAGGCGCGCGACGGGCGGCCTGTCAGCAGCATTTGCCAGCCGCGGTGCCGCAAGGCCCTGCCGGCACCTGCGTCGGGGGCCAGCGTCGGGGGCCAGCGTCGGGGGCCAGCGTCGGGGGCCAGCGTCGGGGGCCAGCGTCGGGGGCCAGCGTCGGGGGCCAGCGTCGGGGGCTTGTGTCGGGCGCCCTGGTCGCGGTAAAACCCTGCCCACCGTGCCCGGGCCGGCCCAGGGGCCGATCCGGCGCCCCTGTTTTCATGCGGAGTAGCGATGTCCTGGACCGACGAACGCGTCGAGACCCTGAAGCGGATGTGGCAAGAGGGCCAGTCGGCCAGCCAGATCGCCAAGGAACTGGGCGGGGTGACCCGCAATGCCGTGATCGGCAAGGTGCACAGGCTGGGCCTGTCGAACCGCGGCGGGGCCGAGGGCGAGGCCGAGGCGGCCACGCCGGCCGCGGCCGCCATGT